>JBLINQ010000128.1:0-14799 GCA_047639315.1 Planctomycetota bacterium
CGCTCAAAGTCGACAACTCTTGAAGAGCTTCATGGTTGTGGCGACCATTCTCGGCATCTGGTATGTCTGGGTCGATGTCCTGCCTGCCTTAGAAGCTCTCCGTGAATTTGAGCTTTGGCACTATGAAGGCTCGGCGGCAGAGTCCGTTATTGGGGCTGACGGCAAAGCAAGGATCGTTCAAATTCCTGTGACGTTGGCTGACCTGTCATTCTGCTTGATCTCCTTTTTTCTAACGGTTCTAGCAGTGAAAAACATTCCTGGTGCCATGGAAGTGGCGATCTTGCAACGCCTGCCAATGCACCAATCGTCTCGATATGCCATTACGACTGTCGCTCGTTACATCATCGCAATTTTCGGGGTAACACTCGCGCTGGGTCAAATCGGATTTTTCTGGAGCAAGTTGCAGTGGTTGATCGCAGCTATGGGGGTTGGCCTTGGCTTTGGCCTACAAGAAGTCTTTGGCAACTTTGTTTGCGGCCTGATCCTGCTCTTTGAGAGACGTATTCGTGTTGGCGACGTCGTGACCATCGGCGACGTTTCTGGAAAAGTGTTGCGGGTCAAAGTGCTTGCGACGATCGTGCGCGATTGGAGTCACAAAGAATACATCGTGCCCAACAAAGACATCATCACCGGCAGGCTTTCCAATTGGACTTTGACCAATGCCATCAATCGCGTGGTGATAATGACGGGCTTGGCCTATGGCTCAGACACCCAGCAGGCCCGTTCGATTCTGCTAAGAATCGCTGATTCGCACCCAGAAATCCTCAAAGATCCGGGTCCCATTGCAACGTTCGAAGGATTCGAGGACAGCGCGCTGAACATCCAACTGAGGTGCTACTTGTCGGATCTTGAGAATCGCTTGGCGGTGACAACCAATCTCTATGAGTCGATCGATGAAGAATTCAAAAAGGCCGGCATAGAAATAGCATTCCCACAGCGCGACATACATATCCGAACGAACATGGAGCCAAGCTCCCAACCGGGCATCCGTGTACAAACCAAAGAGAGTTAAGAATCCGATAGGTTACCTTAACGACGCAAACTACCTTGGCTGAGGACTCACATGCATATCGATCCGCTCTTGCCGACGGTGACGGCCATCATGTTTGTGGTGGTTATTGTTGGCCTGGTTTTGCGCAAATTGCGGCAACCATCCTTGATCGGTTACTTGCTTACCGGTGTGCTCCTCGGCCCTTTCGGAATGCGGGTGATCACCGCTGAGGAACCACTGCAACGCCTCGGCGGCTTCGGCGTTATTCTGCTTTTGTTCTTTGTCGGGATGGAGGTTTCGCCCAAGAAGATTGTGCAGGGGCTTAAAGCCTCGGTCTTGGGAACGGCTGCCCAAGTGATGGCAAGCATTGCCTGTGTTTGGGCCATAGGCACATTTCTTGGTTGGCCAACCGGACGGATCGTGCTTCTGGGTTTTGTCGTGAGCCTGAGCAGCACGGCCGTTGTTATCAGGCTTCTCAAAGACCAAAACGAAATGGAAAGCAAGATTGGCAATGACGTGCTGGGCATCCTGCTGGTTCAAGACATCGCCATCATTCCCATGATCGTCGTGTTGGGCCTCTTGGGCGGTGTCTCTCCGGACGGAACGATTCTTTTGAAGCAGTTCGTTGGCAGCTTGCTCATTGTCACCGTCATTGTGTTCTTGGCCAAGCGAGACTCCATTAACTTAGGCATGTCACGTCTTGTCGGCGACGACCGAGAGATGCAGGTGTTCGTGAGTATTTTGGTTTGCTTAGGCTTGTCGTTTCTGACGGCCATCCTGGAATTGTCAACGGCACTGGGTGCCTTTGTGGCCGGCGTCGTGATTTCCTCCGCCAGGGAAACCAAGTGGATCCACGAGTCTTTGGAGCCGTTCCGAGTTGTGTTTCTTGCCGTATTCTTCGTGTCCGTCGGCATGCTCTTGGACCTCAAGTTTCTTCAATCTCATTGGCAAACTGTCGGACTCTTGTCGGCCGTCATTCTGGTTTCCAACACCTTCATCAACGCCATCATTCTCAGACTCTCCGGGTCAGGTTGGTACCAAAGTCTACGCGGCGGAGCTCTCCTTGCGCCCATCGGCGAACTTAGCTTCGTGCTAGCCGCCATTGGCGCCAGCATCCGCCTGATCGAAGACTTCGCCTATCAGGCCACGTTATCCCTCATCGCCGTGACCCTAACCCTGGGCCCCTTCTGGAACGCAGCCATCAACAAGGCCACCAAACGTACACGAACGGTGTCAGGTCAGTCAGAGTAGCCCAATCAATGGCACCCCCCGGTCGGGCCAAGAGACCTAATCCAGCGTCCTGAACTGCTGCTCAAGTCATCAATCCCGAACCACACGGTCCCAATCGAAAGCAGGGCCAGGGTCGACCTTGCGATTCGTTATGTGCCAATGCCCAAGCACGCCGTGGAACCCGGCCATTGCTTCGGTCGAGAGTACGTTCGGATCAACAGCGCCATTACTCAAGCGCGGCACCCTCCGTTCGATTCTCGGAAAGATGTGGATCAGAGCATCAGTCAGATGTGCCAACAGTTTCATACTGCCACTTGATTGTCAACCATACGACCTTCTTGACACGCGGACTCAAGAACCTGATCGGGACAACTCGCGATTGTTTTGGCGTCCAGTTTTGTGAACTGACGCAGAGTCTTGAAGGCGCGCTTGCGCGCTTCTTCTTTCGCCAAGTAGACGACGTTCTCAATCAGGATCAAATGCCAAGGTTTCTTGCTTACACCGCGGGTTGGGCCGCCTTCAAAATCTTATAGGGTTGATAACAACCGCTGTAAACGAGTCGCCCGGTGTGCCATGGATTAGAGTTGCCAGAGGCCATGTTCAATGCCGCCAAGGATGTAAATGGCGAACTTGCCGTGGCCGGGAATCTCCATTGGTGGCATAGCAATTTGGGCGCCCGCATCCTCAGCTGCTTTGGCCGAAGCTTCAATGTCCTCTGTTAGAACATAGGGTCGCACGACTGGTTTCTCGTCTGCCCGCATGGGCGCGCGCACGCCGATTTTTCCGCCACCCTTCAGCGCTGCAGTGCGGGAATTACCCAGTCCTGGGTCGGGTTCGCTGAAGCTCACGCCGTGGATTTTCTCTAGGGCGCTGCAGGTTTCATTCAAGTCAGGAGTCACGATCTCAAGGTACTGGATAAGCACGGTTTTCTCCTCGCTGGGCGCCTGATTTTCGGTTGCCGGTTGGGATTGCTGGGGTCGCGTGTCAGCGTCTTTGCAAGAACCAAGCACCAGTGTTGCTGCGAGCAACGCGAAAACGGCAGAGTTTTTCGAAACTGTCATGGATGTCTTACCTCCTATAAGGCTTGGGCCTCCGATTTAGACTTTATCCACTAAGAGGATTCTGTAAAGGGATCTCGTGACGACAAGCTGGCGATGTAATCGTAGGGTTTTCGTTTTGGACGAGCTCGAAGAGTCATGTTCATGTGCTTCTCAACTCTGTCTGTAAGTGAGGTTCGTAGACTGATCGCTCAATTTGTGATGACAAGTAGGTGGGGCGCCACGGCAGTATGACGAGGAATGTGGGGGCCATTTCGCCGCGTTAACCGATGGAAGTTTACCTGGTACCAAGGGATCAAGAGAAACCCCCAGCGCGACTGTCGTCCAGGCACTGAGGGCTCTTTGAGTAGGCAGTTGGGATTTGGAAAGTCGGTCCCTATGGGTTTGACTGAACTTGGTTGTGACCTTGTGCCAGTGTTTGATGCTATCGCTTAGCAGTTTTTGCTGAGGGCTTTGATGACGACTCTTTCTCAGGCTTCTTCTTGCCCTTCTTGGATTTCTTCTCTTTGTCCAGCTTCTTGATTTCTTTTTCGCGGTCGAGGAAGGACTGGCCCTTGGTGATCCAGGAAGCCGGCTTGGTGCCCTTGAGATAGTGGTCGAACCATTCGCGGACGCGCCAGTGGTAGTCAACTTGGTTGGGCTTCTTGCGCAGGCTGTGGTTCTCGCCTTCGTAAACCAGCATGACGAGCTGTTTCTCAGCGAGGCGGGCGGCGTTGTACATCTCGATCCCTTGATGCCAGTCGACAGCACCGTCCTTGTCACCGAAGGCGATGAGAAGAGGAGTGGTCATGGAGTCCATGCCGAAGATGGGAGAGTTGGCGACATAGGTGTCGATGTCTTGCCAGAACGGTTTGTCCATTCGTCCTTGGCTTTCGTGGAAGATACGCGCATTGGTGCTACCCGAGTTCCAATAGATGTTCGTTGACATGCTCATCATATTGGTCAGCGGGGCACCGGCGACGCCAGCAGCAAAAACCTCAGAACGCGAAACGATGAAGGCGGTTTGATACGCACCCCAGCTGTGGCCCATGAGTCCGACCTTCTTTTTGTCCACCATGCCGCGGGCCAAAATGGCCTTCACCGCAGGCACCACGCAATTCACCGCTGAGAGCCCGGGGTTTTGAGCGCGGTAAACAATGTCTGGTTGGAAGAAGAAGTAACCTTGCGTGGTGAACACCGCAGGGTTGTAAGGATTCGTCTCAGTTGGCGCGCTGTAAGAGTGCAAGTTCTGTGATCGTTTTTCGTAGATGTAGACGATCATTGGGTAAGACTTCCCAGCCTCATAGTTGGCTGGATAATACAAGGCGCCCTGCAACTCTTCGCCGTGAGCGTTGGTGTACTTGACGAGCTCCGCATGTCCCCAGTGATAGCTCTTTTGCTGAGGATTGGTCGCCGTCACCTGGCGCGGTGTTTTGAAATTGAGTCCAGCAACAAAGATGTCGGGTGAGTCATCGAACCCCTGTTGGTTGAAGACATAGACATCGGCATCTTCCGCTTTGGCAAGAGAACTGACTCTCTTGTCATGCCCAATCAAGTCATCGACGCTGCCGTCCGGGTTGAGACGAGCGAAGCCAGATTTCTTGGTGTATTCACCATAAGCGGTCAAGTAGATCGGTTTCGAGTGAATGACGTGATCTTCATCTCGGTCTAAACCAAGCATGCGAAAGCGAGTGCCGGTCTCTTTGCCTGTCGTAAGGCGAACGACGGAGCGGTCTCTCAGATCGACGCGGTGAATATCAAACTGCGTGTAGAGGTAGACATACTTCGAATCCTTCGACCAGCCGCCGTTGCCATAGGGCCGCTTTTCGTCGGTGAGGTGTTTGCTCTCGTCATTGATCACCTTGCCGGTCACATCGAGCTTGTCGTGTTTATCGCTCATTATGTCGTAGAGGTGCCAGGCATTGTTCTTGGCGTAAAGGTAGAATTTGCCGTTGGGGCTGGCGCCAAAGAGCATCTTGTGGTGCTCCAAGATCTTCTTGCGCTCACCGGTACGGGTATCGACAAGGTAGGCGTCGACCATGTTTGGGCCGAACATGGCTTCCTTTTCGTACTTGTCTGTATCGCGACCCAAGGCGTGATCGCCGTTCTCAAAAACCGCCATGCTGTCTACGGTCTTGTTACCCAGCTGAACGAACTTGTCGCTGTCGAGCCAGAGTGCGCAAAGCCATGACTTCGTGCGATCACGAGCGGCGGTCTTCTTTTGACTGGGAATGATCTTGGTATCGCGAGCATGCCATACCTCAACGCCGGCGTGATCGTCGAGGGAATCGCGCATGGCGACCGCCTTCTTTTCTTTCTTCTTCTTCTTCTTGGGCTCGTGCTCGTCGGTTTTGTCTTTCTTCTCTTTCGCTGGACGGCTCTCCGTCTTGGCAACGTCCTTATCTTTTTCGGTGTGGTCCTCTTTGTCGTCTTTCTTCTCTGGTTTGTTTTCCCACTCGCGGATCGAGAAGAAGATGGCTTTGCCTTCTTGGTGCCAAGAAGGAGCTTGAGAGGAGACCACGCGCATGTCTTTTGGGAAGGACTTGTCTTCCCGGTGATCATAGACGGTCTTCTTGGCTCCTACTTGATCGAGGTGGCGCCAAGCGACGACGACATGGGTCGGCTCTTCGTCTTTCTTCTTGTCGTGATCTGTCTCTCTTACAAACAGAAGGTCTGCAGCATCCTCGCGCCAGCCCATCGATTTGTACTTGGCCTTGTGTGAATCAAGAGATTTCAATTGGCCGGTGTTGGCGTTGTAAAGCAGAACGCCACTGCCGACTTTATCGCCGGTGTTGACGGTGAGCGCCAAGAGCGGCGCTGACTCACACCAAGAGAGGGAAGAGACGTTGCCAAAGCACATCTCTTCTGAGGTCGTTAAGTTGCGAACCAGAAGATCTGAGCCGCCCTTGGCGTCCTTGCCGGCGTAACGCTTGAGAGCAACAAAGTTTCCTTCTTCACTGAATGAAAAAGACGAGACACCTTCGACTTTTGTTTCTTTGCCGTCTTTGAGATCGCGCAAGGTGAATGAGTTGTGGACGGGCTTCTTTGACTTCTTGAGCTTCTTGCTCTCTTTCTCTGAGACGCCAGTTAGATAGCCAAACCACCGATTGTTCTTCGAGAACTGCGGTTGTTTGCCATAAGCGATGGCGTGCTTCTCGTCGGTCACCAAGAGCCTCAGGCGAAGTTCATTCTCTGAATTGGTTCGCCGAATCGAATAAGCCAACCAACGTCCGTCAGGGGAGAGTGTTCCTGAACCGCGAAGCGATTCCCAGGTGCCGTAGTCTTTGGCTTCGAGGTTTTTCTTTGCTGATGGTTTTGTTGTGGCACCTTCTTCCTGCGCTGATGAGGTAAGGGCGAAGGCGGCCAAGGAAGCCAAGAATAACGCGGTACTGATGAGACGAGTCACAGCACTCTCCAGTCAGATAGATGTGGGGAAGTCAGAACGCAATTCAAATTGCGTTCGGGCATCATAATCGTGGAGTGCTTTGGCGTCGACCGTCAAAACAAGGGGATTAGGTAGTAAATCTGCCCGCGCTGCGCGAGGGGGCTCGTGTGCGACACGGCGCCTCAGTCAGGGCAAAGAAAAGCGGCCCGTCAGTTGCCTGACGGGCCGCTTTGTTCTTGCCGACGATGAAGAGTGAACTTACTTCACTTCCCAGAGGTCACCAGCATAGATGAGGCTCTTAAGGTCGCCTACACCATGCTTTTCTGTGGCCGCATTGATTTGGTCGTAGACGCCCTTCTCGAAGGTGTCACGCTTGGTATCGCGGAAGACTCCAATTGGAGTCGGCATCTTGCCTTCTTCATGGCCAGCGATGAGATAAGGGATTGCAGGGTTTGCGTCGACGTCCCAAGTGAGGATGTCGGCTTCGTCCACATCAGCTAAGGCAACGACTTTTGGATTGAAGCCGTCCATGACGATGGCCATGTCTTTGTTCTTACCAAAGATGAGCTTCTCGCCGTGGCGCAAGTCAACCAGTTGATCGTCGCGAATGTCACGCTCAGTCAAGTGAGAGAACGCGCCATCGTTGAAGATGTTGCAGTTCTGGAAGATCTCAATGAATGCGCTGCCTTCGTGTTTCGCAGCCTGCATCATGACGTCTTGCAAGTGTGGTCCCATCACGTCGATCGAGCGAGCGACGAATGAGGCCTTTGAAGCCAATGCCAAGTGGATCGGATTGAAAGGTGTATCCAAAGAACCCAGTGGCGAGGTCTTCGTCACTTTGCCGATTGGGCTGGTTGGTGAATACTGACCCTTGGTCAAACCGTAGATCCGGTTGTTGAACATCAGAATCTTCAAATTCACACGACGGCGCAGAGCGTGGATGAAGTGGTTGCCACCGATGGAGAGGGCATCGCCATCTCCGGTGATCAACCAGACATCGAGTTCTGGGTTCGCAATCTTGACACCAGATGCGATAGCTGGTGCACGACCATGAATGGTGTGGAAGCCGTATGTGTCCATGTAGTACGGAAAGCGACTGGAGCAGCCGATTCCGGAAACAAAGACGACTTCTTCTTTCTTACGACCCAATTTGGCCATGACAGTCTGCATGGAGTTGAGAATGGCGTAGTCGCCACACCCAGGACACCAGCGAACGTCTTGGTCTGACTTGAAGTCTTTTTTCTTCAGTGGTGTTGTTTCGGTAGCCATTGAATTACCCCAAGTACTCGTTTGCTTTTGCGATGATTTCATTTGTCATGAATGGCAAGCCCGTCACCTTAGTGAAGGACTCGACTCTATGACATGTCTTGCCCTGCAGAATAAGGGCTAGCTGACCCTTGTTCATTTCAGGCACGATGACGTGATCGAACTGAGCAAGTGTCTCAGCAAGATTATGCGGGAACGGATTCAGGTGGCGCAAGTGGGCCTGGGCCACAGATTTTCCGGCTGCCCGAAGTTCTTCGACGGCCGCAGTGATGGCGCCGAGAGTAGAACCCCAACCCATGATCATGATCTTGTCGTCGGTGGTGCCGCGAATCAGTGAAAATTCTGGGATGTCATTGGCGATGCGCGCGACTTTGTCCATGCGGAGGTCGGTCATCTGTTGGTGATTATCTGGGTCGTAGCAGACATTGCCAGTGACGTCTTCTTTCTCGAGGCCGCCGATGCGGTGCTGAAGGCCTGGAGTTCCCGGGATCGCCCATGGGCGGGCCAGAGTTTCCTGATCACGCAAATATGGTTGGTACCACTCGGCGTCTTTTTCAGTTGGCCGATCCACTTCTAAGTTCGGCAACTTGTCGAGGTCAGGCAATCGCCAAGGTTCTGCACCGTTAGCGATATAGCCATCGGACAAGAGCACGACAGGTGTCATGTACTTGATTGCCAAGCGGCATGCCTCGATCGTGGCTTCAAACGCCTCGGAAGATGAACAAGCGGCGACCACTGGGATCGGGCTGTCACCGTTACGACCGTAGAGGCACTGCAAAAGATCCGATTGCTCGGTTTTGGTTGGCATACCAGTCGATGGGCCACCACGCTGAACGTTGACGATGACCAAAGGCAATTCGGTCATGACAGCCAAGTTCATGGCTTCTGACTTCAATGCGATGCCAGGTCCACTGGTTGTGGTGATGCCTAAGCTTCCAGCAAAGGAGGCGCCGATGGCAGCGCAGATGCCAGCAATTTCGTCTTCAGCTTGGAAGGTGACCACGCCAAAGTTCTTGTAGGCGGAGAGCTGTTGAAGAATATCTGTTGCCGGTGTGATCGGATATGACCCGAGGAACAGGGGCAGCTTGGACTGCAAGCTGGCAGCAATGAGCCCCAGGCCAACAGCCATGTTTCCTTGAATGTTGCGGTAAGTGCCGGGCTCTAACTGTGCCCTTGGCACTTCATATTGAGCTTGGAATTCGGCCGTGATGTCGGCGTAGTTGTAGCCGGCTTTCAAAACCGCAATGTTCGCCGCGGCAATCTCAGGACGATTCTTCTTCTCGCCAAACTCCTTGTTGAGGTAGTTGACCGTCGTTTCCATTGGGCGCTGGTAGAGCCAGTAGACGATCCCAAGGGCGAAGAAGTTCTTGCATCGCATCACAATCTTGGAGCTGAGATCGTGATCTTTCAGCGTTTCCTTGGTGAGCGTGTTCAGCTGGACCCTGACTAAGCGGTAGCCGTCGAGGCTGTTGTCATCCAGAGGGTTGGTTTCGTATTTCGCCTTCTGGAGATCACCTTTGCCAAAGTTGTCCGTGTTCACGATGACGATGCCACCAGCCTTCAAGTCCTTGATGTTGGTCTTGAGGGCTGCTGGATTCATGGCGATCAGTACATCTGGCTCATCTCCAGGAGTATGAATGTCATAACTTGAAAATCGCACCTGAAACCCGGAAACTCCCGGAATCGTGCCAGCTGGGGCGCGAATTTCAGCGGGATAATCAGGAAAAGTGGCAAGATCATTGCCAAAAATCGCTGATGTGTTGGTGAATTGGGTCCCTGTGATTTGCATGCCATCGCCGGAGTCACCAGCGAAACGAATAGTGGCTTGCTTCAAGGTTTCGACCGTCCGGCCGCTTTTATTCTCGGAGTCCATTTTGCGAACTTCTGCCGATCGTCATCCGACCCTCCTAACCTCTTCTTAGACCAAGGTTTGGACTGCGCTCATGACGATCAAGCTATCTCTTAGAGAAGAAAAATTGATCGTTTGACACGTTCTCAACTGAGAACTTGCAGCAGATTATAGGCTCGCTTTTCTTGAGAACCAACGCTGTATTTCATTCATTCAGGGTCGAATTCGATACTTCTAATGTTTCAATCCACCAGTGGGGCCTAAAACTGCAAGAAGATGAAAGATATACTTTGTCGAATGGAACGGCCGATGACTATGTTGCCAATGAGTGAGGCGGTCTTCCGACTGTTCATTCTGACAAATGGATGTGGCTTGCGCTCCCCGAAAAGCCTCAAATCGGGGCAGCGGTGCTCTATGTCCGCTGGTTTGGCCTATTCGCCCTTATAGCGCCTTGTCATGAGACGGCTGACAGCGGTTCTTGGGTCTTTCTTCTTGAACAAGACTTGGAACACCTCGCTGGTGATCGGCATCTCGATCTTCATTCCCTTAGCCAAGTTATAGACGCTGCGGGTCGTTTCGACACCTTCCGCCACATGGGCACTGGTCGCCAAAATGTCTTCCAAGGTCTCGCCTTTTCCTAAGCGCTCGCCCACGGCCCGATTCCGTCCGAATGGCGAAAATGCTGTGGTGATCAGGTCACCAACCCCTGCCATGCCGTAAAAAGTCTTTCGTTTGGCGCCCATGGCGCAACCGAGAGTAATAATCTCTGCCAACCCACGGGTGAGTAGGGCCGATTTGGTGTTGTCACCAAAACCGAGCCCATCGTTGATTCCCGCAGCGAGGGCGATGACATTTTTCATGGCACCGCTAAATTCGACGCCGAAAAGGTCGCGATTGGTGTAGGCGCGGAAAGTCGGGGTCGAAATTTCCTTTTGCAGGATCGCAGCCAGCTTTAGGTTTGGCGTTGCGATGGTGACGGTCGTGGGCAGACCTTTTGCCACTTCTTCCGCATGACTGGGCCCAGACAAGCAAGTCACTTGGTTCTTGCGGCCGACATACTCGCGGATGATTTCCGTCGATCGCCGGAATGTCTTGTTCTCGATGCCCTTCGTCAAAGAAACAATGGGAGCCCCTTTGGGCGCCAAGGGGCCAAGTTCAGACCAGGTCGACCGCAGATACTTCGACGGCACACCTGAAAGAATGAGTTGGGCATCAGCAATCGCCATGGCCCCATCGGTCGTGATCTCAATGGCATCGTGGAACTTGTAGCCAGGCAAGAACTTGGGATTCTCTCGCTTCTTGGCCATCTGCTTAACGTAGGCGTCGTCGTGACCCACCAAATAGACGCGCCGTTTTGATTTTTCGGCGAGGACGGCAGCCATAGCTGTTCCCCAAGCACCAGCACCGATGACACAGATTCGTTTCATTTCTTCTTTACCCAACTTTTGTCTTCTTCACCGCGAAGGATTCGCTTGATGTTTGTGTGGTGCATGACGGTGACCAAAAGAGCCACAGCAATTAGGAAAGACTCAAAGGACCAAAACAGAGGATCGTCTTGGCTCTTGGCCAGCAAGGGGTACCAGATCGGGAGGCTGATTGCCGAAAGCACGCTCGCGGCCGAGACAAGGCGCGTCAGAAATGAGACAACCACCCAGACACCTAGGGCACAAAGACCCGTCCATGGTGCTAATGCGAACACCACCCCAGATCCCGTTGCTACCCCTTTGCCACCTTTGAAATTCAAATAGAACGGGAAAATGTGGCCGATGACCGTCAGAAAGCCGCCGACGATCGGAACATAGATGCCATTCCAAGACAGCTCATCGGTGAAATAAACTCCGGCACACGTCCCGAAGACTCCTTTGCCGAAATCCAAGAGATAGATGATGACCGCCCATTTCTTGCCCAAGAGGCGCCCTGCATTGGTCGCGCCAAGGTTGCCGCTGCCATAGGTCCGAAGGTCATACCCCTTCAGTTTCCACGTAAAGATATAGGACCATGAAATGGAACCGACGAGATAGGCCGCGATACACCAAATTGCGAAAACAGTGAGGTTCATGGAGCTATTGCATTGCCGTAAAAGCGGGCCCTTGTCGTCTTGTTGCCACCAGCGACTTCCTCAAATCGGAAGCCACCACGTCTTATTTCCGTCAATTCGATTGGCAAGGTCACCAAACTGCCCCGGCGAACAACTGTGATGGTCGTCGATGTGCCGGCTGGGAATGCCGCGACTTCGCCCATCAGGTCAGAGCCCACGTTCTTGCCTGCGAAGCGGGAAACTTGATCGCCAGCTTGGAGTCCGGCGCGCGAAGCCGATGTGTTGCGAGCCACACTGACGACTTTTGTGCCATTCATGCTGGCGCCTAATTGAGAGCGACTGCCAACGTCTGCATTGATAAGAAAACCAGCAGTTTGGGAGATCTCGTCATAAGGACGGAGGGCTATGTCGTTCATGAGGCCGTCGGCTAAGTTCTTGAGGCTACTCCCGCCGATAGCGCTGCAAGCACTCAGGAACGTTCTCTGAGTCAGGACTCCGCGTTTCTGCTCCAGGTTTTGCACCAGGGCCGAGAGGCCTTTTTCGCCGTCGCTGTCGCCAATGATGGCCAAGTCCAATAGGAGCAAGTTGACCAAGCCGCGGTCATAGGCATCAAAGAACTGATTGCTCTGGTTGGTTGGCAGAAAAGAGCTTCTGGAGTCACGCATGAGGGCGAGGTTTTCAGCCGCCGCCGTTAGGGTGATACGGCGCTTCGAAGGTTCTGATTCGACCTTGTTGATTCTTGCGGCCATTTCGCTTCTCAGGCCGAATTCGCTTGTGAGCCCGCATTGTTGCATCAGGTGGAGGCCGAAGTAATTTCCCATCGCCTTCGGGAACCATGACATCGGGTTGACCATGAGTTGATCGAAGTCGACGGCATTCCAATCAGCCAGTTGGATCGAATCGTGGAGGCGAGCTCGACTCATGAGACTGGCGGCGGACAAAAGCGCATTCTTCACGCTACTTTCGCTGAGCTTGTCAACCGAACCGATGCACATGTTGTCTGGGCCTGCACCTTGCATTTGATTGCCATGACCTAAGCCGAAGGCGAAACCGAGAAACATGTCGAGTTTCTGTTTCGGGGCGCCAAAGTAGTCGATCGATTTCTCGAGCAGCTCTTGAACGCCTTCCGCTATGTTATTCGAATAAGACGAACCTTGAGGTGAAACGTAGATACGAGCGACTTGATCGCCGTAGGGAACCTTATGCTCCGAGAACTGACCCAAGAGTATTGGACTTTGGATCAGCTCGCCGTAGTTGCTGGCGGTGAATCTCCCGACCCCGTCCCCACTCTCCATGGCTGAGTAGGAACTCCACTTAGTCGATTCAGGAAGGCCAACGTAGACACCTAAAGACTGGGAACGTCGACCCTCAACGTACATGCACACCGAAGCCGGATTGATGATGCCGCCCTGGTCATTGAGGAAGCTGCTACCATCACTCAATCGTGCCGCATGAATGCGGTATTTAAAGACGAGGTCTTCACCGCTGGCAGCAACACGCCATCGATTGGCCCCGACTCGTGTCATGCGCAAGGTTTTAGCCCCACGACCACGAGCGCTAACCTCACTCACGAGTGCGGCGTAATCGCCTCGCACCAGCCTTCCTGGCGCCCACGTCGGCATGACAAATTCGATGCTCGAGTCGTTGTGGTCCTCCACAAGGATCGACACTTCGATGTCATGGTTTGCAGGGTTCTGAATGGCGAGATGATAATTGAGATTGACGCTGCCACGTTTTGGCATCGTCTTGGTTGTTTGGTTGCTCGTCGGCTCATCTTCTGTCATCCGACCGCCGGAGGCGGCGCAGGACACGAAGACGAGAAACATGATTGGTATGATCTTATGCATGGATTTTCGCTTTCTGACGCGGAGTCATCCTAACGCGCAAACGATATTCGCGCGAGTCACCGCGTCGCCATAATCCAAACCTCTGCGAATTAGCCCAGAAAGCCCTCTCTGTAGGACGCCATGAGAATCACTTTTCGTGCTATTTCACCTCGTCCTGGCACTGGTCCTGCCGAAGATCCTGTGCGACAATGAGATCGAACATGGAACGCCAGAATGACGAAAAATCCTCAGGCCTAAAGACTCCCCGCCGTCGTCGGTGGAGGGTCGTACTCCTGTTCTTGGTTGCCATGAACGCTGGCTTTGGCTTGGCCGTCTACTTCATGAAGCCAACCTCCGTCTTTGCGGATCTCGATCTCGCTGAGAATTTCATGAGGGCCATTGAAATCGGGAATGACGACGTCGACGACGAAGAGACCTCCGGTTATGCCGTTGCGTTTGATCTTCTGAATCCAGAGTTCCAAGAAATTACACCGTTTCCGGAGTTCCTCCATTTCTTTGACGAGCAAGTCCGCTCCTTTGGTTTCATTCAGACTTCTTTTCGACATAAACGAGGATATGGCCATTTTACTGCTCGCAAGGTCCGTTTCGAAGTCGAGTATGGTGGCCTGGGCGGAGTCCCGACGGTCGTTGTTTATGAATTGACCTTGGCGGAAAAAGACGGATCCTACGGCATCTCTGGCTACAGCCTCATCTCGACAACAAAGAAGAGCGACTGAATGGGTGATCACTATCATCCCGATCTTGGCGTTGACGTCGGCGGGACGTTTACCGACTTCATTAACGCTGAAGGCAAGAACCTCAAGCTCTTGTCGCAAACATCCAAACCTGGCTCAGTGATGGTGGCCGGAGCTGCAAAGATCTACGAAGACGCAGAACCGCAGACCCAGAATCTTCAAATTGCTCATGGCACAACGGCCGCGACCAACGCCATTCTCACCGGCAATATGGCGCGCTGTGGATTTCTGGTTACCGCTGGGTTTCGTGATGTCTTAGCTCTCGGGCGTCAAAGTCGGCCTCATATCTATGATATAGAACCGCGCCCCGTCTTCACCGGGCCAGAACCCGAACTCATCATTGAGGTGAATGAACGCCTGGACGCGAGTGGCGCGGTCATCCAATGCATCGACGTGGCACCGGCGGTGGCTGCCGCTAAGCA
>JBLINQ010000129.1:0-14604 GCA_047639315.1 Planctomycetota bacterium
GCGTTCGCTCTCGGCCAAGGTGACCGTCCACGTGAAAAAGTTCTCTACGCCAATGCCATTTCACTCGCCCCCGATTGGGCAATGCTGAGAAAAAACTATGCATTGTGCCTGGGTTCATTAGGAGAATTAGACGAGGGAATCCACCAATATCGAGAAGCTGGGCGCCTGTCACCTGCCATGACTGGGATCAATTACGATGTCGGAACTCTCCTTATGCAGCAGAGAAAATTCGACGAAGCCATCGTTGAATTCGAGAAAGCAATCGAGCTCGACGACACGAGGTTTCGGTCGTACTCGAATTTGGGTCGCTGCCACTTACTCCTCAAACAGCCGGAGAAGGCGGAGGAGACCTTCAGGGAAGCCCTCGCACTTGATCCAGGCTGCCCTTATGCCCTGATCGATATGGGAACAATGTACTTCGCCCGCAAAGACTACCCGAAGGCGATCTCTTGTTTTCAGCGGGCTCTCGAGCGGAACCCCACATTGGAAAGTGCGTGGACAAACCTTGGATCTGCGTTGTCAAATACGGGGAATCTCGAATCTGCGGTGGAAGCGTTTAAGCAAGCGCTCGCATTGAATTCTATGTCTGCCTCGACCTATGTGAATCTTGCGAATACCTACAATCGGTTGGAACGGCGCCCCGAAGGAAATGCCGCGTTTCGTAAGGCACTTGAACTCCAACCGAGGAATAGCCTCTTTCACCGCCGAATTGCCTACAATTACATGAAGATGGAGTTGCCGAAGGAAGGAATGAAAGCCTACCAACGTGCCCTCGAAGTCGATCCCAACGATTTCTACGCGCTTGACTACATCGCATGGCACTCCATCAACCCCAAAGGATTCAAATCGCTCCGAGACACGAAGAAAGGGATCGAGTACGCCTCCCAAGCCGTCAAATTGACGAAGCGCCAAAACCCACGCCTCTTAGAAACCCTGGCCACCGCCTACTACGAGAATCAAGACTTGGCAGAAGCCATCAGGATTCAGACAGAAGCGATAGAACTTTGTCGGCCAACAAGCAGCCTCGCTAAGGACAAAGAATCGTTAGAGAAAACTCTTCGGCGTTATCAGGCCGAACTAAACAAATAGGCACGAGATAAGAAGAGAGCTATCTTCCGGGCCTCCTAATCCCAAGACCTGCACAAAAGACCGTCACCATGCCCAACAAGATCCCAACACAGTTCATTCCAATCATTGCCTGTTTCGTCCTGGCCCTGTCTCTCAGCGCCGGTCACTCAGCCGCACAGAACAAAACGCGCGTATTTATCTTCGCCGGTCAATCGAACATGGTCGGCTCCGATGCGCATGCCAAGGAAATCGACAATTTCCCCATGTTCAAAGGTGCTGGTGTAGAACAACCAAAGGTGAAGTACCGCTATATTCATGGCGAGGACAAACCGGCCAATCGTTCTCTCGAGTGGATCCCACTACAGCCAGACAAACGCGCAAAGTTCTTTGGCCCAGAATTGACATTTGCTCGCACACTGAACAAACAGCTCTCCGGTCGAATTGCCATCGTCAAATCTGCTTGGGGAGGAACAACTCTCGCCAAAGATTGGGACCCCGATAATCCCTCGAACAAAGACCTGTTTGCACGAACGATGCGCCTTACCAGAGACTCGCTAAAGAATCTGAAGAGTAAGCGCATCAGCCACGAGTTATCTGGATTCTTTTGGCATCAAGGCGAGAACGACATGCTGAGCCAAAAACTTCTCCCTGATTACGGCCAACGCCTCGAAGCATTCATCAAGAGAGTCCGAAAAGAATTAGAGAAGCCGAACCTCCCGTTCTTTGTCGGTGAAATTAGCGACAAGGGCATATGGGGCTTGGACAACAGGCGCAACATGCAGCAACTCCGCGCTCAACAGCGTGCCGTTTGCGAGAAGGTGAAGGGAGTTTATTTCGTCGAGACCAGCCATCTCGCCTTCAAGGTCACAAAGGACGGTCACCCCCATTATCACTTCGGTACGGAGGGGCAATTGCAACATGGAATGGCATACGCTCGGGCGTACTTGTCATCAATTGGAGAATCGGCGACTAAACCAATCAAGGGCTACGGCAAGAAATTGCCAGCCAAACCGGGCTCGGCTATTCGAGTTTTCTTAGTAGCCGGTCAAAGGAGCGCAGAGGGCGATCACTCTTACGCCGGCGAGCTGGGAAAAATGAAGAAACATCGTTCTCTTGCCAGCCCTCAAAAGAACATTCCTTTTCGTTACTTCCTTGGCGGCGGGGCCGAACAATCACAAGAGTGGATCCCTCTCCAGCCAGCCAGCGTCAACGGATATTTCGGGCCAGAATTGTCGTTAGGAAAATCTCTCGACAAAGGGATCAAAGAACCCATCGTCATCCTCAAGATCACCAATAGTGCCGCCATGCTGAAAGATTGGCTTCCAGAGTCGAAGGACGCCAGTCGCCCGCAATTCAAGAGCGCCTGCGACTTCGTAAAGGCTGCCCTTAAAGACCTCAAAGCGCGAGGTTATCGTCCTCGGCTCGACAGTCTATTTTGGATTCCAGGTGAGCATGACACCTTCTGGGGCCCGTTTCGCAAGAAGTACAGCGAAGACTTTGCCGTTTTCGCCAAGGCGTTTCGCCGCGAGTTGAAGTCTAAGAAGATGAAAATCTATGTCTCGGAGGTGCCCAAGAAACTTGTTTGGGGTTCACAAAAAATTGCCGAGATGAATGAGCAATTGAGCAAAGCAGTCAAACTCGATCGCAACATGTTCCTGGTCCCAACAACAGACGTACCTTGCCCGGAAGGCTCCCCTTCCTTTGGCACCTTGGGCAGTGTTGCCTTAGGAAAGACCTTGGCGAAGGCACGTCTCAAGAAGAAATAACGGCTTACCGGCTTCCTTCGATCAGGAAGTTGAGCAAGTCGAGGATCTCAGCCTTCGTCATTGTGACCAAGAGTCCCGTGGGCATGAGCGACAATTTCAACTTCTTCCTGAAGGTGATGTCCTTCTTGGCCACCACTGTGATCTTCGTTGGATCCTGCATCTCTGTAGAGACGGCAATCTCTTGACCATCTTCTCGCTGAATACGGCCAATCACCCGACCTGAATTTTCCGTGTCGAACATGTAATTCTCATAACCCTCCAAGACGTCCTTAGAAGGCTCAATGATCTGACTGAGGAGTTCAACGGGTTGGTATTTGTCACCGATCTTAGACAGATCAAGAAGTACATTTTCTCCTAACCCTTGGGTCTGATGGCATTGGATACATCCAGCCTCTGCGAAAAGAATCTTCCCTCTCTCAAGCGAGCGCCCTTTGGTCCAACCATCGATCAAGGCGGGGTTCAGTTCCTCGGTAGTCCAGAGCTTCACGAACTCACGAACGGCACATGCTTCGGTGTTCTCTGATTCGATCGCAACGTTTGTTCGTCCGCCCATTTGATCGACGACATGAATCACACCATTCATCACCCGCCAATGGCCTGGGAATGTGCAGACAAATGGTAATTCAACAGCAGCGTCGGGAGCGATGAAAGTAAGGCGCGTCGAGTCACCAGGTTTTACGAGTTTGGTAAACCACAGCACGTCCGACGTCTTCGGCACAAAATCAACTGTCGACGAAGGCAACTTTTCAGCCGCTTCCCCAACGATTTGCATCTTGCCGGTCTTGGTGATCACCAAGTTATGGGGCATAACGTCGTTGTTCTGAAACACGATGGCAACGGGCTTTCCGGCCTCTACCCAAATTTCTCTGCGGTCATAAAGCATGCGATGAGGCAAGGTGCGAACAAGAATCACAGAACCGCTCAGACCCTCAAGGATCTTCATGGCTTCTCCAGCTTCTTCTCCGCTCAATCCAGAAGCCAGAGTTTTGGCGATCGACAAGGCGGCCAAAACCCGTGGTGTTGTCCGTTCTTTACTCGGCACGCCAGCCGCGAATCCAGCAATGCTATCGACAACATTTTTCAACTCAGCCTCAGGCCAAGCCGCACGACTAACGCTCTGCACCAACCCGACGGCATCTTCGACCAAGCGTCCCGCTCCGAACAATCGAGCCGCATCACGAAATTTCATTCGCTCAAATCCTGGCATCGAGGCAACAGCTTGGGTTGCGGCTTGACTGATGGCAGCAATCGAATCGGTAACCAGGCAGGATTCTGGTATTTGTTGCTTCTTGATGCCTGGACCGGCCCAGGAGGCACGAAGAGATTGATCTCCGCCTGATTCGAAGTAGGTCACCTCCAGATCATGAAGCCCCGCATCCAATGTGATCTTGCCTGCTTTTTCGATGGTCCCATGAGGGCCGTCGTTGTCGACCACCAGGGAACCATCAACATAGAGGCACGAGCCATCGTCCGAAGCGGTAAAGAACCGGTACTCGCCTGGACTCGTGACCCGAATCTTGCCGGTGAACTTGAGCGAGAATCCATCGGCTCGTTTGATCTGCGGAATGTTCAGAGAGATACGACTGACACGCCCGACTACTTCAGGTGAGAGGCTATTCATGTCGGAGAGCTTGGCGCTTTTCGGCAATTCCCCGTAGTAGGCCACCTGAATGCCAGGCACCTCACCATTGCTCCGGTCAATCGCTCTCCCCGGATCAAAAATGAGTGGGCGCACTTTCTCAGAGATGCTGGCCCGCAGTGCCTCGTCTTTGAGCAACGGGATGGTCTTTAGGAATGACTCCATGGCCGACGTAGAGACTGTCGCGTCGTCAAAGCTCTTTTCAAGATCTCTATCAATGGCCATGATGCCGGCAGCGGCGGCACGTCGAGCAATTCCCGTGGTCGCGGTTTGGGCAACGTTCAGCAAACGGGCTCTATTCTCAGTATTCCGATTGCTCACATCTTCGAGATTTATCTGCAAGACTTGGGCGAGGTCAGTGAGAATATGCGCTTTGTGGCTATTATCCTGCTTATCTAAAGCCAAGATTGCATCACAAACGACGGCACAATGATTGGTCCCAACAGACTCAGCAAGACCAGCTGCTGCTTTGGTTCTTTCCTGCAAGGCGACATTGTTGCGCGTCAACAAGGCCCGCCAAACGGCGGGCACTTTTGGCAGTTTGTCTAAGTCTTCTGGATTAATCTGACGCAAGAGGTGTGACTGCCCCTCAGGCTTCCTTGCCACCAAATCGCCCTGCTTAACCGCTTCTTGCCAATAGGGTTCCAAGGTAATCAATGTTTCCTTGAGGGCATAGTTCAGGAAACGATCCCGTGGATAAGAAACGGTTTCCAAGGCAACAGTCGCTGCCTCGGCACTCTCAAAGAAACTGGCAGCGACGACCGCTTCAAGCCGAACTCGGGGATGCGAATCACCCGCCATTTTCAGCAAGTGCTTCAAGGGTTCTTTGATCTTATGCCTCATGCCGCGGACAACCCGAGTGGTGGCGGCACGAGCGCGGAAGTCATTGGCATTCAGAAGCTTTGCCAACAAGTCTTCGTCAATACGATTGAACTGTTGGTGCAACCAGAGCAACTCTAAGTAAAAATGCTCATCGCCAGCATCTGGCAGGCTCAGCAGCTTCTTCGCTTCTGCGAGGACCTCATCGGCACTACGAGCACTCAATTCAGCTCGTACGCGATAGCGAACACGATTCTCTGGGCTCTTCAATAACTGGAGAAGATCTGCCGTCGGGCGACCGGCAATCGGTTGAGAAGTACTGGACCCGGCCTTGGGGCCGGTAACCCGATAGACACGGCCATGAGAGACGTCTCGACTGGGGTCACGAAGATGATGCTGCATGTGACCAATGATCGGGTTGTGCCAATCGAGGAAATAGAGTGCACCATCAGGGCCAACTTCTAAGTCAGATGGTCGAAAATTTTCATCCTTGCTCTGAACAATGAATTGCTCTTCTTTGGCACCGAATCCCGATTTGTCGTCCTGAACCTGATAGCGCAGGATTCCACGAAAGCCGATCACGTTCGCGATCAGGTAATCACCTTCGAAATCTGGCCCAAAGGACTGGCTCGATAGAATCTCAGTCGCTGCAGCGGGCCGACATCTTTGAGGAAAGAATGTGCCGTAGCCCGGGTGTTTTCTCGGGTGAACCACATGCCCAGAAAACGCCAGCGCATAGTAGTTCTGATTGCCAGTGCCGTCGGTGACGAAGTTCTGCCCCCATCGATCAAAGACATGGCCGTGAGGATTGGCGAAATTGTAAGCCACGTGACGTTCCATTCGCCAAGTGCGTGGTTCGAACCTCCACACACATCCGTTCCGATTCCTGACCGGGCCATAGATTGTTTCGATCTGAGTCTGGTGAAAGGTCCCCTCTTGGAAATAGAGAGCGCCGTCTTGCCCAAAGACAAAGCTATTCGCGGAGTGATGCGTGTCAGCCGAGCTGAGCCCATGAATGACTCGCCGACGTTCATCGGCGACATCATCACCGTCATTGTCCTTTAGGAACAGCAGGTCTGGAGCGTTAGCGATGAAGACGCCGCCTTGCCAAAACTCGAAGCCCGTCGGGTTGTGGAGTTTGTCAGCAAAGACTGTTGAAGTATCAGCCCGGCCGTCGCCGTCCGTATCTTCCAGAATGATGAGCTTGTCATTCATCGGCTGATCGGGTTTCCAATGGGGGTAGGTTGGCCAAACGGCTACCCAAAGCCTCCCTTTGTTGTCCCATGACATCTGGACCGGATTGACCAGCTCCGGGAATTCTTCTTCCGACGCAAAGAGCGAAATTTTGAGACCGTCGCCCATCGTCATATCTTCGATGGCGCCGACGCCAGACTTGAAGCGGTGGCTGCCATCTGGATTCTCACCGGGAATATTGGTGACGACCGGCGTCAAGATCGGCAGGCCATCTAAGTCTGGTTGACTCTTGATCCCTTTTGCCAAGGCCCAAATGTTCTTGGTGTGGCGCTTTACGCTCTCGTCCAAATACTGCATTTCTTCTTGGAGGACGACCCGGTTGGTAACACCGCCAACAAATTTCAGGCTTGAGCGGCCACCGTAGACATTATATCCGTCGGTTGCGCGGTAACGTTGAAACCAGAGCTCATTCTTGACGACAACGGCCTTCCTCAATTTCTGAAGCGTCTCGTCGTTGGCCATCGCATCAAGACTCGCATGCTTCGTCCCAGACAATTGCGTGGCGATTGACTGGGCCAGAAAGCGATTTCCTAACTCGTTCAGATGAAGCCCGTTGATTGTGAATACCGCCTTTGACTCTCTCATCATTTTCTGGGTCGAATCAAACAACTCGACGCAAGCGACATTCTGGGCCTTGGCGACCTCCACAATCACAGAGTTGTATTGTGCCAATCTCGCGTTGGCGGCCTCACCGTTAGGCAAGTTCTTGTCGTCAAGATTCTCAAAAGCAGAGGTGGTAAAGAGAACTAATCGACGTGCCTTGCCACCCTCTTTCGGGTTAGCGTTGATGCGATCAACAAAGGCGCTCAGGTCTTTCCGGAATTGGCCCATACCATCGACGCCAGAGAATGACTCGTTGTAGCCGAAGAAGGCAAAGACAACAGTTGCCTGGGAGCGCTCGAGATAGTCATCCATCGAGCCGAAGCCAGATGTCCGTTGCCGAACCGTCAGCTCGTCCGCGCCAAACCCCAGGTTGTAGAACGAAAGATTCGAATCTGGATTCTGAAGTTGGAGAGCCGCCTCGATCCAACCATCGTGTTGCATCCGTTCGGCGAGACCATTGCCGACGATGGCTATCACGTCATTTGACTCGAACTTGAAGAGTGCTTCCTTCTGAGTTTCCTTCTCAATGGCGTCGCCCTGGCTGCAACCAACGAAAAAGGATGCCAAGAGCATCATCAAGAAAGCGATTGAGCGCATCGAAGCAAAGAAACGGATGGCAGAAGTATGGATCATGAATAGTCCCAAGATCGAATTCGGAGTGATTTGAAGGCGCAGCAAAATGAACCAGATTTACTTTCATCTTCCGCGCAGTTGATCAAAATGCCTCCCGCCCTTAATGTCAATAGCTAACCTGTCTGATCGTGGCAGGAAGTTGGGGAAAATCACTGTTTTCACCATCTCATTGCGATCTGCCGCTGTCTGGAAGCACTAAGAAGAAGGACCAAACCAAGAATGATCGTCCCACGCTTTACCAAGTCGGAAATCATGGCGAACCTACGAGCCAAGGTTGCAGCCCGTAAACCACTCTTCATCGCGAGCGCCGGATCTGGCCTCGTCGCTCAACTTCTTGAGAAGGCCGGAGCCGATTGCATCAATACGTTTCCTGGGGCGAGATTAAGAGCCAACGGCATGGGAACGATGGCGATGTTGTGGCCCATCTTAGACTCAAACAAACAAACCATCGAATACACAGAGGAAGACATTCTTCCGGCGTTAAAGGGCAAGTCCTTCGTCTGTGCCTGTCTCAATGCCAATGACCCACTGCGCGACATGAGGTCGGTATTGGAACGTCTCAAAATGATGGGTGTGCCAAGTGTCTCCAACATCGGCCCATCGATCAGCTACGTCGACAAAGACAGCCAGATCCGCAAAGTCCTCAACAAAAGCGGGATCACATTCGAGAACGAAATCGAAATGCTCAAGCTTGGAAATGAGTTAGACATGGTCACCATTGCTCTTGCCTTTGACGTCGAGGACAGCATTCAGATCGTCAAAGAGGCACAGCCAGACATTTTCTGTTTCCACGCTGGCACCACCAAGGGTGGGCTTAAGGGCTTCGATTCGGGCGAGACGATTGAAGAAACGGCCAAGCGAACGGAAGAGGTCAACGTCATGGTCCGAGAGCTCAAGAGTGACATCCTCTTGATTGCTCATGGAGCCGCGATGGAAACTCCCGAAGACGCCGAGTACATCTTGCACAACACAACGTGTGATGGCATCTGGACTGGGTCGTCGACCGAACGCCTCCCAATTGAACGGGCAGTACTCGGGGCAGCTCAAGAATTCGCCAATATCAAGTTCGCTGATTCATAGATATGAGTAATCAACAAACAACAGCCCAAGTTGCGATATTGGCCACCCTCGACACCAAGAAACTGGAGGCCGAGTTCTTAGCGGCCCAGATAAGTGAAATCGGCTTGGTACCGATCTTCATTGACGTCGGTGTCGTGGGCGATGTGACGACCGCCGCGCAATATACGCGCGCAGCGGTGGCTGCCGCTGGGGGCACATCGCTCCAAGAACTGCTCACTGATCCCACACGTGAAACTGCCGGCCCAGTCATGGCAGCAGGCGCGACAAAGATCTTAGGCGACTTAGTCAAGGACGGCGCTATTGGGGCAGTCATTGGAATCGGTGGCACCCAAGGCACATCTCTTTGCTGCCAGGTGATGCAAACACTGCCCTACGGCTTCCCCAAGATCATGGTCTCGACCGTGGCATCCGGTGACACATCGCCATTCGTCGGCATCAAAGACATTACCATGATGTTCTCTGTGAGTGACCTCTTGGGTCTCAACCCCCTCACACGTACGGTGTTGGCCAATGCGGCCGCTGCAGCCTGCGGCATGGCCAATCACTCAAAAACGCTCAAGTTCGACAAGAGCAAACCCGTTGTTGCCATGACCAACTTGGGAGTCTTGACCGAGGGAGCGCTCATCGCCCAAGCCCTCTTGGAAGACGCCGGATTCGAGGTCATCGTTTTTCATGCTGTCGGTTCGGGCGGCCGTGCCATGGAACAGATGATGAAGGAAGGGATGATCACTGCGGTCTTTGATTATGCCTTAGGTGAGATATCAGACGAGCTCTTTGACGGTTTGCGTGCAAGTGGGCCCGAGCGCCTAACCGTGGCCGGCAAGCTTGGCCTGCCTCAGGTCATCGTCCCTGGAGGGGCCGAACACCTCGGACTCTTCGTCTCGACTCCGAATGAAGTGCCGGAGAAATACCGGGGTCACAAGCATGTCTTCCATAGCCCCGTCATCTTCGTGCCGCGCTTGAATGGCGACGAGTTGACTCAAGTTGCGGAATCTGTCGGCCAACGACTGGCTGATTGCACTGCCCCACTGGCCATGTTCCTTCCCGAAGGTGGAACCAGTCGCTATTCAATTGAAGGTGAAACACTCTGTGACAAAGAAGCTGACGAAGTGTTCTTTGCCGCACTCGAAAAGAGTTTACCGTCATCATGCGAGGTCACCAGGCTACCCTTGCATGCAGAGCACCCAGACTTTGTCGGAGCTGCGGTAAAGAAATTGATCTCAATGATCAGATAATCAGAATGTCAAGAAGCGCAGCTTGATCGGGTTAGTTGCCAAGCTTCAAAGTCATGTGACGATGGACAACATCGGCCTCAACAAAGGGTTCACCGACAAGCTCGAAGTCTAACTTGGCGTAGAAAAGAACGGCGTCAAGACGAGAATGGCATGTCACCTCTTCAATCTTGTTCGCTTTGGCGTACTGTACCAGTTGCTTGACCAACTCTGTCCCGACGCCCTTTCCCTGCATAGACTCACTGACCCCCATTTGCATCAACTGAGCCGATGTTGGGTTTTCAGGGTTGGGATAGAGTACGACGCAACCGACAACATCCTGGCCTGATATCGCGACAAAATGAAACGAATCCTTGTCGCGCATTTCCCAGCCGAAGTCAGGGATGCCAATGGGGCGCAATAGGATTAAGTTCCGGAGTTCTCGCTCGCCCTGATAATAGGGGCTCGCCATGTCAATTGTCAGATATTCGATCATCAAGCAAGGTCTCTTCAGGCAATAACGCCATTGGGTCATTTTGTATGCAAAAGTCGCTCATGGAGAAAGTCATTTTCCTGTGATGGCTACATCCAGCATTTCGATGAGTCGTTCCCGGTTGTAGGAGAAAGGATGATCTTGATTGAGCTGCACAACTCTCCGAATCGCCGCCTTTATTGTGACCTCAGCCTCTCTCTGATTCGGTACAACCAAGTAACGCCGTTTTGGTTTCTTGTCGCTCATGGCGTGCAAGAATGCCGCAGCGACGTCATCTGGTTCGGGGTCCTTTGACGGAGAACTTGGTTCTGCCAATATGCGATCGAGAGTCCCCTTGTAGTGGGAGCCCTTACTCGTGAATCCACGTTTATCAAAGCGCTCACGCATGTTCTCGGTAATGCGTGACTTGTAGTTGCCCGGCTCAATGAGGCTCACTTGCACACCGAAGCGCCCCATCTCAATTGCCAAGACATCAGTGAATGCCTCGAGGGCATGCTTACTCATGCAGTATGGGCCGCCCATTCCCCACGCGACAGAACCAGAAAGCGAGCCCGTCGACGAGACTCGCCCCTTACTCTTTATCAGCAAAGAAGCGAAGGCCTTGGTGACTCGATATGGTCCGTAGACATTCACATCAAGTTGGAAGTGCAAGTCATCTTCGGCAACTTCGATGAGCGGTGCAATCACGGCTACACCAGCGTTGTTGATGAGCCCGAAGAGTCCTCGGCCAGAAGATTTGATGGTCTTCACTGCGGCATCGATCTCTTTCGGGATCGTCACGTCAAGCCGAAGGCCCTCAATATTCTTGATCGCAGACAGGGCCTTGATGTCTTTCTCTTTGCGGGCCCCGGCATAGACATAAAACCCGTTCTTAGCCAACAAGAGAGCCGTCGTCTTGCCAATCCCGGAGCTCGCGCCCGTCACGAGTATCGCCCTTTGTTTGGGCTCTTCTTGAACTTGCGTGCTTATCGATGGATTTGGCGGCATTGAAGGCCCAGCAAAGTTGATGCGGCCCGACAAGCTCCCACCGGGTGCAAGAGCAAGAAACATGGCCCAAATAAAGAGAGACCCGATGATGTGCATCTTCACAAGACAACTCCTACTTCCAGACAGAATCCATTAACCACTTTCGGGGTGAGGACTGATAGAAACCCAGAACTCTACGATTTCTCGAGTTGTTACGCGCCCCACTTGGGAGTGCTTTCACAGCAATTCCACCGGGATTGACTTTCCTATCTTGACCCCGAATCGACTGGTAATGCAGCACCTCCTCATACAGATAAGGACTCAGAGAGGCACTTCGTATCGACTCTGCATGAGCTTGGCTTGCCACTGCGTGTCGTTCGTAGGCGATTTCCTCGAGAAGACGGAGAGTTCATTTGCAATGGAGAAAATTGAATTTACTATAAGCAAGTAGCTCTACATTTGATCCGTCATCTTGTCGATTATTGAAGCCATCATGAAAAACGTCGCAATTAACGGATTCGGCCGTATGGGTCGGCTGGCATTTCGAGCCATCGCAGACAGAGATGACCTTCAGGTTGTTGCGATCAACGAGCCAAACGCCAACGCTGAGGTGCTCAGCACCTTATTAGAATTTGATAGCACCCAAGGGCGTTGGCACACCGCGTGCTCGTTCCATGAGGATCATCTTGTTGTGAGCGGCAACAAGATCCCGGTTTCTAACCACGACAATCCCGTCAACCTCACTTGGGCCTCCGAGTCTGTTGACATTGTCTTGGAATGTAGCGGGACGATGCGCGACAAGGAATCTCTCGAAAGTCTCTTTGCAGATGGAGTCAAGAGAGTTGTGGTAAGCGTCCCGGTGAAGGACGGCACCCCAAACATTGTCATTGGAGTCAACGACGATCAATTTGACCTCGGAGCCGAGAGAATCGTCACGGCGGCATCGTGCACGACAAATTGCGTTGCCCCAATCGTCAAAGTCATTCATACGACATTTGAAATCGTTAACGGCCTGTTCACGACCATTCACAATCCTACGAACACGCAGAAAGTTGTTGACGCCCCTCATTCCGACCCACGAAGGGCTCGCGCGTCCCAACTCAACTTAATCCCTACGTCGACAAACTCGGCCACGGCGGTGGCATTGATTTTTCCTGAGCTCAAAGGAAAACTGGACAGTATTGCTGTCCGAGCCCCAGTGCTCAACGCATCTCTCGTTGATTGCGTGTTCCAAGTCGGCTCAAACACTTCGACCGAACAAGTGAACCAAGTTCTCAAAGATGCGGCGTCTCAAAGCGAATTTGGCAAGATCCTCGGCTTCGAGGAGCGTCCTCTCGTCAGTTGCGACTACGCTGGTGATCCGCGGAGTGCCATTGTCGATGCCAGTTCGACCAGAGTGATCGGGCAACGCTTGATCAAGATCTTGGCGTGGTATGACAACGAATGGGGCTATGTCAATCGCATGGTCGAGTTGACTGGGATGGTGGCGAAAGAGATTTAGATTCAAGGCATGAGCTTGGATCAAGGCATCAGAATGTGTGAGAAATCGAAAAACTCACGAAGAACCCCGGGTCTGCTTGGAAAGTACGACCATTCTCGCCGTTGCGGTCTGAAATATTGAATTCACGATAGATATCGACACCAAACCTCAATTGGAGCCTGGTCTGCGTTGACGGCGTCCAGCTAGCCCGAGCGAATACGGG
Source organism: Planctomycetota bacterium (assembly GCA_047639315.1). Classification (GTDB taxonomy): domain Bacteria; phylum Planctomycetota; family DRQF01; genus S139-23. The sequence goes on from JBLINQ010000129.1 coordinate 13,236, forward strand.
AACGCGAAACTCCTGAGCAATCGCATTGAAGTTATCATCGTCGAGGCGATAGCGACGGCCATCGAGCCCGGCACCAACGCCAAATTGCCAGTCCTTGGTGGCTTGGTAACTGATCTCGGCTTGAGGACCGAGAATGGCGATGCGCCAGTCATCATCGATCTGCCAGTCGACAATGAAACCCGGTAAGAAAATTGCTGAATCCTCGAACCGAAAAATCGAAGTCACACCAAGCCCTAAGCGGAAGTTGTCGGCGAACTGGTGCCCCACCCCAGCCACGATTATGCCAGAGACTCCGTCAGTAAGATCAGCTCCTCCTTCGGCCGCTGCACGGACAGTGGCTTGAATGAGGCCGCCCCAACTCTTGCTGAACGCTTGAAAGAATGTGACGCCAACGCCAAAAGAATTGACGGAATCCCATGGGTCATTCGTTCCCGGCAGGAAGCTGTTCTGACCTTCGAAGTCGTACTGACGGTTCTCAAAGGACAACTGGAAATCGAAGCGTGACCCAAGCCAAGCCCCTCCGCCGTAGTTCAATCGTAGGCGGTTCGACCAAATGTCAATCTCACCGTCCGCTCCATCGAGATCTGAGCCAATGATGTACTGGCTCTCCGTTGATAGATTCAATTGCCAAATCTGGCGGCGAAATTCGGCTTGGTCTTCTCCTTCTGCTTCAGGCACTTGGGGCAGAGCAAGCAGGTCTTGCTGAGCCCGAAGTGTGACTGTCAGGCAGATAAGAACGAGACTCAAGAATGTGATACTGCGAAGAAGCGAATTCATGATGCAAGATCCTTGTCGATATTTGAAGGCAACAATGAATGATGCCGAATGAACCGCATCATTGTGAATTCAACCATTTCAGCCAGTGAAGAAAGTTCCTAATCAGGGGTGTCCTCTTCGCCCAGAGTAAGCGCTGACACGCCTTTTTCAGCGATCTTGTTGTTTATTTCAGGCAAAGCGTCCGTCCACAGGACTGAGAGTTTCTTTAGCTCGCCATCGATGGCGTGGCTCAACTCCATCTCCACTGCCTTCGCCTGCTTGGTCGGAGCAAAATCGCCGCGCGATGCTGTCGACGCCACTCCTGCCAATTTGTCGTTCAGTCGAATCGGGAAGTTCAACGGATCTTGGCGGCTCTTGTTCTTCGTCTGATAGAGCGTTTCCTCAATTTGCGTCATCTGATCGTCTAAGGATTTCATCAAGTCAAGTATCTCCTCATTGCCATCCTTTCCCTTCAATTTTTTCTTCAAGCTGCTCAGCTGAGAACGCACCCGACGGATGCGCCGGATCGCCCGGTGAGTCATAGTCAACTGATCACGAATGCCCACGAGAAAGCTGAATTGAGCTTCGAGATCTTTGAGTTCGGCGCTTGATC
>JBLINQ010000130.1:0-14487 GCA_047639315.1 Planctomycetota bacterium
CGGGCCTTGGAATCGATGCCAGCAGCCAATCCCGATGACTTCGGCAATGGGCGTATGATCAGCACGCCTCCAGCTCTTCAAACCAACAAGGCTAAGAAGCGGACTCATCCGGCATTTCTCGACATTGAACTGATTGGCCTGACCCCGACGTTAGCAGCCTACACACTGGCAACACGGGTGGAATGGAACTATCGGAACCAAGTGCGCAGCCATCGAACAGTGGAGGCCATGACCAATGAAATTGGTAGCCCCGCTCGTGTTCTCAAAGACGTAGCCCCGCTTGTCGTTGCCCAATGCGCCTCCGTCGCCATGACCCTCGGTGGGGCGGGTGCCCAATACGGCCATGGTTTTCATTTTGACCATAAGATTAGCGACGCTGATCGAGACGATTTGGCAAGCGGCAAGTTGATCGTTCGCCCGCCAAGTCGCGGCATCGTCATGCGGGTGGTCGATTCTTCTGGCAAGCCACTGCCATGGGCCGAGGCTTCTCTCGTGTCTCTGGAAGATGATCGTCACGCACAAGACTTGCGATCGCAGTTGGCAAAACGAGACTTGGTCGTTGATATAGGTTCAAAGCATGAGGGGGAGAGCCACGACGATTACCTAAATCGACGGATTAGAGAAGATCTCCCCTTTGTTACAGGCGAATCGGCCCGCCGACATTTGCGTCGCTATGGTACTTGGTATGACCCAGATAAGAGTCGGGTGGCTGACGTCGATGGCTTCTTGTTTTTCGAGTACGCGCGGCTAAAGCCGCAGGCCTCCTATGTCCTGTATGTCTGGGGTGTCTCCAGAGACGCGAATGCGCCAGATCTTCGTGTGCTTTTTCGTGCTCAATCAGGGCTCACTGATCTGGGCGCGATCACGATTCCTCCAGCCAAGTAGATCCCCAAGCGGTTAGCTTGGCGGCTTCGGGTTCGCGTCACGAATTTCTGAGGCGGGGAACCTCAGCAGGACTGCCTTCGCGAATTCTCGTGTTGGTCCAAAGTCTACTGAATCAAGTACTTATGAACTGCCGACTTTGCCTGTTGTCAACCACGGGATGAGGCTATCATGGGGCATCATGATGCAACTCGATCAGCACAATCGACCTCTCAAGAACCTGCGCCTTTCGGTAACCGATCGTTGCAACCTCAGATGCCAATATTGCATGCCTGAGGAGAACTACGCCTGGTTCCCGCATGAGAAAATCCTCAGCTTTGAAGAGAGTTCTCGTTTGGTGGATGTGTTCTTGGATCTTGGCGTTGACAAGGTGCGCCTGACTGGGGGAGAGCCCCTGCTGCGTCGAGACCTGCACGAGCTTGTCCGCATGCTTGCGGCCAAGCCTCGCATCAAAGACTTAGCGCTCACGACCAATGCTGTTCTCTTGGAAGAGCAAATCGAAGCGATGATTGATGCTGGCCTCGGGCGCATCACCGTGAGTCTCGATACTCTAAGCGAGGGGCGTTTTAAGACCCTCTCCAAGCGCGATGATTTTCATCGTGTCATGCGCGGGATCGAGTCGGTGAGAAGCCATGGCCTGACCAAGGGATTCAAGCTCGATACCGTTGCCATGCGTGGTATTAATGACGACGAATTGGTCGATCTGATTGAATTTGCCACCAACGTCGACGCTGAAGTGCGGTTCATTGAATTCATGGATGTCGGCGGCGCCACAACATGGTCAAAGGACAAGGTTGTCTCGCGGGCCGAAATGTTGAACACGCTCGAAGCTCACTACGGCAAGATTGAGCCGTTAGTGAAAGTAGACACAGCGCCGGCAGAACAATATCAGCTGAAGGATGGTCGCGTCTTCGGAATCATTGCTTCCACGACTCGCCCATTTTGTGGCACCTGCGATCGGAGTCGCCTTACTGCTGATGGCAAATGGTTCTTGTGCCTCTATGCGGCACTTGGCTTCGATTTGAAAAAGCCAATTCGTGATGGCGCCACCAACGAAGAAATCTCAGCCTTGATCCAAAGCACTTGGCAGCACCGCACCGACAAAGGCGCTGAAGACCGACTGGCCATGGCCGAGAGGGCACCACTCGCGGACGCCGATGAAATGAAGAAAAACCCCCATCTCGAGATGCACACTCGTGGTGGTTAAGGCTATCTTTATCGGGCTCCTGTTCTCTTTCTTGCTTCTGGTCTCCTGCAAGCAGCCGTCCGTCGATACCAGATGGGTCAAGTTGAAGAGCAAGATACGTCGAGAATTCCCAACTGTTCGCCACATGTCCGTGGCTGACTTGAGCAGTCTTCTTACTCAGGATGGTGGGGCCAAACCCATTCTCTTGGATGTCCGTGATGCCAAGGAATATGCCGTGAGCCATCTACCCGGCGCCTATCCTGTGATCGCCGAGAGTAAGGCCTTCGACATCCTCAAGGACGTCGACAAGAGCCAGCTCGTTGTTGCGTATTGCTCGGTTGGCTACCGCTCATCGCGTCTTGCTGAGAAACTCATAGAGGCAGGATACTCCAACGTTTTTAACCTGGAAGGATCCATTTTCGAGTGGGCCAATCGAGGTCATGCCGTTTTTCGTGGCGACAGTGAAGTCTCGGAAGTGCATCCCTATGATGAAGATTGGGGCATGTTGTTGAATGAACCAATGCGGCGATATGAGGTAGAGAGCAAATGACTCCCTATTGGGTTTGGTTGCTTGGGGTCTCTGGGTTGTTCGTTGTCCTTGAACGCTTGACTGCCGCGCGTCGCGAGCAAAAAGTCTTGCGTCCTCAGATCTGGAACGACTTGTTCTACTTGGGATTCAACGGCCACTTCTATGCCGTCCTGACTGCTGGAATCGTGATTGTCGTGGAAACCACGACACTGTCGATCATTCCAGAGCCCCTAAGATCAGATCTGCGGATTCTGCAGGGGCGCCAATTCCTCGTACAGTTCTTTGCCTATTTTGTGATTGCCGATTTTTTGCAATGGCTGGTTCACAACCTATTGCACCGTGTTCCGATCCTATGGCAGTTTCACAAGATCCATCATTCAGCACATGAAATGGATTGGGCCGTGAATTTCCGATTCCATTGGATGGAGTTGGTGGTTTACAAGTCGCTCCTGTACTTGCCACTTTTGGTGTTGGGTGGGGACGGCGAGCCATTGATGGCGGTCTTTGTCTTTGGCACGGCGTGGGGGCATTTCAATCATGCCAACACCAAGATCAAGATTGGTGTCCTGGGTTACATCTTCAACAGCCCCAGCATGCATTTGTGGCACCATGATTCAACTGGTGAAGGTGGCACGTCAAAGAACTTCGGTATCGTTCTGAGTTGTTGGGACTTCTTGTTTCGAACCGCTTTTTGGCCTCGTGGTCGCGATCCGAAACGTCTTGGTTTTCCCCGAGATGATTCCGTGCCCGATCACATCCTTGGCCAAGAGCTACATCCGCTCATGTCTCGATCTACTTTGGATCAAGATTAGTTTGGGCGAGAAGAAAAAGTTTGTGCTATCGACTGAGTGACTTTCCTGCCGCCCTTTGCCAGCTCGCGACGAGGCACCTCATCCACAATAAAGCTAAGACTACAACGCATATGAGTGGCCACGCAAGAATCCATTGAACGATCATATCTACGCTCTTATTGAATGCCCGGTCTCACCATTCAAACGGCTTGACTCAAGAATCAGACACCCCAATCCTGAATTAGTCGCGGCGGCGATTCTTTGATGGTGTCGGAGCTTGTGGGCCTTCCTTTTCACGATCGACCGGCAAATCCTCGAACCCAATTTCTTGGGCGAGATCGTCACCGGTTGACCCGCCGTCAATGACGCCGTCTTCTTCATCTAACTGGGCCAAGCGCTTGATGAATTCTTCTTGAGTGATCAGGCCCCGATCGGTCATCAGACTGATCATCGTGCGATTGACAAGATTGAGGAACATGACTTCGTCTTCAAGCTCCTCGATGCGAGTCGATGTCGATCGTGCTTTCCGGGCAGCTTGATGGCGGCGCTTCACCCGGTTGTCTTTCACCTTTTGGATTTCTGCGGATTTGTTGAAGTTTGGGACGTAGTACATGAGCGTTTCATTTCCCTGTGCTGGGTGGTTGCTATTGACCTGAACGATTTACTACTGATCGCTCACCTTACCGGATGCGCCAGGCGAGGTCTACGCTCCACCCGACCCCTTCCAATCTCAGCTGCTAAATCCAAAGAGCGGTTTTAGTTACCGAATTTCTTTGGTTCGTAAGGCACCTGCTTCTGCGGGAATTCACTGAGTAACTTCTCGGCTTTTTGGGTCAGAGTATCGACGCCAGCTTGGAGGTCCTTAGGATCATGTTGCACGATCTCGTGAGGTGGTACACCAATGCCCTCGATGCCCTTGCCACCATTGAAGCGTTTCTTGTTGCTGTAAACAGATACCTTCAATTTGAATAAGCCAGAAGGTAGCTCGACTTCCTTTTTGCTCGAACTCATGCCGGCAGTTGGGCTGGCGCCAATCATGTAGCCTCGTCCATCTTCTTTGAACATGCCGCTTGCGGTTTCACCAGCACTGACGACGCTGCCATCGACGATGACGACGATCGGTCCACCATAAGTGACAGCACCAGCGCTCTTGTAGCGGCTGTTTGAATTGAACGACATCGTCTTGCCCTTGGGAACAAAGCGACCCATCAGGGCAGCATGATCAAAAGAGCCGCCGGTGTTACCACGGAAGTCCAAGATCATGCCTTTCACTTGGCTGACAGACGCAAGAGCTTCATCAACCTCCGACACGACGCTGCTCTTGCAACGACGGATGTGGATGTATCCGTATCCTTGTTCCGTTTTGCCGAAATGAACGTTGCCTTGCTTTGAGGTTTGGATGTCCTTGGGAAAGAATGCCGGCCCTTCGGAGAATTGTTTGGCCCGCTCAAAAGTGAGATTCTTCTTCTTGGTGCGGCCCTTCTTGTCCTTGACGACAATCTTCCAGCGCGTGCCTTTTTCGGCGGTCAAGCCTTTTTGAAGGGCGAAGAATTCTGCGTGTTGGTCAGTCGAGAAACTCTTGTAATCGCGATGGAGTGCAACACGCTCTGCCAACCAGGCCATGGACTTAGTGCCACCGACTGAGACGATCTCCATGCCGACATCAAGCCCGGCACTCTTGGCCGACCTGCCGCATGACTTGACATAGATCTTGTCGCCGGTACGACAGAGGAGCATGCCGGCGCCGGTGTGCTTGTCGAATTCAGGAAACGGTTTGATGTTCTTGGGGGCGCTGGCTCCGGGGAGTACGCCAGCATGACCATCTTCTAATCGTGCCAACAGGCGAATGAGTAAGCGGCAATATTCGCTGTGATTCTTTGCCTTGGCCGCTTCCTTGGTGAAGGTCTTCGAAATCTTCTTCCAGGGGAGCTTCTTGTCCTTGATGAGGACCTTGCTGATCTTACCGATCTCTTTCGTGGCAAATTTGAGATCTTTGACATAGACCTTCTTTTGCGCCTGACTTTGAGTCGCAGCCACGAGCACACAGAGGGTGAGAAGTGTAGTGAGTCGCATAGAAGAATCGTATCAAAGATGAACGGTTCTGGGAGAGTGGTTGAAAAGAAGTCGGCCGCTGAAAGCGGCCGACCTAATCACAAGCGACGTGATTGCACAGGGCAAGAACCTAAATCCAAACCTGGAGCGATGATACGATGGCTCGCGCCAAATCATGCTATGAGAATGGTCGATGCCGAAGCGTCGATTGTCTCAGGCGTGGTCATAGATCCTAGTAGCAGGAGCCACCGCCGTAATACCGCGGCCGATAGTTATATCTGCGGTAGTTAGGCCGTGAATACTGGCGACGAAAGTGGCGGCGATAGAGATGACGACCATGGCGGTATTGCCGAGCACGATAGTTGTGCTGAGAATAACCACGGTGGGCACGGTAATGACCGCGATGTCGCTGTGCTGAGGCAGTATCGCTGCAGACAAAAAGAACTGCTGCGATCAGGGGGACCATCAAAAGGGACTTCATACGAACCTCCTTCGGGGCCGCCCATCAACTTCAAATAGAATACGACGGACTCAGGAGAATTCGAGAGTTTTTCAATTGATCAGGAAGAAGTCCCGTGTCTACGAAAGTGGACAGTCGGGCGCAGTCTTTAGGCGCGCTTGGCGGCGAAATTGTAGAACAAGCAGATGGCTCGGCCAAAGGCGTAACCCAAAAAGCAGCCCCAAAGGAAGCCAAAGCAAGCACCAAAAAAAGTGACGTCATAGCCAGGGAAGTACTGGCTCAATAGGCTAAGGTGCTGACCAACATCGTCGCCACCTTTAACGACCAACCACATGGTAGCAATAAACAAGCCGAAGCCCGTGAGCAGGCCCAAGGCCATGCCCCAGACCCGTCCATTGAGTTGTGTGACGTAAGCATTCACGCCTTCGATTTCGTTCTGCTGCATCATATATGATCCAAGAATTCACGATTTGCCGTTAAGTTTGCTTTCGCGCGGATGGTAATGATCCAAACGGCTACCACAAAGTTTCTGATCGCGGCGAACATCCATCCCATGACAAACCCTGTCCACAGCGCCCACAGAAAACCTATGAAAGCACCAGACCAAGTTTCGGGATTGTAACCAGCGAAGTAATTGCGCATGAGCCATAAATGAGTCACCCGGTCAGGAGCGAAAATCAAATGGCCTACGTTGACGAGGAGGAGTGTTAATCCAAAGGTGAGCCCAACAGAAATACCCATGGCCCGCTTAATGAGGGGGGCAAATGCAAAACGAAGTGCCTGAGGCAGCTCGCTTAGATCGTTGTCTTTGGTCGGCGTGTTCATGACAGCCTCAGTATACCATTGTTTAGTCCCGAAAGATCGGGAGCACTCGTTTGACTTTGCGAAGAAATCGACGTCTTTTGACGAAGTTCGCGAACTGACTGCTTCCGAAACTCTCCAAGAGCCCGGTTTGCGAGAAGTACCAAGCATCGATCCTCGGTATTTCCATCGGCATTGTCTGATCCGTCACCAAAGAAAACTCGGTCGTGCAGGCGCTTTTGACGTGCTGATTGGCAATTTTGGAGACTTCCTGGTCATAGGACCCAAAAGGATAGGCCAGGGAAGTGGGCCGCTGGCCTGTTCGTTTCTCGATGAGATCCAGAGATTCGGCGATCTCAGCCGCCACTCGATCGACATGCAATTCTGTGAGGTGTTGGTGGTTGTGGGTATGGCATCCCAACTCACAACCTTCTTCAGCTAATCTCGCCAATTCATCCCAATCCAAAAGCGGGAGTTCTGGGATGCGAGAGGGGGCCTCACCTTCCCAGAGGTTGGTTTTTCCGCATCTACCACTGACGACGTACAAAGTCGCGTTTAGATTGCGGTCGCGAAGACGTGGCCATGCCTCCGTTGCGAAATTGGCGAAGGCGTCATCGAATGTCAAGCTGAGCGCTGGCCCAGCGGATGAGCCCCCAGTGAATTCCGAAAATGTCGGCGTCTGAACATGGTTGGCAGTCATCCAATCGAGGTGTCGCTCAAAAGCCGCAGGCGCCACCGAGATAGGCGAGCCTGAGTCGTCCAGTGAGTGATACATCAAGACTGCTCGCATCGATTCAGGCTCCTCGCTCCAGTTGGCTTTTTTGATCTTGAATCACGTCGGCGATGATCTCGTCGAGAGTGCGTTCAGGTTTGAAGCCAATTGTGTTGAATAGTCGATTGACGTCTGGGATGCGCCTGGGCATATCTTCGAAGCCCTCAGCATATGCCTCGCTATAGGGAATGAGCTTGATGTCGGAATTCGAGCCAACTTTGTCGCGGACACGTTCCGCGAGTTGATACATGGAGATCTCTTCCGTTGATCCCACATTGAAGACGCGGCCAACGGCATCTTCGGCTGCCATCAAGCGAGTGACAGCTTCGACGGCATCGTGAACATGGCCAAAGCAACGGGCCTGCTTCCCGTCACCAAAGACGGTGATGTCCTTGCCTTCGAGCGCTTGCTGAACGAAGTTGGGCAAGACCATGCCGTAGCGACCGGTTTGACGGGGCCCGACGGTATTGAAGAATCGGACGACCACCACCGGCACTTGTTGCTCGGCGTGATAGGCAAAAGCCAGCCATTCATCGAGTGCCTTGGAGCAGGCATAGGCCCATCTCGACCGGTTTGTCGCCCCTAAGGAAATGTCGTCGTCTTCATGGAAAGGGACTTTTTCGCTCTTGCCATAAACTTCCGAAGTTGAAGCGATAAGAACGCGTTTCTGTTTCTTGGCTGCCGCACTCAAGACAACTTCGGTGGCGCGCACGTTCGTTTCGATTGTGTGGACCGGTTTTTCGACGATGAGCTTCACGCCAACCGCCGCTGCCAAGTGAACGGTGTAGTCAGCTTGATCGACCAGTTCGATGACCAAGGGCTCGTCCAAGCAGCTACCAACTTGCAACTTGAAGTTCGGGTTGTCTCGCACTGGCGCCAGATTATCGGCACATCCCGTTGATAGGTCGTCAAGCACGGTGACTTGGTGACCATCATTCAACAGGCGCTCGGCCAAGTGAGAGCCGATGAATCCGGCACCGCCGGTGATCAGGACTCGCATGGGCTCTTTACCTCCAACCTATTTACAATATCTGTCATGTCGCGGCCAACGGCGGCGTCGCGGATAATCTTCAGGTAGCGTGGAATCACAGCACTTTCACTCCATTGGCGAGTGAAGGCCTCGCGACCAGCCTCTCCCAGCTTACTCCGCAATTGCGGATCTTGGCGAAACTCTTTCATCGTGTCGAGGAGTTCTTCTGCAGACTCAAAAAGTCGCCCTGCTTGTGCCGACTCTACGATCTCTGGGAACGGACCCAGCCGGCGAGCAATGACCGGCGTCCCTTGGCGGAAACTCTCGATGAGAATGATGCCAAAGGTCTCATAACAGACGCTCGGCACAATGAGAGCCAATGCCGACGCATACCAGGACTTGAGTTCATCAGGGCTGACACGCCCCAGGAATCGCACTCTCTCATTGTCTGCAGCGATCTGCTTAAGTTCTTCGGTGTATTCCCCATCCCCAGCAATCACGAGGTCTGCATGTTCAAAGTCCTTGAATACCGGAATGACGTCATCCAAGCCCTTGATCTTCTCTAAGCGCCCAACGAACAGGAAATAGGGGCGCGGATGAGGGGCCGCTTCGAGCTTGGCTTCGCCCGGAATGAGATCGGGCAAGAAGTATGGCATGACCGTCATCGGCCGCGGGAAGCCAAACTCAGCATGCTTTTTCTTCGAAAACTCACTCATCGCGATGAAGGTGTCAACATGCTTGAGCTCGCGCTCTAAATACCCGGTGCGCCGCCAAATCTGCGGCGGGCGTTTGTATGAGACGACACACTTCAGGCATTCGCGTTCGTCGCAACGCTCCACACCGTGCCGCCATAACACATGACTTTCGCAGACAAGCCAATGCTCATGGGCCATATAGAGCTTGATAGCTTTTCCGTACTTGAGGATGCCGGGGCCACCCACAAGCGAAATGTTGTGGAAGTTGATGACGTCATAATCACCGTCTTCGATGATGCGCTGGATCTGTCTGCCATGGACGACAGGGCGACCTGTTTGTTGCGTCAGGAGGTTCGAAACTTTGCCGAAAGTCGAACGTAGTGAGATGACTTCGAGGCCATCTGGTTCATCACTTTGAGCGTTCGGCTCACGACCAGCTAATGAAATGTAGGCGTCGGCGTCGTGAACGATCGTCACTTTGTGCCCAGCGTTGACCAAACCACGCGAGAGTCTCTGAATCCCGATGCCGTCACCGCCGAAATTGTAAGGCGGGTAAAACGTCGTCAGCATGAGGAAGGAGAGAGGCTTCACTTGGCGGCCTCCTCTAAATAGTCAGTCAGCTCGCTCACCGCTCGGCCCCAGGTCAACGCCTGAACTTTCTCATATGCGACTTTGGCCATTTGGGCCCGTGCATCCGGATCGTTCAACATGCTCACAAGTGCGTCGGCAAGTGGCTCCGTTTGGGCTGGAACCACAAAGATACCTCCGCCCTCAAGGATTTGGGGCATGGGGCTTTCTTTGGTGACGATGACAGGAGCGCCACAGGAGGCCGCCTCGACTGCCGGCAGGCCGAACCCCTCGCACGATGACGGCAGCGCCACTGCGACGGCCTTGCTAAAGAGGGCTGCAAGCTTGTCGTCATCGACAAAGCCCGTCCATAGGACATCGTCGCTGACCCTAAGTTCTTGGATGAGGGTCCTGAGGGCAGCTTGATCACCGAAAAAGTTGTCTTTGTCGACGGTGCCAACGAGAAGGAGTTTGGCATCGTGATCGAGGCGTTCCTTGGAAGCGGCAAAGGCTCGAATCAAGTGATGGACATTCTTGTGCGGGTTGAAACCCCCGACATAGATAAACCACGAATCATCACTGGTTAAGCCCAACTCTTGCGCGATCGCGTCTGTTTCTTCCTGCGGTCTTGGGTGGAAGATCTTTGCTGGAACGATCGGCGATTTTCGTATTTTCGCATCATTCACACCAAGGATGGTTGTCAGATCATTGCGTCCATAGTCAGAGGTCGTCAGGAATAAAGTGGCCTGTCGAATGGCTGCTTTGACTTTAAGATTCCAGAACAGTTGAGCACGCCAATTGCCAAAGCACAATTCAGGAAATCGTTCTGCGATCGCGTCATGAATGGTCAATAGGACCTTTTGTGATTTCTTGATCGGGAACCATGAATAAACCGTTGGGAAGAAAAGTACGTCGACTTTCTCTTTGGCCACGGCGCGCCGGAGGCGAATCATGTCCACAGGTGAGCGTGATGACTCAGCAGCAGCAGCTTCGCTTGGTGCTTCGGAAAGGGGCACGGCGACCACTGTGACTCGTTCAGCCAAGTGATCCAGGAGCCCAGCGTTCTCTGCTTCGATGAACAAGTAGAATTGATGGGGAGAATCGTCGGATACTAACGCTGTGACCAATTCACGCGTGTAGCGACCATAGCCGCGACCATTGGCCCAGCAGGTAGCGTCGATTCCGATCTTGAGGCTCATGACTTCTGCGGCTCGAAGTCCGGCTTCTTCTCGTCAAGTCGTTGCTCTTCGTGATATTCGTAGTCGGTGTTGACGACCCAAATGTCGTGCTCGGCGCCTTGCATATTCCAAACAGCCATCATTGCCGTGAGCATGGAATGATCTTGGTTGTTGTACTTGTGCATGCCGTTGCGGCCAACAGGGTGGAGGTTTTCGATGCTGTCTAAATACGAGCGTGCCACTTCAAGATGGTCGCGGTATTTAGAATCATAAATCGGATAGGCCTTCTCTTGGCGAATCACGCAGCCGTCGAAGACTTTGTCTTTGTCGGCAAGCCCCAGCTGATCAATCTCCTTGGTTGCCAAGGCAATGAGATCTTCGTCCTTCATGTTCCACAGGCCGTCGCCTTCGAAGCAGAAGTATTCTAAACCGAGGCAAGTCTTGCCTTCTTCCGGCACCATGGCCTTGGACCAGTTGTTGAAGTTTTGGACGCGGCCGACGGTCACTCCAGGCGTATGGATGTAGATCCAGTTGTCCGGGAACAAATCTTCTTGATCGATCATGAGTGCAACGACCAAGAAGTCGCGGTACCGCAAACCTTCGCCACCAGCCTTTGCTTCGTCGGTGGCGTGGTCGCTCATGGATCGAATCAGGGTGCGGATCGGCATCGTCGAAATGACATGGTCGGCCTCGATTCGTTCGGGGCCATTGACGCCATCGGTGTGAACAGCCACGACTTGGTTGTTTTCGATTTCAATCTTCGTGGCACGTGTTTCCATCACAACTTGGCTTCCCATGTTGTTGATGAGGTCGGTGCATGATTCCCACATTTGGCCCGGCCCCAACCGTGGGTACTCGAAGGAATCGATGAGGCTTTTGATCTTGGTCGAACGCTTGTTGACTGCGGCTGCATTCAAGATGGCTTTGCCGAGTGACAAGTTTTGGATGCGCTGAGCTGCCCATTCCGCGCGAATTTCTGTGCAGGGGATGCCCCACACTTTTTCGGTGTAGGTCTTGAAGAAAATATTGTAAAGACGTTTGCCGAATCGATTCGACACCCACTGCTCAAAATTGTCTTCCACTGGCGAGGGTCTGATTTGCGCCATGACGTAGCTGAGGACGATGGCGATCGCATTGAAAATGCCGAGGCCTTGGAGCGCATTCTTGGCTTTCAAAGGGTAGTCGAAAAACTTGCCCAAGTAATGGATGCGGCTCATGCGTGGCACGGTCAAGAACTCGTCGTTCAAGATTTCAATCCACAGGTCTTGGACCGGCTTGATCTTCGTGAAAAAACGATGACCGCCAATGTCAAAGCGATAGCCCTTGTAGGTGGCTGTCTTCGAAATGCCACCAACGATATTATCTGCTTCTAAGACCGTGACGCGGTGTCCTGCCTTGGCCAACTGATACGCTGCTGTCAGGCCCGCAGGACCACCGCCAATAACAACCGTGTGGTCGCCGGGCTTGAGTCGCTTAACGTTTCGACTTGTAGGTGCAGGTTCGGTCATCAATGAGGTCTTTCAATCGTCAGTCTGTTTGCAGTTTCGGCTGATTGCAAACCACTACAGCTCAAAAACATGTGTTTTCTGTACTTTTGAGAAATAGGGTTGTACGCAACAGCAGCGAGGTCGCGGCAGCATTGTGCATGGTTCCCATCCTATTTCGAGCTTTACTGTGGAATTTCTGCAGCTTTCATTTCTATGAATGTCACTTCTGGTGGACAAAAGAGCCTGATCCTCGGCGCATGATTGCCCTCCATGCCAATTCCGGCGCATATGTTGATCCAATGATCCCCATGTTTATGCAATCCCCGCGCATATTTACGCGGTAGAGAACTGAGGGTCACCAAGGCGCCAAATCCCGGGATGACTATTTGTCCACCATGGGTATGTCCGGCTAAATGAAGATCAACGTTCTTCCCTGTCATACCTCGTGTCACGTCTGGGACGTGGCTGGCCACAATAAATAGGTCTTCCTTGGGGCGCTCACGATTGAGCAGTGGAATATGTGGGTGATAGGCAGATAAGCCAAGAACATGAACTTTGCGCCCGTCGGCCATGGCAAAAGTCTGTTCTTGATTCCTCAAATGAATGAGATCAAGCCCAGCGAAGATGTTGGCTCGATGAGCATCTGGTTCTGAATGACCATCCAAGACAATCGTCGCAATTTTAGGACGCAGTGCCTTAAGGAATGAGCGCGCAGCGTCGACCGCTGGTTTGACGTTGTCGAATGGGCCAGCAATGTAGTCGCCGGTAAAGATGATCAGGTCTGGTTCATAGCTGTTGATCATTTCTAAGGCACGAGATTCACGTTCTGTGAATCCGACTGTCTGCAAATCCGAGATATGCGCGATCCTGAGAGTTTCACCATTCGTCCATTTTGACACGATGATGATCTCGTGCCGTTCTTGAAGCCGATTCGGTTCAACAAAGAGGGCGTAGGCAACTGTTGTCAGTGCCAGGGCGCAAAGGGTCGAGATGACCAGGGTTTGTCGGCGATGATTCTGACGGCGTTTGAACGCGGCACCTAAGGCCAAGAGGGGCACCGAAATGCAGTTGCCATAGAGCAAGAAAGCGACGACACGAAAGCCAACATGGCCGTCAATCAAGATGCTGAGGCCCAACTCAATCGCGGCGATGACAAAGGAGGCATAGAACAGTCTCTGCCATGGTTTCGCCGCCAAAGAGCGACTGGAGAACCAGACGATGAGTGCAGGAAGTGCTGCAATCAAAAAGTAATAGAGTTGTAGCTCGACGTAGGGCAGCATCGCTTCAATTACTCTGACTTCGGGTCTTTTGATTCTTGTTCCAACTCTCCGTGCCACTTGCGAATGGCGCCACCGAATCGAAGTTTCAAGAGTTTTGAGAAGAACTCCCAGCAAGTTCCCATTCTGACGTGGGAGGTGCCGCCAGATCGCATCTGAGCGAAGACGTTCACTTCCAAGACTTTGATGCCCAGCTTCTGTGCTTTAACCATGAGTTCTGGGTCTAAAAACCACTGCTTTGAGTGCAGCTTCATCTTTCGCATGGCGTCGGCAGGTACGATTTTCGGGCTACCGTTTACGTCGATGGTCCCAAGGTTTGGCCACAACATGAAGACGAACATGTTGTATGCGACAGAGATGATTTTTCTCTTTAAGCCATCGAGGCGGAATCGTCGGCGAACTTTGCCAAGGCAGCGGCCCTTGGTTCCGCGTAACGCCGAAAAGAGTTTGACCACGTCTTCGGCATCGACTTGGCCGTCGGCAGGGATAATGCCAATCCAAGATCCTTGGCACAGCGGGATGGCCTGCAGGACACCGTTGCCATAACCAATATTGACTTCGACTCTCGTAGGTACTACAGGGTCGCCAGCGTCGATGAATTCCTGAATAATCTCGCCGGTTCGGTCAGATGAGCCATTGTCGACACAGATGAATTCGGTGCGAAAACCGGACGCAGCGAAAGCATCGATGAGTTGTCTCAATGTGTGACCAAGCACCTGTTCTTCGTTGTAGCAGGGAACGATCATTGAGAGCTCTAAGCTGTCTGTTTCCACCGATGATCCTCAATACCCAAGACCTATTTGCGATAATTGGAACGTATTCTTACGCGCCAACGCCGTG
>JBLINQ010000131.1:0-14453 GCA_047639315.1 Planctomycetota bacterium
CGCATGGAACTGTTTGCCTACCTTGACTCCTACTATAACACAAAACGAAAACACTCTTCGTTGGGTTATCAAACGCCTAGCGAATTCGAAGAATACACTAACATCTAACTAAGCGAATATTGGTCCCAAAATCCATTGCATCTCACAGGCAAGGAAATGCGTCTGGCAGCCGAAGCCATCCTATCGTTGCTCATGGCAACCCTCCAAGGCAAACCACTCGCTGAGGCCATTCGCGAAGAATGTGCTATGCAACGCAACCCACACTTCGGATTTCCCTTCTCAAAGTGGCTCCAGCGTGAGGATACATACGTGATTGGGAGTCGTCTTTCCACCGCGTGTTACGTCGACCAGGCAGTGCCAGCGGTGATCTACTTGGCTTTAAAATATGCCGATCGTCCAGAAGAGGCACTTATCGTTAACACCAACATCGGCGGTGACAACGTCCATCGTGGGGGAGTGCTCGGCGCTCTACTTGGGGCTGCCAATGGCATGGCGGCCTGGCCTTCTAGGTGGCTCGAAGGGCTGCTCGAACCGCCCCACGTCACTGCCCATTGAAGATTGCCCAACCGATTAATCCTAACCGAGCGCTCCATAGGATAGTTCGTATCCAATTGGTAGAAATCAGTTTTCGAATGACCGGCTCAGACCATCTACTCACGAGTAACTTGTGAAGCGGCACTTGAACGGCAAACGTTGTTACCCATATGGCCAACGTGATCGCAGTCGCCGCTAAGATTACGGCTCCGATTTGTGTGTCCCGAAAGTGCCACACCGCCCAGATCGAAAGACCAAGTTCCACGATCATCAACGGTGCAACGATTCGTCCGATACCCGCTGTGTGATGCTTGTGATAAACATCAAACTCGGAGCCGCCGACATTTAGAAACTGAGGGTAGGTTACGAACTGCACTAGCCAGATGATACCTGTCATCGCCGCCGCGAGGATTAGTTGGGACTGTAGCAGTAGTTGTTCTGTGATCGTCATCTCCCACGTGTAAATGTTGATAGCCTCATTTTGTAGGCAACACTCGATGCCTGTTACCGGCTGAGCAGCTCCTCAGCACAGGCGAGGCCAGACCGAATCGCTCCTTCGATTGAGGCGGACGCGAGATAATCACAGCAGAAACTGATTCCTTCGTAAACCTTGGGACCTACACGGGATGGACTTTTAGAAGGAGACTCTTCGGGCAAAGCCTTGCGGATGGTGTATGACCTCAGGAGTCGCCACTTGTTAACCTTTTCGCCAAACCAGAGCGCTAATTCCTGACGTAGCCGTTCTTCGAAGAACTCTTCTTGTTGATGGCCCAACACTGAAACGGCACATGCCTTCCCAGGAGGAGCATAGCATGATGACACATCGCTAGGTACACAGACGTTGTTGATCAGCCCATTCGAACCTCCGTTCAACGCGATGATCGCTTCATTCAGAGGGGATTCATCAGCGGCGAAATTCATTCCGACAACCGAGCGCCAACGAACTTTCGGAACTGGCAAACCGGGTACCAGTCGACTTGCGGTTTCTGCATCGGTTGCAACAACCACGCAGTCGCCTTCAATGTGTTCACCGGATGCGAGTGTAACCCCGTGGCGATCCACGGCTGTTGCAGGCGTATTCAATCGAATCGCATCTTCTGGCAAGCGCCCCGCTAGTTGATTCGGGATCTCTTGCATACCCTTCGCGGGAACGGTTGCAAAGCCCTTGGCGAACATCTTGAATGTGAACTCGAACATCTGACTGGAGGTGCGCAGGTCCCGCTCAAGGAAGATGCCCCCATAAAAGGCGCGAAAGAACGGGTGGAAGTCTGAGTTTCGAAGCGTTTCACTATAAAAGTTAAAATTACTACTTGTACTATGCGGAAAATAGTGATGTTAGGCAAGCATGGAGCTTCCAACAACCATGCTTGCCTTAGTGGATCACTATTCCGAACAATTCAGACAATCCTTTGTCAATATGTTCGAAAACACTGTTAACTTCAACCCGGAACAATGCTCGGCTCAGACGATATCCGAAATCACCGGTCTTCTTGCAAAGTCCTCCAAAGAAGCCTCAAGAGGTGCTTTGGAAAGCTTTCTTCAAAATTGCGAGCGTTCCTCTCCTCCTCGCGATCGATCGAAGGATGCGGTGGTTTATCGATACAACCGGACCAGTCAGAAATCATTCCTCACATTGTTCGGTCGCATCACACTTGATCGCCATCTCTACTACCCGGCAGATGATAGTGTGAAGAAGAAGGCTTATTGTCCGTTCGATGATGCTTGGGAAATGAGCGAACGTTTTGCGACACCCGAAGTCGTTGAACCCATACTTATGGCCAGTGCTTCAATGGATCCTCAGGAGATTAAAGCATTGTTGGACAAATTGGGCGCCTTCTCGCTGAGCAAGGAAGCCATTTATGATATCCGTACAGATGAGGGAACCAGAATCCACGAATGGGTGCAGACACATGAAGGTCTTCAAACGCGGCTTGAGGCGGTCGATACCCCAGAAGGCACCGAAGCGCTCGTCGTGGGGATGGACGGAGTCAATCTTGCTCTACGAGAGGCGGGAACTAAACGCGGGCGTCCTCCGGAGCGGCCGAAGAATGAGTTAGAGCCCACGAAGCCAAAGCAATCATGCTTCAAGAACGCCATGATTGGATCATTCTCCCACTATGGCACCACCGAGGTCATCGATATCAAGACCGGCCAACCAAGAACAGAAACCGTCCGATTGAATTCATGTTACATCGCCCAAATGCCGCAGGAGCGCTTCGGCGACTTCAAGAAAGAGTTCGAGTCAACGCTAGATCATCTTGAACTCCAATTGCCTAAGACGATCACCAAGATGCTCCTGTTAGATGGGGGGCGTCCTCTCTGGGGTTATCTAGCTGACCAGGAGGAGCGATTCGCAGATTATGAGAAGCTGCTCGACTATTTCCATACCACCGAGCATCTATCGCTAGCGTCAGAAGCGCTATTCGGCAAGAAGAGCAAAGCGGGGCTCCATTGGTACAGGAAATGGTGCACCAAACTCAAAGCAGAAGAATGGGCCGTTGACGGGTTGATACGCAGCCTGGAATATTATCGACGGAACCGAAAGCTGGGGAAAGCCTCGTCCAAAGTGTATGAACAACAGTTAGGGTTCTTTAAGCGAAACCGACAGTGGATGAACTACGCCAACTTTCTCAATCGAAATCTGCCCATCGGAAGTGGGCCCACCGAAGCTGCCTGTAAAACAATCGTAAAAGAACGGATGTGTCGAAGCGGCATGCGTTGGACACGGTCCAAAGGCAAGTCCGTCCTCACTCTGCGGGCGATCCATAAATCCAAACAATGGGACCAAACCTGGAACGAATATCGCCGTCAATGCTGGAACAAAGCAGCCTAGATCTCTCGAAACTCAGACTTTCACCCGAAAGAACTCATCGATCATCGGTTCTGAAAATCCATATTCGCGCAGAAAGGCTTCCGTGGCCCTGTCTTCTTTCGCGGCGATCTGGTGTTCAGTTCGGCGCAGTGCGCTCAATTGAAGCTTGCCAACTAACAATTTATCTTTGAGCGAACCGATGGGCTGGAGTGCTGTGCCGATCGCGTGCTGCGGGCAACGAACCGCATCCATCATCCGACGGAACTTGCCTTTCTTGAAAATCAAAGCGCCTGGACGAAAGCGCCGTAGGTCGAGAGCTTGGAGGTCAAGCAACCTTCCGGCTTGTGGATAGGCGCTCAAGTAAACTTGAAATCCTCGATCTAGCAGGAACCCATCAACTTCATCAGTGCGCACCCGTCCTCCAACGGCTTCTGATCCCTCAACGATTATTGGGGTTCCACCACACTCCTGGAGGCGCAGGGCGCAAGCCAGTCCAGCGAGTCCCCCACCAACGATGACGACCCTCTTGCTCAGCGTTATCCTTTCTCGTATTCCGTCAGGAATCCAATGAACTCACGTCGATGTTCCTCCTCACCGGCAAGGAGAGTAATAGCCATGTCTTGCGTCACGTAATCCACACTGTCACAGAGCCTGATGATCTTGTTATACTGAGCCATCGCACCCTCTTCAGCAGCAATGACGCCTTTGATCACGCTGACGACATCCGTTGTGTCCTCAAGAGGTTGAAGACTCTCCTGCGAACGCTTGTTCTCGAATGATCCCGGCACTTGGCCTCCGATAGTCTTGATTCGGTTAGCTATGGTCTGTGCGTGGCCCAGCTCTTCGGCGATGTCTACAGCCAGTGCTTTCTTGATAACGTCCGAGCGGACGCCATCCAAGTTAACCGAAGCGGCAATGTAATTCTGAACCGTTTCCAGTTCCATACCGTAGGCCACCTTGAGCGCATCGATGATCTCTTGGTTTTCCATGTGCGTTAGTTTGCGTTGAAAGTTTAGTTGGCGTTTTTCTCTGCGTAGCGATCAAACCGGTTCGACAGAATGAAGAAAGTCGGGGCCCACAGTCCAACAAAGATCCCGAATCGCTCTGCATGGGCTTTGCCTTCTACTTCGGCTCCCCCAGTCAAATACCAGATGGCGATGGAGCCGATGATGGAGGCGAAGCCGAGGATGAAACAGAGGTTACTTAAGAGTTTTAGCTGTGGTGTCTGCATAACAATTCCTTATACGAGGCCAAGCAACGCCTGGACTATGCAGTCAGCGATTTAAGGAAATTATCTGCATTCCTTCGATGGTCTTCCAGCTTGCCGGCTCCCATCTTGTCCAACTGACGCGTCATCATTCCTAGCCGATGTTGTTTCCGAAAAAATGCTTCGTGTTGCTTGATGAACATCCAGAATAGTCCGTCCCACACTTCGCACCAAGGCCCCTTGGAGAAGTCGCTCATCTTTCGTACGTAGTTAGAGCCAGAGATGTAAGGCTTGGTTGTGAAGAGGCCGCCGTCGGCAAACTGGCTCATACCGTAGACATTGGGGACCATGACCCAATCGTAGGCATCGACGAAGAGTTCCATGAACCAGTCGTAGACGCGATCTGGATGGAAGCCGCAGAGAAGCATGAAGTTACCCAGGATCATCAGGCGCTCGATGTGATGACACCAACCATGGTCAAGCACTCGTCGAATCACGCAATCGACAGGATCAATGCCCGTAGTCCCATCATAAAAGGCTTGCGGAATCGGTTCGCTCTCGAAGCCCCAGAAATTGCCTGTGCGGCAGGCCACGCCGAGGTGATCGTAAGCACCGCGAATGAACTCACGCCAACCGATGATCTGCCTAACGAAGCCTTCGACGCAATTCATTGGCGTGTGGTTAGCCTTCGCGAAGTCCAAGGCGCGATCAAGCACCTGCTGCGGCGTGAGTAGCCCAATGTTCATCATGGGAGTGAGCACGCCGTGAAAGAGCACGCGTTCATGCTGACTGATGGCATCTTCATAATCGCCAAAGAGTGCGAAGCGTTGTTCCAGAAAACGGTCTAACCAACGCTCGGCAGCGACGTGAGAAACGGGATAGGCGAAATTGTCAGCGTCACCGTAGTAGTCCTTGAATTTGCATTTGGTGTAACCAATCGCTTCTTTGGTGTACTCGGAACTGCGCACGATCGGATCTGGAGGGACTTCCAGCCCCTTCCTGGGCATCGACTTCCGATTCTCTTGATCAAAACTCCATTTCCCTCCCTGGGGAGAACCATCGGCCTCGACGAGGATGTTCAACCGTTGACGCTGACGCTCATAGAATTTCGCCATAAAAGGACGTTTCTTGCCGTCGAACTGTTCCTCCAGCCAACTCTTCGGCGACAGAAACATCGGCGTGTCAACAATCTCTAACTTGAAAGAGAACTCGCCAGCACACCTTCGCAGGCGTTTTTCTAACAGAAAATCTACAGGATCGCAGTAGTAATAGGACTGAAAGCCTTGTCGCCGTAGCGCCTTGAGATGATCGCGGATCGTCTTGCCTTTGGCGAAATCGCGGTAGTGCACTTGATAGCCACGTTTCCCAAGGGTGGCCGCATACTGCTTCATCGATGCGCGATGCAGCACCACCTTCTGCTGGTGGAACTTGATGCCCACGTGAGGATCCCCGAATGTGAGACTGTCTTCGAGAAAGATGACAGGGCGCCCCTTCTTTAGCGCAGGATGCGGATCGAAGAGTTGATAGGGAAAAATGAGTGTGCAATCGGACATGAGATCGGGCCGCGCTACTCTTTGCCTAACATGAACCGCAGGGCTTCACTCAGCTCAGCAAAGCGGAAAGGATAACCGAGCTTCTCCAGCTTACCTGGGGCGATGGCGAGATCCGCCATGAGCGTTTCGTTGGCCATCTGCTCTCCCAGTGCCAAGCGGAGGCCAGCGGCTGGCACTGGAATGATTGCAGGCCTGTGCAGCGTCTTGGCGAGTGCTTGCGTGAACTCACGATTGGTTGGGGTTTGTGGAGCCACTAAGTTCATCGCACCTTCGTAGCGCTCATCTTGTAGGGCGCGGTGGATCACATCGACGAGGTCATCAAGAGCAATCCAAGGCATGCGTTGGGTCCCCGATCCCAAGCGGCCAGCAACCCCTAGACGAAAAGCTGGCAGCATCTTTGCCAGAGCACCACCTGCAGGCGATAGCACTATCCCGAACCGCATCCGAGAAACCCGAATGCCAGCTTCCGCCGCGCGTTCTGTTTCCTGCTCCCAAACCGCACACACGTCCGAAAGGAAGCCGCTGCCCCTTGGGGCAGACTCATCCTGCGGCCTCTTCGTGCCTTGCGAATAGTAGTTCACCCCGGACGCGCTCACCAAGACTTTGGGCCTTCGCTCAAGCGCTGCCAACTTCTCACAGAGCAGCCGCGTGCCCAGACGACGGCTTTCTAGAATGCGCTCCTTGCGTTTGTCCGACCACCTTCCGCCAGCGATGTTCTCACCGGCCAAATGCACTACTGCATCGATCTTCTCATCTGGCGAGAGATCCATCTCTCCCGCGTTGATGTTCCATCGCACATCGTTAGGGCGAGATGGCTCGCGCGTCACACGGCGAACTTCATGGCCACGCATTCGCAAGAATGCCTCCAAAGCTGTGCCGACCATTCCCGTCGCACCCGTGACTAACACAGTCAATGGTTCGCTGCCTTCAGGCTCCAAAGCCATCCGTTCCAAATCCATCTTCGTCAATGCGTGCCGGTATCGGAAAGTGCTCTCCAACTTGCGACGAACGAAGGGATTCCCGAAGATTCTACCAATGGGGCCAAACGGAAGGCGATAGTCAATCTCATCGATCAATTCACTAGAATCAGCACTGATTCCTTGAAACCGGTGCGTGTGCTCCCAGTGTGCAAATGGGCCCTTTACCTGGACATCAGTAAAGCTTTCGCCGGGGCGGCAGTCTTGATGCTCGGCAATCCACTTTGTCCACAGCGGCCCCGCCTTCATCGCAATCACGGCGCGCGTTCCGTCGGCAATCTCGGCAGGTTCCTCAACAATGCGCATGCGTTCCCAAGGCGGCGTCAGTCGTCGGAAGGCTCCCGGCGCATGATGCCAAGCCTCTAGTGCTTCGGGTGTGACTTGTATGGTTGATGTTTTCCGGAAATGTTTCATACCGCGGCGTTAGTTTGAACGGGACTGGATTAGGTCTACGAGGGCTTTGCCTGCCACCAACCCTGACAGAGCAGCTCCTTCAACCCGACCTCCTGCCAAGCCATCACCGGCAATAGCAAGTTGCAAGTGAGGATCAACAAAAGCTTCTTCGCGAAATGAGGCCCTTGGCTGGCTGAACCCCCAGCGGTGGCCTTGATAGGAAACGGCCTTGGCTCCCACGTATTCGGAGGCAGCATCAAGCAACATGGGAATGCTCACGGAGTCGTCGCTATCCCAATACTGATTGGCAAAGTCGGGCGTGCTATGGATCGTCACCGAAGGAACGTTTGGTGAAATGCCTTTGCGCTGATTGTCAGAGATCCATTGGATCGGTTCTCCCGTGAGCTTCAGCGCACCTTGATAGGACGAGATGGCACTGGGTCGATCCAGAATAGCGAGCGCGGCGATGCAGCGGTGAAACTCGATGGCACGCAGTGCCTGATCGTCTTCTGCGTTGAGCTTCACGTTGCCTGCATCTAGAAGCGCTAAAGCCTGCGGCACGGGAGCTGTGATCATGAGATGTTGAGCCATGATCTCCTCGCCATTTCTAACAGAGACCGTCCAACTCCCATTTTGGAACCTTGCATTCTCGACAACGACTTGGCGTCGAACGTCGATTTCTTTGGCGAGATGCTTCGCAATCGCGGTCATTCCCGGTTCGCCACGGAAATGAGTGCCAGCGTCGCCCAACTCATACCACGGCTTCACAAGATCCAGGTCGCGCCACTCCAGCACCCATGACTCGAATCGCGGATCTCGAACCGTGAAGAACTGAGCACCATGGTCGAACACGGCCCCATCACAACGCCGGGTAGCCATTCTGCCTCCGAGGCCGCGGCCCTTATCGACAACGCGGACTCGGACGCCAGCCCGCTGCAGTGAAGTGGCTGCCAATAGCCCCGCCATTCCTGCGCCGATGATCAAGCAGTCGAGGTGGCTTTGGTTCGCTTCAGGTTTGTTCAGCATTGCTTCACTCTACGTAGGCCTAATGACACGAGATGCTTCTGGTTAAAATAGGAAACACCTTGAGAATCTAGAATACCCTAGCGGAAGATAAGCCACCGTCAGGCCGTAACACTTGGCCGGTGATGAATTGAGCTTTCTCACTCAACAAGAATGAGACCAACGCGGCCACATCATCGGCTCCTCCAATCTTCTTCAAGGGATGACGGTTTGCGGCTGCCGCTCTTCTTTCATCGGTCGACAGCAAAGGGCTCGCCAGCGGTGTGTCGGTTAGGGAAGGAGCGATCATGTTGACGCGAATGCCAGGAGCCAATTCCGCCGCTAATGAGCGACCAAGTCCTTCGACGCCCGCTTTCGCGGCAGCGATACTCGCATGGAAACCAAGACCAATCGTTGCTGCTACACTGCTAAAGAGAACGATAGAACCATCGGTGCTCTTCTTTAACGAGGGGAGCGCCTGTTGAATGACTCGAACCGCACCAAGCACATTCACTCGGTAATCATGCAGAAAGTCTTGCTCTGTAAGACGCCCGAACGGTTTGAGGGTAATCGTGCCGGGAAAGTAGACGAGGCCGTCCAATTCTTCGGGTAGGTTCAGCTCTGCCTCAGAGTCTTCCGGATCGTATAGGTAGGTTTCTAGCCGTTCAGAGGTGGGAAGTTCCAGGGAGCTTCGACTTACCGCTATCACGCGATGCCCACTCTGTAGCAAGTCTTGGATAGAATGGTTAGCAATAGCCGAATGGGCTCCGACGATGAGATAGGTTCGAGACTTCATTTAGACTGCTACGTTTCTCACACTCATCCAGAAACTCTTTCCAAGGGAAAGACCTCAACGACGACCCGTTTCGAATAGCAGGCATGCACCGGAGGACCGGTGGGCTCAGGCAAAGCGTTCCAGGCGATGGGGTTCGAATTCCAACGGTGGTTTGTAATCTCCGACATCTGGTAAGGCTTATGATAGACTCGTCCCCGGTGGAGTTGATTCTTCCGAACGTTGAAGGAGTAAAGCAAGTAACGCTCAAGGAGGAAGAAATCCAATGAGCCTGGATCCGTAACTCGAGTTTCTGCTTCGGATTCGAATACGTAATCACTCGGCTCGTCTTCCCCGCGACGACGAACTTGGTAGCGGTGGTTGTGCCCAGTCATCTGGGAGTTCATAGACGACCACACATACGGAAGACGAAAGCATTTCCGCGCGACCCAGTAGGCGAGCCAGCGATCCGTATCCAAGGAATAGAACCATACACCTGGCACACCCTTAGCGTCATGGACATAGGTGCGCACGTTACACCATACACCTGGCACACCCTTAGCGTCATGGACATAGGTGCGCACGTTACACTCCAGGAAGTTTGACAGGTAGGGAACGGGCGGCAGTCCTCTCGGACGAATAGCTCGCATCTTGAATGGCACGATCGCGAGGTAAGCTTTCCCATCATGGCAATCAACGGTTAAGCCCGGTGGCAAAGTCCGTTGGATGTCGTCTGCGTTGGCTTGCCAGTGGAGGAATAACAAATCCTCCCAGCGCTGGTGCATGATCGCCGGTTGATCTGGGCGATGCTGCAAGGCCATCCGCTGCTCGATGGTCGGAACACTCATGAGGTCGACGCAGTTGCAAATGACGTCAGATCTGCATGATCACCGGCGTGCGCTGCCTGATGGGAATTGATGATCTTCCCATCTGAAACCAGGAACATGCCAGGCATCTGAATGCCGTCATCTTGGAGCTTGCCTGCTTGGTGCCCGTTGAGGAAAGCCTGGAAACCACGCCACCACACGGCCGGTCCTAGCAGTTGCCAGAGCGAACCCTTCAAAAGGCCAAAGCTTCTGTACAATTCGCAGTGTGGGTCGTTAATGCTGTCCACATAGCCGTAATGAATGCCCTGGAGATAGGGCGGATACTTCTCGTCATGACTCATGTGCACGAGAACGAGCCGCCAACCTTGCTCATCGATCCACTCTCTCTGCTCGATCAACTGAACGAGCTGCTCACGGCAGAAAATTCACCCGAAATGGCGTAAGAAACAAAGTAAGACGGGCTGCTTTCGCGAAGTTTCTGCAAGAGAATCACCATTTGCTAGATGATAGGAAGAGAGAGCCATATCCAGAGGCAACGCTTCCTCGCGTTGGTAGGATCGCGATACCCTTTGACGAAGCGCTGCCAAGAGAATCACGCCAAACGGAATCCACCAGATGAGATCATTGGTTAGAATGGTCAACCCAGCCTTGGGCGTGAACGTGCCATCATAAAGCGCTTTCGCGAAACCCAACGGCCCAAGGACCTTACCCATCAAGCCGACGAGAACGATGGGCCAATGTCGCATGGGATCGAAGGCAGCGATGGCATAGCCGACACCATAGACTCCAACGATCATGCCCACACACTGCCATATTTCCGGGTAGGCAGGACGTCGCATGCCTGCCCAATCGAAGTAGGCGTTGGGAAAGATCACAGCCCAGGCGCCCCACAGAACATTGTAGGCGGCCGCGGCGAGCAACACCCATGCCATCCATGGGTGTGTTCTCGGCTTCTTATCCATCTAGGAGGTGGTTTTCAGGATGGGCATCATCACGATCTCTCGCCGTTTGTCTTTTAGATTGGAGATGCCACTATCACGCTGGCGAATGGCATCACGAAGTTTCCTTAAGGCTGCGTTCTGAACCTGACGGATGCGTTCTCGCGTCACACCATAGGTCTTCCCAATCGATTCCAGAGTCTGAGGCTGAACATTACCCAAGCCGTAGCGCAACTCGATGATGTCTCGCTCACGATCATCCAGTTCACTCAACACGAACTCGTCGATCAATCCGATAAGATCTGCTGTCCCGTTTGCTTCGTCCGGTCGCACAGCCGATTTATCCTCGATGGTCGTCCCTAACGAATCACTGCTATCCTCGTTCACAGGGGCATCCAGGGAGACTTGGCTTTGCCCCGTTTCCTTCAACCTTGCGAGATCAGCTTCGGCAATGCCTAACGCTTCATTCAGATCAGCCAGAGTGGGTGGCCGTTGTAATTCTTCTTCCAATAAAAGCTCTACCCTTCTCATCAAGCGGATCTTGTCACCCATGTGTGCAGGCACACGAATCGTGCTTCGTTGGTTTGACAGTCCGCGTCTGATGGATTGTTTGATCCAGTGAGCCGCATACGTGCTAAACTTAGCTCCTTTGTCAGGGTCTACTCGGCGGGCGGCTTCCATCAGTCCTGAGTTTCCTTCCGCAATCAAATCTTCCAAAGAAAGGCCATACCCCTCGTAGTCCTTGGCGATTGGAACGACGAGCTTGAGGTTTCTTTCTACAAGTTGCTGCCAGGCATGCTCGTTTCCATCCTTCGAAAGCAGGCACAGACGCCGTTCCTCCTTTAAATCAAGCAGTGGAATGGGGCCAATTTCGTTAAAGTAGCGTCTAAGGCTGTCGCTGATTTCGGTCATAGATTGGTGAGCACCTCACTAAGCAATACGCTCCTACCTGACAAAAAGAGCCTGGAGAAATGTCCATGTGCCCAACGGGGCAAAATGAACGTATTAGATGTGTGAAGGGATACCTACTCGCCATTCTTGGAACTATCGTTCTCGCTTCGTGCACGACGCTGCCCCGTCCTCACGTGTCCGCACAAACGAACGGCGATGCTGCTGCTGAGGCGTTGCTCAACGAATCCTCTCAAGTGGCTGGGCATCCATGGCAGCGATTGAACACGGTCAGCGTGGCTTATGAAGGCAACTGGTCATCTATTGCCAAAACAACTCAACCAGTCCTCGTGGATGCCAACTATCGACAGATATCACAGGAAGTCTACACGCCCGGGAAACAGCAAGTGCTTCAGATTCACCGAGGCCCGTCTGGCGAGAAGCGTGTGCTTCGAACGCGTTCCGACATCACGGTTTGGCGTAACGGTAAGGCCGATCCTTCTAGCGAGAGTTCTGAGGTGGCTGCCCTCGTCGCAGACGCCTACATCGTCTTCACTTTTGGCAGCAGCGTGCTACGCGAACGGGGTTCTTCTTGGCAAATCCTGGGTCAGCGCAAGCTAGCTGGAGAATCATGCACCCTGCTCGCCGGAACGATGCGCCCCGGATTCGGCATGAGCCCAGCTGACGGTGTGATCGCCTGGATTGGCAATCGGACCAAGCGGCTTCACCGCATTCAATTGACCCTCAACGGGCTAGCATCAACTGCGGGAGCCGATGTCGACGTGACCTTTGGAGATTTTCGCGCTGGGCCTCACGGAACCGAATGGCAGCATCACTTCATCGAGCGGGTGCGAAGGCCGATCAACGCCAAAGCGCATGAGTGGAGACTAACAAAACTAGATCTAACTCTATGACTCAGGCAGAACTGAATAGCATCGTCCGCATGGCATGGGAGGACCAAACCTCCTTTGACGAAATCAAAGTGAAGACCGGCCTAATCGAAGCTGATGTCATCAAGATCATGCGACAACAGCTGAAATGGTCGTCTTTCCGGCGTTGGCGGGCACGTGTCACTGGACGACCTGCCAAACATCGCAAATTGCTCAGGTATCGCAAACAAGCTTCAGAACGACAATCATCCGATCACTGGTTCCGGGACTCAAGCGAAACCCTCTGAGAATGCTCAAGGGTGTATCTTCGCTAGGTACACGCTGTTCTTATCGGGTCCAAAGCGCGATCGCAACGGTCTTTCCTCCAGCTCCAATTCATGTTCTTGAACCTGGGAAGCAATGTTGGGCAAGGAGTAGAACTCTTTCGAGAACACGATTTCACCGGCACCTGCAACAGACTGCATCTTAGCCGCGTAGTTCACAGCATTGCCAAAGTAATCTATGTTAGCATCAAGGCGAACGGCGAGACACTGGCCACGATGGATGGAAACTCGAACGGCGATATCCTTTTCACCCGGTCGAAATAATTGCTGGATCTCAACCGCAGCCTGAAGTGCTTCTTCCGAATGGGGGAAGGCAGCCATCATGGCATCCCCTATCGTTTTAACCACAGCACCCTTCCTCGAAGTGATGATTTCTTGAAGTGCTACAAAATGAGCATGCACGGCATTGAACGCTTTCGTGTCGCCGAGCAAGGAGTAGAGAGCGGTCGACCCCACGATATCAGTGAACAACAGGGTTTGAGCCCCAACTTCAAGTTTTAAGCCAGAGGCGATCGACTCCTCAGAAAATAGATCACGGAACTGCTGAAGATTGAAGAGATCGGATGGTCGGAGCGCGGTAGGGTCCTCCGCTAATTTCTCTAGAACAATGCTCCGCAGTTCTGCCTCTGAGTTTGTGACAACAAGTCTAACATGTTGTTCGATAACCCTAGGAAGCTCCGATCGCTCCTCTTGCAAATCCCCAGACACCTCAACATCGCCCCCTGCCTGAACAACCTCCAAAGAACGCGTAGGACCGTCGCCCGTGGCCGACCGAAGGCGATAACGTCCTTCGGTTAATTCGAGATCAACCGTGTAGCTTGATTTCGGTGCCAGGTGATGTTGCAGAAAAATGTGAGGCTTCTTAGCTGGCTCTGCCGAGCAGTAGAAGACCTCTCGGACCTCCCGAATCTCTGGTAGTACCTTGAAGGTGACCTCAATCGATTCCTGCGTGGTCGCTCCGAAGTCGATATCGCAGATATCGCAATGGCCAAACTCCCGCAACTCACCCAAGGAACGTGACTCCCGTCGAACACCTTGGCAGTGAGGACACATGATATCCCACGAGATGGATAAAAGCCCGGCCTTTGTGTAAACGCCGGGTGAAAACCGGTAAGGAAAGAAGGGCAGACTAAAACCGGTACACCCATCAGAAAGGATGTGTGTACATGAACATGAAACAATGGGCGCGAGTGCGCCGGAAAGTGCTGGTAGACAGACAGAGCAAGCGCTCGGTGATGAAGGAGGAGGGGCTCCACTGGGAGACTTTGCAGAAGATGCTCTCTCATCCAGAGCCGCCGGGTTACCAGCGCAGCGCTGTCCCGGCTGTGCGCAAGATC
>JBLINQ010000132.1:0-14353 GCA_047639315.1 Planctomycetota bacterium
CGATTTCACAATTAGCGGCGCGACACCAGGGGGATTAGGACTGGTCGTTTCGAGCTTGGCTCCAGGAAACACAAATTCCTTCGGCCTTTCTTTTCTCATCTCGATCGCGCCAGTGAACATCGTGGCGTTCGCCTACTTCGGCTACGGCTTCGGCGGTGACTTGTTCATTCCAGGAGTTTCGCAAAGCGTCCCTGCTTTGGCTGGTAATGTCGTCTACATTCAAGCATACGAGACAGGCCCAGTGGCACGCACATCGAACGGCATCGCATTCCCTTTGACGTTCTAATCGCAGTCTCACGACCGAAAAGAAAGAGCTCCTTGGCAATTTGCCGAGGAGCTTTTTTTGTTGAATCGACCTGCTGATGATCGGGAAAAGAATGCCGCGAAAGTATTTAGACGGTGTGCAGCTACTGACATGAGATGGCTGGCTTGCGCCTGAACACCACCACGTTTGGCTATGAGTAAATCGAGTGCGTTCTTAGTTTCACCAAAAAGAAACTCCGCGGATCGACTGCAGCGTCTGAGTCTTGCGGGAGGATTGAAGTTGCGGCCATGATCCCTTTCCCTTTCACCTACGGACGAACTGATATCTGATTAAGTTCTGTATCTTCGCGGGGTATTTGCGCCTGAGATTGATTTTGTGGCAAGCCGCTCCTTGTGAACCGTGCCGGGCGAGGTCATCTCGGCTTTAGGTAACCAAGATGCCCTGCCCCTTCTGCCACTTAAGCCAGAAGTTCCCTTACCACGCGCCCCTTGACGTCGGTAAGACGGAAATCTCGTCCTTGATGACGCGCGACGAGCTTTTCGTAATCCAGTCCCAATTGGTGCAGGACCGTGCCTTGTAGAGCATTGATGTGCACAGGGTTCTCGGCAACGTCCCAGCCCCAGTCGTCTGTCGTTCCGTAGGTCAGACCACCTTTGAAGCCGCCACCAGCAACGAAGCACGACCCGATACGACCATTGTGATCTCGCCCATAACGATCATGGGTAAGGCCACCTTCACAAACGGAAGCTCTACCGAATTCTCCCATCATCATCACAATGGTGTCGTCCAACAGGCCTCTTTCCTTCAGGTCACTGAGCAGTGCCGAAATAGGTTGGTCAATTTGCTTTGTCTTGCGCGGCAGGGCCTTGGGCAAGTTGGCATGATGATCCCAGCCGCCATCGCAAATCTGAATGAAACGAACGTCTCGTTCGGCAAGTCGACGTGCCAAAAGACAATTGTTGGCGAATGTCGTTTTGCCTGGCGTGGCGCCATAGAGGTCCAGCGTCTTCTTAGACTCTTTTGACAAGTCCGCGAGCTCAGGAACCGATTGTTGCATGCGTCCAGCCAATTCATAGGCCTTGATGCGCGTGTCGATTCGAGGATCTTTGGACTGCTCAGCCTCGATCTTGTTTAATGCCGCAATAGCCTCAAGAACTTGAGCGCGGGAATCCTTGTCGACTCCCGGAGGGTTGTTGACGAAAAGAACCGGGTCTTTACCGCCTCGGAGTTGAACGCCTTGATAGCGGCCCTCAAGGAATCCGGAGTGCCAGAGCCTTGGATGCAGTGGTGAAAGCCGCTCTCCATTTGAAAGCAGAACGGTAAACTCGGGGAGATTCTTGTTCGCAGACCCCAAGGCGTAAGACACCCAAGCGCCCCACGACGGACGCCCAAGAATAGGAGTTCCGGTGAAAACCGTGGTGACTGCGTCTTCATGAAGAACATGGTCTGTTTGCAAGGTCCGAATCAACGTTAAGTCGTCGGCATGCTTGGCCAAGTGAGGGAAAAGCTCAGAAATGTTCATGCCGCTTTCGCCATGCTTTTTGAACTTAAAGGGCGAACCGACCACGGCTAAGTTGCCTTGGCGTTCGGTGATCGCACTCGTGACGCCCCCTTGACGAACAGAATCAGGAATCTGCTCACCGCGACGCTTGTTTAGCAAAGGTTTCTCGTCGAAAGTCTCAAACTGCGAGAGACCACCAGCCAAGAAGATCATGATGACGCGCTTCGCTTTGGGTGCTGGGCCTGGGGTCAGGATTCCACCAAGGGATTGGCTGAGCGCTTGCGGCCCGAAGAGGCCACTCAATGCCGCCCCACCAAAGCCGAACGCCGAGTTCTTTAAGAAATTACGTCGATGCATATCATCTTCCTTTTGCTCGTTCACCAAAACGCAGATCGAATTGGCAACTCAATCTGTGACTTAAAGATCATTGCCCTTAGCGGTGAATCGTGATGTCCATGTTCAATAATGCGCTTGCAACAGAGGTCCATGCTGCAAGTTCGGATGCCTTGAGGCTCTCGTCCACCTTCGCATCCCCAACTCCCATCAGTTTCTTGGCGTCCTCTTCGTGAGAAGAGAAGTGTTTCCGTTGATTGGCGAGAAGCTCGGTAAGGACTTTCAGTCGAGCAGCGTCAATCGTTTCGCTGGTACAAAGTCGGTAGCCGAATGCGAGACGAGCGGCGTCTTTGTCACCACCCTTTTTTAGCATCCGTTGCCCCAGCATCTTGGCCGCTTCGACATAGACCGGGTCATTCAACAACACAAGCGCTTGGAGTGGCGTTGTCGTCGTTGGCCTCGAGACGGTACACATCTCTCGCTTAGCCGCATCAAATGTCAACATTGACGGATATGGGACACCACGCTTCCAATAGACATAAAGTCCGCGACGATACTGCCCTTCGTTCTTGTCTCGGCGATAACCACGTCCTCCTTTGGCGACCGCCTGCCAGAGACCGCTCGGCTGGAATGGTTTGACACTCTCGCCACCGATTTTCTCGACCAAGAGTCCGCTGACTGCCAAGGCATTATCGCGGATCATTTCAGCTGAGAGACGTAAAGACGGACCACGTGTGTAAATACTGTTCTGAGGATCGATCTCGCGCATTTTGTCGGTTGTGTTCGCACTTTGTCGGTAAGTCGAAGAAGAGACGATCAGCTTATGCATGTGCTTCATGTCCCAGCCGCTGCGAATGAACTCGACGGCAAGCCAGTCCAACAACTCGACGTGATCGGGCACTTCACTCCGAATACCAAAGTCCTCCGCCGTCTTGACGAAGCCATGACCAAAATATTGTTGCCAGATGCGATTAACCATGACCCGTGCCGTCAGCGGATTTTTCTCATCCATGAGCCACTTGGCCAATCCCAGTCGGTTGCGTGGCAAGTCTGAAGCCATCGGTGGCAAAGCCACGGGTGTTCCAGCACCTACCGCCTTGCCCTTTTTCCGATAATCACCTCGAATGAACACATGGGTTTTACGGAGCTTATCTTCAGGCAAATGATTCATCACCATCGCTTCAGGCATTTTCCGCTGCAATGACCCCTTCTCAGTTTTCAGCTTCTCAAGCTCTCGCTCTAAGATGATGCCCACGGTGTCGACTTTGCGGCGGTAGAATTTGCGCACCTTGCCACGAAGGACTTCAAGACGCTTAGCTTGGAGCTCAGGGTTCTTTTCGCTCGTGACGGTCTTGGCCACGTCTGGCGTCGGAATCTTCCTTAATGCGGAGACGATCTCGTGATTCATGACATCTGCGCCTTCCGGCTCGAACCGAAAGGTCAGAGAGCCCTTGGAGCCGCGCGAGCTTCTCGACGAGGAATTGCCACCAAAGGCATTCGGGTCGATGTTCGCAGGAATCCCGGCCATTGGCGTTGTCGTGCCTGAGGATCGTCGACGACTACTCTTGGGGGCGGGCCCAAAGACGATCTTCACGACCAGCTCACTGACACCTTCACGCAAGCCCAGCTGAACCTTGCGATCCTCAGACTGGGAACTGCGGCCAAAACCAAAGCGGCTACGCCGATTGGTTGGGGCCGGTTTCCCGTCGGGTGCCTTCTCAAAGACGAGCTTACCGTTGAGCCATGCTTTGACTCCTTCAGGACCGTCAAAACGCATGATCGCTGTGCGAGCACGTGTGCTGTGTATCTTCCGGGTGAGATACCAGGCCACATCACCCTTATCGAGGCTGATCGAGCGACCATCCCGCCATTCACGATGCGCTTCCCATTTCAGGTTCTTAGGCTTGCGGCTTCGTTTGCTGCCTGACTTAGCTGTGGTCGTGGCCGGCTTCGTTGTTTTGGGCTTCGAGCCCTCAGGCTTCTTACTTGATTGCTTGGCGACTTCTTTCTTTGCAGGAGCTTCTTCGCCATTTTTGGCTGACTCACTGGCCGGGCTCATCTTCCCATCCTTCTTCGATGATGAAGGCTTCTGCCCTTTGCCACTCTTGCCCTTCGAATACTTGCCTTTGGCGAAGGAACCCTTGGCATAGGATTTCTTCTTGGGCGACGCTGCTTTGAGTTTGTCCTCGGATGCCTTATTCGTTTTGGTTTCTGCGACCGGTGAATTGGCGCTCGATTTCGCAGGCGACTTCTTGGTGGCCCCTGACTTCGCAATAGCACTCTTGCCGATCGAACCCTTCGATGATTTTGAAGGTGCAGCCGTTCCTTGGCCAGGCTTTGCGCCCTTCGAACCTTTTGATTTCGAAGCAGTCTCGGGAGCTGGCGGAGCGTGCTCCTTCTTCAGGTCAATGCCAGCCTTGATGTCTTTCTCAATGCCGAAGTCCGTCTTGTAAGCCGCAGCCGTGTCTTTACCTTTGAACGGTCCGATGGCAGACCAAACATCACCATAGGATGGCAACATAGTAGTCCGAATGTTGTCATCGTGAGTAAAGCTGATGCGGAAGCGGCCGATGAGCGATTTGAACGGCCGCGCCTTTTGCTCCAAGGTGATGCGAACTACGCTGGATTCATTGAGGTCGAGGGAAGTCAATGGGACAAGGACGGCTTCGTGACGCTGTAGACGCTCATCGCCGATAATGCTCCAGCCACGAGAAGACCCAAAGCGCCCACTTGTCTGGGACTCCTTGGAATCATCAACGATGATAGAACCAGAGATGCTTCCTGGACTAATCGAATCGGGCAAGAAGACCTTCGGGCGTTCTTGATTGAGATCTGTGTCAGCCTTGGCAACGTACATCAAAGGTGTGTCCGTGCTGTCCGAAAGGGAGCTAACTCGTACTTTCACCCCACTCAGGATGAACTGCCCTTTTCGCGAGCGACCCGTTGAACCCTCTGGTTGACTTGGATCTGGTAAGACCTCGATTCGGATCGCCGATATGCGGGATTTGCCCGGTTTGAAGGTGAGATCATAAATGTCACGGACCGGTGGTTCGCCTTTCGACAGGATCGAGCCGTCTTCTTGAAGCCGAAGCTCCGAGCCGTAGTGAGCCAGCATGCCGATAGGCTCGGCAACTTGCCACGGTGAAGGGGCAGCAAGTGTCGCCCTTGCCTCTCTCTCCCATTTGGCTTGAGAGGAATCGAAATACGGATCGGCCTTATGCAGACGATCCTCTAACTCTTTGATTTTTCGACTTAACAACGCGACATGTGGGGTTTCATCAGGGTTGGGCACCCGGACTGAAGGCGTGGGATTTCGCGAGATGGAGTCACGTCGTCGGCCTACTTCGTCAACCTGATTGAAGAATGCATAGAAGCGATAGAAGTCTTCTTGTGGAATCGGATCAAACTTGTGGTCGTGACATTGCGCGCAAGCAACGGTCAGCCCGAGAAATGTCGTGGCCGTCGTATTTAGTCGATCGATGACATACTTAGTTCGGTACTCGTCGATTTCCGATCCGGCTTCGCTATTGGTGGGATGGTTGCGATTGAAACCCGTTGCGATTTTTTGATCAATCGTTGCGTTCGGCAACAGATCGCCGGCTATTTGCTCAAGACCAAATTCGTTGAATGGTTTGTTGTCATTGAATGCCTTGATGACCCATTCACGCCATTGCCATGCCGTCCGACCAGAATCGGCTTGATAGCCGTTCGTGTCGGCGTACCGAGCGGCATCGAGCCATTCTTGAGCCTGGCGCTCGCCATAACGAGGCGACGCCAACAGCCTATCCACGACCTTCTCATAGGCTTCCTTGCTCTTGTCGGCGACAAAGTCATCGATCTCTTGCGGCGTCGGGGGGAGCCCGGTCAAATCGAGTGTGACCCGGCGGAGGATTTCTGTCTTTGTTGCCTTCTCGTTGAGGGCCAGTTCTTGCGACTCAAGTTTCGACAACGTAAAGCGATCGATGGCGTTTGCACAGGCATCTGGCTGAGTGACTACAGGAAGATCGTTCTGAGTTGGGGCGGTAAATGCCCAGTGTTCGGTCCATTCTGCGCCTTCCTTAATCCATTGCGTCAGCGTTTGAATGTCGGCTTTGTTCAGCTGATCATTCTTCTTTGCTGGCGGCATCACTTCACTGTCGTCTGTCGAAGTAATGAGTTCGATCAGAAGGCTGTCCTCAGGGTTGCCAGGGACAATGGCGAAGACGTCGGCATCAATCGCAGCAAATGCACTGTCCTTCATGTCGAGCCGCAATCCTGCCTTGCGGTTCGCTTCATCAGGACCATGACAGTCATAGCAATGTTGAGACAAGATCGGACGTACGTCGCGCAAGAAGCTCACCTTCTTGGCGGCTTGATCTTGAGCTTGAACCAACGACCCAAAGAACAGCACAAGGGCAATCGCCCATAGCCCTGGAATGCGAACGGATATCGACATAGCGAGGTCTCAAATGTGTTTGCGAGAGAGCCCTCAGAAGGGCTGAGTTCGAACGCCGCCAATCCTACCAGATTTTTTGCCGAGA
Source organism: Planctomycetota bacterium (assembly GCA_047639315.1). Lineage (GTDB taxonomy): Bacteria > Planctomycetota > DRQF01 > S139-23. The sequence continues at coordinate 6,620 of JBLINQ010000132.1, forward strand.
TGTTGGAGGTGCTGGAGGTGAGAATGCCGTCCTAAAACGGCCAGCAGAGGGCAATTGGACGCCCTGCGGAGCGCAGGTTTGCAGCGAGGAGGCTCGATGAGGAGCTGAGAGGTGAAGGAACTCGCGCTCCTTCACCTCCGATTTGAGGGTGTCAGCTAAGAACTTCGTGAAGAATTCCCTGACCCTGAGGGGCCGGAACGCGATCCCCCACCGGTGCGAGACCGTCCACGAGTTGGCTTTGCTCCCCCACTTGTTGGCCGTTTACGACGGGAATTACCTTGTCCTTGAGGACGACCGCCTCGCCGCGGAGCACCACGCTGTTGCTGCGTTGGTCCACTGCCCGGCCCTTGAGAGCTTAACTCTCGTTTCGAAGGAGGCGGCTTTGGACCGGCCTCGATCTTCTTGCCAAGTTGTTTCTCAATTTCACGCAGATGCTTCATTTCTTCCGGCGAAACAAAGGTGTAGGCATCGCCAGTTCGTTCATGACGTGCGGTGCGGCCAACCCGGTGAATATAGTCCTCTGGTTGCCCTGGGCAATCGAAGTTCACCACGAGCCCGAGCGATTCGACATCGATGCCGCGAGCGGCGACGTCGGTCGCGACCAAAACACGAACCCGACCGTTCTTAAAAGCGCTCAGCGCTTTTTCGCGTTGGGATTGGCTACGGTTGCCATGAATACGCTCGGCTTCGATCCCGTGCTTCACAAGGAAGGTTGTGAGGCGGTTGGCGCGACTTTTGGTCCGCGTGAACACCAGAACCGAGTCCGACCCGCGATCATCGAGGATATCGACCAACAGGCGAGACTTCCGACCCTGCTCAACCAAGAAGACTCGTTGGCTAATCCCGGTGGCAGGACCCTGCTCACGTTCAACAGCGATTTTCACTGGATCAATGAGAATCTCGGAACTGAGCTTGGCAATCTCTTTCGGCATTGTGGCCGAGAAGAAAAGCGTCTGGCGATCTTTCGGGACGCGGCTGAGGATTCGCCGTATGTCTGGCAGGAAGCCCATGTCCAACATGCGGTCCGCTTCATCAAGAATCAGGACCTCGACGTTTTTTAGATCAACGTATTTGTACTGCATGTGATCGAGCAAGCGGCCCGGGCAGGCGACGATCACTTCAACTTTCTTGCGAAAGGCTTGCTCCTGGGGTCTCATCCCGACACCACCGTAGACGGTTGCCACGCGGAGTCTGGTGTGCTTAGCCAGATCGCCCATGTCGTCCGCGATTTGTCCGGCGAGTTCACGGGTGGGAGTCAGAATCAAGACTCGGGGCCCGTCCAAGTGCTCATCCAGGAGATAGTCCAAGGTTGGCAAGAGGAATGCCGCTGTCTTGCCACTCCCTGTTTGGGAGCACGCCAGGATGTCAGCGCCGTCGAGTGCGGGAGGAATCGCATCGTGCTGAATCTGCGTTGGAGTCTCAAACCCAAGATCTTTGAGAGCATCCAGGAGTTTTGGGTGAAGCCCGAGGGACTTGAATGTCATGGGGGTGATTCATTTTCTGCGCCGCTTCGGCGCGCATACCAACTTCGAAGTGGAATTCATTGCGGGAGGCGAACATACAGCCCCAGATCAGATTCCACCTATCAGGTTAGTAATGAGGGGACTAAGCGGCAAGACTGATTGCCAGGCAATTGCCAAGTACATCCTGAGGCCTCGTAGAGGCTCTACGGTCCATCGACGCGTCTCAGGGCGACGAAGGTCGGCGCGTCGATTGCGGTGCCTGAACGACCGTCGCTTGCACGAGAGCGGCCCGCAAATCCACCATTCGGAAGGGTTTCTGCAAGAAACCGGCCAGTCCCCGGTCCCCAAAATTGGCCGTGGCGTCTTGTTCACAGTAACCACTCACCAAGATGATCTTGGCCTCTGGGTCGAGCTCTTTCATCTCATCAAAGACTTGGGCGCCGTCCATTTTAGGCATGGTGAGGTCGAGTAATACGAAATCAAACCTTGAAGGATCCTCGCGAAATAGTGCCACGGCATCGACCCCGTCCTTCGCCAACGTGACGCTTAGGCCGAGATTTCGCAACATCGTGCGACCGACGTCCCGGACCACATATTCGTCGTCGGCGAATAGGACATGGGCCCCCTCAAGGTTCGCTTTGTCAGCCGGCAAGGCCCGGACCAAGTCAACATCCTTCCTGTCCGATGCCGAGCTTGCCGGAAAGAGCACCATGACTGATGTTCCAATGCCTGGAGAGCTGACGACCTGAACCCCACCGCCATGACCACGCACGATGCCGAGCACAGCGGCCATACCCAATCCACGTCCGGTGAATTTCGTGGTGAAGAATGGCTCAAACAGCCGTTGGATCGTTGCCCCATCCATGCCGATTCCATTGTCCTTGACCTCAAGGAAGCAGTAGAGCCCGGCTTGACGGCGATCTTTTTCTTCAAGCTGGGCCTGGGGCTCGGTCGCCTGAATATACTCTTGCGTGCAAGACATAGTCCCGGTGCTGACAATCAGTTCGCCTGTGACGTCGCCGATCGCCTCTGCTGAATTGGTCACTAAGTTCATGATGACTTGGCGGATTTGAGTCGCGTCGCCAGAAAAGGTTGGCAAAATGTCGGCGAGATCGAGAGACAAGTCAACCTTCTTCGAAATCGAGACCGACAAGATCTGGACCATCTCGTTGATGACTTCGTTCAGATAGATCGGGCGAATCGAGAACTTGCCCTTGCCAGAATAGGCCAGCATTTGTTGGGCAAGATCTGCGGCACGTTGGGTCGCATTCTCGATGGCCTCAAGGTTATTGTACACCGCGGAATCAGGGCCCACACGTCCTAAGGCAATATCCGTGTGGCCAAGGATCGCCATCAGGATGTTATTAAAATCGTGAGCAATACCTCCGGCGAGGACACCCAGGCTTTCTAACTTCTGACCGTGTTGAACCTGTCGCTCTAAGCTGATTCTTTCAGCTTCACTGGCAATACGCTCGGACACATCTTGAATCGTTCCGTTGAGATGCGTCACTATAGCGTCTTCAAATTCTGGTCGACAAATCAGGTGTACCCAGCGAGTTCTGTTCTTGGCAGTCTTGAGTATGAGCTCGAGGTCGAATGAGGCGCCGTCACCAATAGCTTGGTCAATGCCTTGCACAAACTTCGACTGATCTTCACCATCAAAGAACTGGACCGCCTCTTCGAACGACGGTGTCGCGCCGGCTGGCAATTCGAAAATGCGGAAGGTCTCTTCAGTCCACCGAAGCTCTTTGGTCTTCGCGTCGACTTCCCAACCACCCACTCTTGCCATTCTGCCAGTGTCTGAAAGAAAGGCCTCGCTGCGCGCCAGTGCTTCTTCTGCTCGCTTACGATCGGTCAGATCGATGATCGCGACGTAAACATAGGACCAATCCGGAGAATCAGGGGCGATCAACATGTTGATGACAACGTCACGCCATTTCCCATCCAGCGTCTTCACCCGGGCATCATGCGACAATCGCGTTGCCCCACCGGCAAGAGCAGTCAATTGTGCTGAGAAAGCCTCGAAGAAGTCGTCGACAAAACAAGCTTCCAAAGCCTGAAGAAGCTCGGCCTTGTTTTCGGCGCCGTAGAGTTCCAAAGACGTCCGATTGACGTCCATGATCTTCACCATCGCCGCGCATTCTCTGGCTTTGTCTGGATTTTCTCGGAAGAATTCAACGAAGTCAGAGACGCCCTCAGACCTGAGTTGATCGATCTGACATTTGACACCGGAGAAATCTTCGAGGGACAAACTCACCGGTGCGCCTTCGAACAAAGAACCAAGGCGCAATTCGTTTAACTTACCTTCAGTGATATCTGTAACCGACCCGAAATATCCACTGCACGCCCCTTCAGCATCGCGGATCGCGGCTGCCTTTCCCGCGACCCAAGTCACCGTGCCACTGGGAGTGACGAACCGATATCGAGAATCAAACCTGACACCGTCTCGCGCCGCGACGGTCCATTCGGCGGCAACTCGTTCTCGGTCTTCAGGGTGCAAGGAACGAGCCCAACCTTCGCCTTGCGCTTCCTCAAGCGAAAGCCCTGTCATCTGGGTCCAACGATCATTCACATAGGTGCAACCGCCTTGCGCATCGGAATGAAAAATACCGACCAAAGAAACTCGGGCAAAAACCGAGAACTGATCGTCGTTCTCCGTCGCGGTTTGCTCAAGACGATGGCGAGAAATCCGCTCGCGCCAAAGAGCCAAAGCCAAAGCGAAAGCCAAGATCGAACCAATGATGAACAGTAGATTCGCTTGCCATCCGGCGCCGGACGCGGAGGACTCAACCAAGATACATGGCGAGTGACTGCCAAGCTCAAGAAGAATCAAGCGGCTTGGTCTGGCGCCAGAACGCTGGGCTTGATCAAAGTCCGATTTCTTCGCCCAGATTTCGGTCGTGAGATCGTCTCGAGCGTGGACCGGGGTGGATTCTCTAATCAACTCAGTCAAGTCGACAATTCCGTGGACGGCTGTTTCCTGATCCACCGGCATGTTGTACACGATGAGAAAAGAACCAGTTGCCAGTTCGAGCGGTTCGCTCCAAGGCGAGGTCTCACTTGACCGGACTTCACCGGACTTTGTTACCAAGAGCTCCAGATCCCTATGAACCGACTGTCGATCTTTGCCTTCGCTCCACACCACTTCTCCCGCGACATCAACAAGGCAAATCCCACGAAGCACATCACGGTCGAGTAGGAGTTGGGTTCTTAGCTGAGCAATTTGCCCACGGGACGCCCGTCCGTCATTGATCGAGCGGGCAAAATCTCCCAGGACCAAGGCTTCGGTTCTTAGTTGTGAGTCAACTCGCTCATGAATTTCTGTCGCCGCGGCCTCAAGTAGTTCAAGATTAGCCGCGTCGTGACTGCGATTCATCGAAGACCAGATGGTCCCAAGGATGAGCACGACACCACCGACGAGCAAGACCGGGAGTAACAGCCCATGATTCACTTGAGATTTTGCTTCGGTAGATGAGGTCATGGTGGAATCTAGATTTTTCCAACAAGCTAAGCAACGAATCGTGAATGAGGAGCGCGATAGCCAAAGATTACACTTTTGACGGAAAGCCAAAAGGTGAATGTTGCATCTCTCGGCGATCGCACTAAGAATGGTCTAAGTCACGTACCTGAAAATATTTCCGGGGGTAGGGCGAATGCCCTACGTTTGGACCAAATCTGGCCCCCTGGGTAGGACAAAATGAACACACTGGACATATTAATCCTCGTCGTTCTCGGATTTAACGCCATTCTCGGCGCTGTTCGCGGCGCTGCGTGGCAGATCCTTCGGCTCGCCTCTATTTTCTTAGGAGTCTGGGGAGCCTCGCGCTTTGGCAGTGAATTCCTCAACCTATTTCCAGAGTCTTGGGGCATTTCCGAAGACTACGGCATCTATGTCGCGCGGATTGTTCTCTTCTTATCCGTCTATTTGGTGATGTTTGGCATCACCAATCTCATCAAATCCATGATCCAGAAAGTCAAGCTCGGATCGTGGGATCGGGCCTTGGGCGCGGTCTTCGGCGCCGCCAAGGGAGCCCTTTTTTGTTGCGTCGTTCTCTATCTTCAATTGACACCAGTCGGCGACATTCAAGCTGTCCAGGACCAGTTGCACGGCAACGAGAAATCTGGGATCTCCGCTTCAGTCGGCAACGACTACTTTCTTAAGTACGCTCGAGAGCGCATCGAAAAAGCGGTACCGAACAAGTTTGAAGAGAAGGTCAAGGAGACCACGAAGGAAATCATCGACAAGACTACCCGCAAGAAACTCGACGAAACCACGAAGGAACTCCTGGAGGAGTCCAAATAGGTCTCCTGAGATCCTTTAGCTATCCTTGAGGCTCTTGAGCGCCTCATCCACATAGGTCCGCATTTGTTCGGAGGTTTCCTTGACCATTCGGTCCTGAAACTCCCGGACTAAGATGAACAGCGATTTCGCCTTCTTCAAGTCGCCCCCTTGCGAGCGAATGAGATCGGCCCGTTTCACGAGAAGCTTGACCCGCTCAATGTCGGTAGCCGGCACCTTAAACTCCTCCACCTTGGCCCAAATTCGTTCAGCATCTTCGAATTTTCGGGAGTAGGTATAGCCATTACCAGTTTCTAAGTGGGCTCCGTAATGATCGGCGTTGGCTGGTATGCCACATTGATATTCCCCCACTTTGATCCATAGTTCTAAGGATCGATCCCTTTGGCCTTCCCGCTTCTTAGAATCTGCGACCTTACTTGGCGGCATCAACGACTTGATGCAAGCATTGGTGTAGAGCATGCACGAAGCGAGGAGTTCGAGAGAATCTGGGCAGCGCCTTGAAAAGTGATTCAATTCGGTTTCGGCCCGAGTAAAATCGTCATTGGAATGATCGACGAGATAAAAGATTAACTCTTGCCATGCTTTCGGCCCGGCGGCCGTATCGTGATACACATGTGCGACATCGACCAGTAAATCAATCTTGTTGACTGGATCCTGCGGTTGCGCCTTCTTCAACAGAAAAGCCGCTCGATTTTCACGAAACTCACGATCGGCAGGGGATAATTCGGTGGTACTCACCTCTGGATCAGCCAATTCTTTGGTGTCCTGATTGCACCCTGAAGTGGCGCCAATGGCCAAGAAAAGGCACATAGTCCCAAGCCAAGGCCGATAGGCCCATCTCAGTGAATTAACGTGGTGCGAATGGCGCATCGATTCTCTTATCCTGCTTGGCTACTGAAAAACTCGATTTCAGCCGCAACAATGAAGCAATTTTCGTTCAGCAACGTATTAGTATTCTGTTCGTAAGAAACATTGAGAGGAGCCGAAAGCAAAATGAAGGCCAGAATCGCATTCAAATCTCTGACACCCACCTTCTTCGTCATTTTTTGCCTCATTTCGTCCCTTACTACCGCCCAAGTGGACCAAGCGGCGAAAAATCGTCGCCGATCCCCTGTGGTTCTTGCAGTCGAGAAAATCGGGCCATCCGTAGTCAGCATCAATACACAGAAATTGGTCAACCGCCGCAGTCTCTTTGGCGACGTTTTCGATTTCGGTGATGCGGACACCAGATCAAGAAATGGCCGATATCAAAACTACTCTCTGGGCTCAGGAGTCATCATCGATGAGAAGGGCTACGTTGTCACCAATGATCATGTCGTACAAAGGGCCGATATCATCACTGTTAGCCTGCCAGATGGACGTGAATTCCCCGCCACTCTGATCGGGAGCGACATCCAGAATGACATTGCCATCCTGAAAGTACATTCTGACACAAGACTTCCGGCCGCGAGTTTGGGACGCTCTCACGACCTACTCCTCGGTGAAAGCACCATTGCTGTCGGTAATCCATTCGGCCTCGGCGGGTCGGTGACAGCTGGCATTGTGTCTGCCATCAACAGAACGGTGAATTTTCGGAACAAGAAGAAATTCACCGACTTCATCCAAACCAGTGCCGTCATTAATCCCGGAAACTCGGGCGGCCCCTTGATCAACATCAACGGCGACGTCATCGGCATTAATGTTGCAATTCATAGTCGTGGTCCTGGGATTGGTTTTGCCATTCCAATTAGCCGCGTCCGTGAGGTTGTCTACAGCGTCTTGGACCCGCGTATCAGCAAGGAAGCTGTTGTCGGGATCGACATCGACCATCTTCACGAAGGATCCGGAGCCATGGTCAGAGCCGTGGACCGAAACGGCCCGGCTTCCGAAACCGGGTTAGCCAGCGGCGACAAGATTCTCGCTGTCAACAATCAACGCATTGAAGACTGGATCGATTTCCAAACGACCGTGCAAGAACTCAAAGTCGGTGAC
>JBLINQ010000133.1:0-14087 GCA_047639315.1 Planctomycetota bacterium
CCGTGATCGATTTGGTGGGGATAATCGAAACGAGGCCAGATTTCGTCCTGGATGGACTCATTGAGCTTGAGGCCAGCGAAGACCACCCAAATAGCCAAGATCCCACACATGATCCAGCGAAATGGCTGTCGCCTGCGGAGTAAGTCCGCAGGGATTTCAAAGGCGTCGGTTTTTCGTCGACTTTTTGACTGATTCACGCGGCCACTTCTCGCAACTCATTGACGGGCCCACAGTATGCGGCCACGATAGCAACCGTCAATCACCAGGGGGATTCCACATGCATCGATTTGTGATTGTTGCCGCTCTTCTTCTCATCGCAGTGAGTGGGTGTGTCTCAAATGATGACCGCTCACCGGACAACAACAACGCTGATACGCAGTCTCGCAGCGTCAACGATAAGAAAATTGCCAAGACCAGGCGACCAAAAGCGAAACCACGCCCACCTGGAATTCGGCCGGCTCAAATCAAGGCTGTCTGGGTCGACGCATGGGGACCTGGCTTTACCACGGCTGGTGAATGTGACGATCTCATCCAGTGGTGCTTGGCCCAGGGGTTCAACACGCTCCTCGTAGAAGTACGGCGCACCGGAGACGCCTACTTTGACAGCCAATTAGAACCACGCGGCATGATCGGTGAATCGGGGCGTCCCATTTCACGCGACTTTGATCCTCTGCAATATCTGGTGGAAGAGGCCCGAGACGTCCATGGCCTCCGAGTTGAAGCATGGGTCGTCGCCAATCGCATTTGGGTCGGTACACGCGCGCCTCGCCCGTCAACGCCCGGACACATTGTCTCCTCACACCCAGATTGGCTCCTCATCAACCGCGATGGCAAGACCCACGCTGGAGAGAAGCCTACTTGGTACACAGACCCATCGAATCTGGGAGCGCGTCAGCACCTGGCCAATGTCTGTTCAGACATTGCTACTCGTTACCGGGTCGACGCCATTCACCTCGACTACATTCGCTACCCCGACCACAATTGGGGCTTTGGCAAGACGAGCTTGGCCAGCTACCGCCTTGACATGAAAACATCAGCATTCCCGGCGACCAAGTCCAGTTCCTTCATCGACTGGCGAGCCAATCAAGTCACCAAACAAGTGCGTCGAATCAGACGTGTCATGCGTGAACGAGCCCCTGCCGTCGAGCTAACCGTGGCTGCCCTTGCTTGGGGAAAACCGCCAACTGGTGGCTACAAGAAGAGCGCTGGCTATCGGAGCGCCTGCCAAGATTGGCCTCGTTGGTCGCGGGAAGATCTCACCGACATCACCTATGTTATGCACTACCGTCGCGAATCAGACGCCAATCAATCGCGTGAATTCCGTGCTTGGATGCCGATACTCAAAGACGAAATCAGAAGTCACGATCAGCTGGTGATCGGCTTGGGTAGCTATCTCAACTCGCCAAGCAGCGTGAGACGCCAGCTGCGTTTGGCCATGGAGGCCAAGACCAGAGGGATCGCCGTTTTCTCTTACCGCAATCCGTCTGATGCGACTGGACGAGTCTCGATGAAGGATCTCTTGGGTTCAAATTAGCCGCGAAGCCGGTGAGCCGTTCGCGTATCAGGATGTCGGCGGAGTCGATTCGCCAAAGACTCGCTCAAGCGGGATCGGTGAATCTTTCCGAGATCCTTTGGCATGCCACACGAAGGCTTCGTCTTCGTAGAGCCAATCGGAATAGGATTTGTCTAACTCGCCGTAGTTAAAGCCCTTGATTCGCTTTGAGTGGTAGCGCCAAGCCAGATGTAAGAGCATTTGGTCGATTGGTTCGGTTGCCCCGCCGAGTAAGTAGGGCACAAAAACGGCGGCACAATCACGGGCATAGCGAATGCCATTTTCCGTTGGATTGATGATGACGGCTGACGCGAGAAGTCGACGTAATGGATTGCGACGCTTAACGCGTAGGTACAAAGAGACGTCCGTGTCTTTTTGAGCAGCGAAAGCTGGTGTCAAATCATTACGAATCACAGCATCGGAATCGACCAAGAACATAGAAGATTGAGCGGCCTTCAAGACCTGCCACATTCTGACAAATCGGAGGTTCTGAAAGTAAAAGATGCCATCGAGAGCTAACGGTTGCTTGGCCTGATCGCGGTAGTCCCACGTGACCGTGAGCTTGCCCTTCTGAACTTGGTCATCCAAAGAACGAATCGACTCTTTCGACGGGTCATAAAGATGCAAGTGAAAATGTTGGTCAGGAGAACGCAACTGGGCTGAACGAATCAGGTCGCGGCCATAGAGGTCTAAGTACAGATCGTTGCAGCTCGTATAGACGAAACCATTGGGACAGGATGGCGGCAGATCGCCCTTAAGTGGCGGCAGCAGATCAATGAGCTCGAGGGTCTGCGCATCGGTATTTGAGCGGCACGTGCGCCAGGCATCAAATCGTGGCCTGAAATATCGTGGGTAACGCTTGCGCATGAAGTCCTTTGGTTGACCGCTCGGGGGGCGAATAGGGCCGTCCTGCCATCTCATTCGCTGTTACTGCATCAAGACATTGAAACAAAGGTAAATTTCCAAATCAAGCAAGGAGGCCCGTCACCTTGTTTCCATTTTGTTCCTTTGGTTCAATAGAGCCACGGCAAATAGCCAAGCGCCACGCCACGGACTTGATCAGAGTTATTGAGACTTCATGCGTAATCGACGATCATTCTATTTCTGGCCACGTATCGACGTTCGGCGAACCTGTCGCGCCAACAGCGAAGAGAATACCAGTGCCCTGCTCGAGCAACTTCCTGAACTGGAAGGCTCAATGCCGCTTCACTCGCCTCAAGGAATTCTCTACACCGCCTGCAATGCCCCCTATCTTGATCTCTATGTCCACGACTTGATTCGCTCAGCAACGATCCATTCACCAAGTCAGCACTTTCACTTCCATCTCTTCGACCCGACTCCAGAAGCGATGGCTTCTTTGCAAGAACAAATGGATGGCAAGAGGCTGACAGTCTCGTGGGAACACGTCGACAAAGCGAAGATCCCAATCCAGGTTTCAGGACCGATCTACTATCAAGTCTGCAGGTTCATTCGGCTTTGGCAGTTTGTCCGTGCTTGCCAATCCCCGATGTTCTTAGTTGATGCCGATGCGATCGTTCGCAACGATTTGACCGCCGGCATCCAAGAGCATGCCGGACGAGACGCGGCCCTGTTTCTTCGTCTCAAGCACAAGAACATTCGACGTCGGGTCCTGGCGGCCGCGGCGATGTTCTTTCCGACCGAATTGAGCCTCGACTTCTTAAGAGACTGCGCGGCTTTCATGATTCCTTACGTTCAAAGGCCCGCCAAAGAACCAATCGATCAGATGCTTCTCTATTTCGCATGGCGCTGGCACACCAAGAACGTCAAAGACTTCGACTGCGGTCAACTCGCGAAAAAGTACTCCGATTGGGACTACGCCGATTCAAGCCTGGTCTGGCACGCAAAAGGCTCGCGCAAGAAAGACCCCATGCCATTGGAGAAGGTCCTTGCCCCTTAACACGCAGCAATTGGCGACGGTTTCGTTGGTCCGCAATGAAGCCGACATCATCGAAGCATTCGTCAGGCATCACCTAGGCCTCGTAGGTCGCATGCTTGTTATTTTGCACCGCCCAAACGTGCCAAATCTCATCGCTGACAATACTGAGCAAATCCTGAATGAGCTCGTTGCCGAAGGGCTGCCTCTTGAGGTGCGGATCTTTGAAGAGAACAACTACGCTCAAAGAAAAGTCATCACCAATGCCGTCCAAGACATTGCCAAAAGACCAGATATCAAGTGGGTCTTCCCGCTTGATGCCGATGAATTCTTGATGCCGCTCGGTGGCAGGACATTACTGGAAGCTCTGGCCGAATTCGACGATTCGATGGCACAGCAGATGGCTTGGCAAACCTATGTGCCTACTGCACTAGACGATCAAGGTGTGGTCAATCCGGCTTGCCGAATCCAACGGCGGCGTGTTCGTGAGCCCGAACGAACGAATAAAGTGATTGTTCCTGCAAACCTGGCTGCCAACCCGAAGAGTCGTATTTCGCAAGGGTCGCACAGATTCAAGATGGGCAAGATCTCTCTCAATGTCGAGTGCGACTCGATCGCGCTGGCCCACATCCCAATTCGTTCGATCCGGCAGATCCGCACCAAAGTGTTCAACGGTTGGTTACAAGATCTCTCCACACCCAACAAGACTGATGGACCAAATTTGCATTGGGGAAAGCTCTACGAGCGACTTTCATGCGGTGAGGAAATAACGGGGTCGATCCTTGAGGACCTTGCCCTCGACTACAGATCTTCACCCTTGCCCGACCCCGATCGCTCACTCATCCTCGATCCGATCCCAGCTACCGAATCCGAACTGCGCTACGAGATTAAACCAATCAATCCATGGGCCGTTCTTGCTGCCAACGCTGAAGCCATGGCGAAGTCGGTGGGCGAGAGAAATAGGAGCGGGATTTTTTCTTGGCGCGCGCAATAGAACTTCAAACTTCGGTCTAAGATTCAACCCGGATCTTGGGCTGGCCATTGTGCATGTCGTAAACCCGATCAGCTGCGTTCACCAGAGCTTCTTGATGCGAAATCGCCAAGATCGTTAGGTCGCCACGAAGCTGAGTCATCGTCATGCAGATTTCGGCTTCGGTCTCAACATCAAGTGCACTGGTTGCTTCATCCAAAACTAAGAGCTTCGGTTTATGAACGAGCGCGCGCGCAATCATGATGCGTTGACGCTGTCCACCCGAGAGCTTACCCCCACGTTCGCCAACACTTGTTTCAATCCCAGCAGGCATAGACTCGACAAAATCCCAAGCGCCAGCGCTCTTGAGCGCGACCTCAGCATCGGACCGGGTCAACTCAGGGTCACCCAACGTCACATTGTTCAAGATCGAGTCGTGCAGGAGGAAAGTCTCCTGAGGAACGTAGCCAATCATCTTTCGCCACGCGCGCAAATCGATTTCGCCGAGAGAAACACCGTCAATGCGGACATGCCCAGATTCGGGACGAAGGAGGCCGATCACCAAGTCAACGAGGGTGGTCTTGCCCGTCCCCGAAGGGCCGGCAATGGTCGTAAGTTCGCCTGCACAAATTTCGAGGCTCACCGTAGTCATGACCTTCTTCTCGGTATACGAGAAGCTAACGTCGTCGAAGCTGATGGCCTTCTTCAGGGTCGGGCTCTTATCGCCACCCATGGGTTCGGCAGCAGCCTCAGCTTTTTCGATCATGTCTTTCATGGCCCAGAAAGCACTCTCACCAGCGGTCACCTTCTGATATTGCTTTTGGGCTTTGGTCAGCTGACTCAGGAATCGTTGCAGCGCGATCAGTAGGACCGTCACGGTTGCCAAGGGCACGGCGAACTTCACCAGAGCCAAGTACATGCTGGCGGTAGCGATCAAGACGATCATGGTGTCGTGTGACGAGGCCAGAAGCGCCGTACTCAGGACTTGTTTCCTGACTGCGCGATTTAGTTTCTCGGTTGTTCCAGCGAGAACTTGGTTCGCCATGTGTTCGCGAGCCATCGCTTTCAGAGGCTTGATGGACTGCAACGTGTCCGTCACCTTAGTCACCATCGAACTGAGGTGCCGGGTTTGTTTTTCACCAGCTCGGCGTGTCATACGAACGAGAGAATGCGAGATCGTCATGATGACCAAACCAACAGCGAGTGTCACTAACGTGGCTTGCCATGAAACAGCCAGCGCCACACCGCAGTAGACCGTCGCTTGCACAACCAAGGTCACGAAGTTGACGCCACGAACGAATGTCTGAGAAGAACGAAAAGCTTCTGTTGCTAGGCTATTGCTCATCTTGCCGATCGGCTGATCAAGAAAGTGTTCCCACTTACTCTTAAGGATGACACGCAGCATCGTTAGCCGCATGTCTGTTGCAACTTGTGCCGCGGCATAGCCGGCGCGTCGCTTGCCTTCTAAGAGGAGAATATTCTTGATCACGGTGAGGACGACCACGACGCTGAGGAAGAAACCCAGAGTTGGTTCGAATCCAATGCTTTCGACGAAGCCGACGACCGCTCTTTCGAATCCGCCAGCCTCAGCAGCAGGCCCCACGATGGTGCCATCACTTCCAGCTTTACCCATCACAATACTGAGGAAAGGAAGAAGCGCAGTGAAGCCGAGCCCCTCTGCGGCGCCAGCCAAGAGCAAAGCAAAGAAAACCACAGTCATCTGTTTCGGCCGAGACTTAAAGAAAGTCAGCATTAATCGCATAGATAGTCGCCGTCCGTCTCGTCCAAAAAACAGGTCAAAACCGCCGCCATAGGCCTGAGCTGATTATGTAAACAATAGGTGTACACGGCAAACAACGAGTTCGGCTTCAAAAAAAGGAGCACCCAGCGTTTGGCCGAGCACTCCCTTTATGTGTTTTGAGTCCAAATATCAGCCCACAAGCGAAATTTGGGCGAATCCGGACTTAGGGAATCACGATCATATCGAAGTCAAAGCCCCCATCACCCCCGAAGGCCGGGAAGATTGTACCGCCCCCGCTCAAGGTTGATTCATTGATGCTGCCAGTAATGATGTAGCCGTTCACTGCATTGACGCCAACAAATTGGGCTTGGCCATTGGCAAAACCGAGCAACGTACCGGTCACGCAACTCTCTTCCGTTTGAGTGTCAAAGAAGGCTTCAAAATCGCCATTCGAATCTAAGAAGAAGCAGACAAAACCATTGAGCTGACCTGTTCCAGGCTCGTTGTAGTCCCAAAAGCCCTCATAATCTCGGTCCATTGGGTTGCCAGGATTGACGTCAAAGAAGGCAATGTCAGTCGACAAGAGAGCCGGCGCATACGACGTTGTTCTTCCAGCGGTGAATGTGCCCTGGGCCATCGTAACAGTGTTATTCCACGTGCCGTTGATCACGCCGTCTGTGATTTGACCGTCGAACTGAAAGCCCGTCATTCCTCCTGAGTCGAAGGACGCGAAGCAGGTGCTATCGAGAGACCCAAGAATGTCCGTTGTAAACGAGTCGAACTCACCGAGGATATAGCCATCAACGGTACCACCTCGCTGGGCAACGAAGATGACATCACCGAATTCGTCGCCACCATAGGTTCCCTCGTAGAGGCCGCCACAGGTTTCCAAGAGTGCACCGGCGAAGTTCATTTGAGCCTGTGCGACAGAGATGAGGGCCGGCATGCTTGGATGCGCTGCCAAGAGAGTCGAGACTCCAGCGTCGCTTTCAAACGTTGAGGTATCGACGGCAAAGTTGATCGACATACCCGCCGCGGCGTTATTCACACTGGCCGGTATTTCGAGTCCGTTTTCAGGAACTCCATCCAAGTCCAGTGTTTGAATCAAACGAGCCAAGTTCGTGACTGTTGGGTCTGTCTCATCCGTAGCCCCGGGAACGAAGTCCAACAGGGTAATGACAAAGTCTGCTGGAATTGGCACTTGGTTGAGTAGCACATCGCCAATAAAGAAATTCAGATTTGAGTTCGTTGGCACGGTGAAATCACCATCGATACCGGTGAAGCCATCGATGCCGGTGTCAGTCGAGAACCGCAAGTTGCCAATCGGAGCATCAATAACGACGCCAGTGATTTCGCTATTGCTGTCACTACCGCCGCCCCCGCAACCGGGCAAAACCAGGAAGACAAGAAAGGCGACAAGGAAACTAAGATGAGAGATACGTGGACAGCGAAACATCGTGATACTCCATTATGAATCATGGGCGCTCCAGCCGGATCGACTATGACGGCCCACAATATGTTTGTCAATCCGAGGTTCAACGATCAGATCACGACAATAGAAATCAAGCCAAGCTGCGAAAAATCCCCCGTCGTTACACCCAGGATGCATGACGAAGCCTCATTTCCCCAGTTCATACGTCGAAAAGATCAAATAAGAAGCAAAGACCAACGATAAGGCTGCTATGGTGGTGGTTGAGGTCAAGAAAGATGAAACGCAAGCACTCAAGGTCAGTCGGTTTGGCCAGCATCTCCCTGACGATGCTGTTGGGATTAGGTTCCATTACATCTTCTGCCCAACCTCAACCTCACAAACCCTCAGTCACTTTCGTAGCCAAGTCGGCAATCCCCGGTGTATCCACGCGATCACGAAGTAAGCACCGTCTCAATTTTTCCATACCCACAACTTTTGAAGGCGAAAAACCATCCACCGTTGAGACCAAGATCTTTATGATGACCAAGTTCCAGGTTGAGATCTTAGAGGTGAAAGATGGCGATCCTTCAAAGATCCAGATTGACTGCAAGGCAGCTCGAAACAACTCAATCATTTTCGGCGCTGGCCCCGTCACGAATCAGGAGAACCCTGAATTCTCTCGGCTGGTCGGAAAAACACTCATTCTCGAAGAACTCGCCGACATGATCGCGGCTCGTCCGAGGAACGTGAAGCCTGGCGATCAGCCATTCTGGGGCCCGATGAGAGCTCGCTTTACTAAAAGAAGTCGAGCACAAGCATGGTTTCCCTCGGCCTCAACACTCTTTGAGAAAAGAGAATTTCAAATTGGTGAGGTCGTGTCGTTACAGCCGACTGCAGTCGAAGAGTTCTTCCAATTGCCGGCGCGAGTGTCTGACTGCAAGAATTCGACCTTCAGTGCCAGACTCGTTGGCGCAACGACACGAGGTGGCGTCGAATGCGGGATCTTCGATGTTACGATCTCGGCCATCGACGCCCGCACCGGCCGGCCCAGTGCCCATAAGCAATCGAGTTCGATGAACTTAGAATGCACCGGCTCAATGATCATCGGCGTCAATGACCTTTTCCTCTACGACGTCGAGTTGTCACTGAAAGTAGCAGCCTGGGCTAACGGTAAAGATAAGCCAAAGACACTCTCCGGCGACGCCGTCATCAAAATCAGCCACGCTCAATCAGACGCCAATCGACAATTCGATTCTGTTTCATTGACAGAGTCTGAGTGGCATGCCACGAAATTAGTGAGCAAGAAAGATCCGGTGGTTGTTAGCGAATCAAGCTCATGGTCCGGGGCCGTTTCGACTTTTGGTCAAAAAGGAAGACCACACCTACCCAAACTCGGTAGTTTCGACGTCACCTTCTGGGTCGGCAAGAAAAGGACAACGAAGAATTACCAGATCGAGAACGGTTGGTGGAAGATCAAGAAGCGTGAGTTCGACCGTGTATCTTTCTCGAACGGAAAATTTGACGGGCGAAAAGCCACGTTCTCAGGCGCAAGTTTCTTTAACGCTGATCAATTCCCAGATGAGTTGAAATTCCAGTGGCATGCGCAGAAGTGAGAACCCCCTAATTCGTGGTAGACTCATCTCAACTTTGAGCTCCGTGATTTGAGAGAGAACCCCATGAATCGACTTTGTCTTCAGCTTACCTTTGCCTGCCTCATTGCCCTCACATCAACTCCCCTCGTAGCTCAAGGATCCCCACCAGAGAAAAAAGCCAAAAGCAAGGTCAGAGTTTCCATTGTGTTTGGTGTGTCCAAAGAGCCAGCCGTTGGTGCCGAAGTGTTTATACGCGACAGTTTCATGACCAAAGAGTTAGCCACGCTAAGGACGGCCCCGCCGAGTAAGATCGAAGAATTGGCCAAGGGGCTCATGAAGAAGCACAAGCGTTGGCAAATAGCAGATAAGAAGGGGCAAGTCCTCGTGCCCAGCCCAGTCGACGACGCTGGAGGGAGAATCTCACTCATCGTCGAGATGGGGCAATTCAGAGGATTCCTCGAGTTGACCGAGAAATCTCTGGAGAAAGGTCAGACAACCGTCACCCTCATCCAGAGGAGTGAACTCACGCAATCGGTTTCGGTTGTCGATCCCAAGGGCGACGCCATGCCGCAGGTGCAGGTGGCATTGCAAGAGGCTAGAAGCGGCTCACGACGTTCAAAGAAACGCAAATATCGCATGGTCGCTATTTCGACGACGGGAGGTAAAGGGGAGCCTGCTGTCCTTCAATGGAGCCGCGACCCAAAGAGGCCATTGCCCGATGCCCCATTGCGCATCCTGATCAGAATGGTCACGGGTGAACTCTTGTCACGAGAGATCGACATCGCTGAACTGGGCCAAGAAAAACTCGTGATTCCATGCCCAAATGCCGGTTCAGTCGAACTCGATTTCGTTGACGACCTGGGCAAGAAAATCACAGCGCCGCTCTTGGTCATGGCGCTTCAGTTGCCAGCTGAAGCGAGAGAGCGTTTTCTTGCGGCCCCGAGCCACATCTCTCCCCAATTAAGTGATGAAAAGTGGTCGGAGACAGCGCGCGAAGGCAAGATCACGATTTATCCAGTGGTCTTAGGCCACGAAGTTGCCATCTCTGTTCTTAGCCCCCGTGATCGCAAGTACACGACGCGACGTTTCGCTGTCCGAGGCCCGACCAAAGTTGGCGAGACGATCAAGCAGACCGTTGTCTTGGCTCGCTCGCCCCTCGTGTCATTGCGAATCGTCGACAAAGATGGCAACCCACTCGTTCGGCAGAAAGTTCAATACCGAGGTTGGGATTCATCGGGCTGGACCGACAGGTTTTCTGGAGAATCACGTACCGACGAAAATGGTGGCTTCCAGTTTGCACTCCTAAACCTCCAAGCGCCGACGGATTCTCGCCCCTTCATTTTGGCCTGGGTCGATCCCAAGTCATCGCTTGTCTATGAGGCCACGATCGATTTAGGAAAAGATCTCAAAGTCGGCGTCAACGACTTAGGCAAGGTCACGATGCAAGCAATTTCGGGCAAGTAGAATATGAACACGATCAGAGGCAATGCACCCAATTATGTCCATCAGGTAATGCCTTCGGACCAAAGACGACATGGATCACGCGACGCTTCTTACTCATCTTGAGTTTCGATGAAGCGTGAAAGAGAAGCGGTTTCATGAGCAGGACACCACCCTCGCCAACATGCACGCGAGTCAACTGAGATCGAACAGGTGTCAGTTCCCCGTGATGAGAAGCCTCCATCACCTCTAAGTCACCTTCGGTTGCGTCATCTAAGTTAATCCGAACAGCGACGAGTTGGCTCATGAATGCAGGATCAGGGCGAACAAACGGCATTCCTTCTTTTGTTGCCACGGTTTTCCACTGCCGCTCACCGGTCATGGGAATCACACGATCTTGGTGAGTCCGAACACTCCAGTTTCTTTCTGCCGTCTTGGTGAAGGACGTGCATTGAATCGCACCAAGCTCGGAGAGCGCTGGAGATAGCTCGGAATGAGAACGGAGCTGCATTGCAAGATCCTGAAAAAGCGAATGCTTGAGAAGATCACGGGCACCAACAACGGCTCCAAGCTGATCCAATTCGCTTCTTAGATTGGCAATCATGGTGCGATCAACCACGTCTGCGACGACACAAAAACCGCCGGACTCGAGACTGGAAGTGATGTCGACCATGAGAATGAGGCGCCCGTTAGAAGTAACGTGTGTGCATCCGGTCAAGGAACTTCTGATCGATGCCAGGACGAACCGGGAGCACCGAGTCCATCCCGCATAAGGGGCAGACTGCAGTTTGCCCAACTCCGCTATTGTCGTCGTCCCACCATTCAACGACCTCACCAGATCTAAACAATGAAACACAATAAAAGCAGCCGCAATCTTCTGACTTCAAGACTTCTGTTCGATTCTTGAAACTATTGCTGTGTTCGGTTTCGACATCCATGACGACAATCTAATACAAAATCATAGCCGAGCGAAGGTGGTGAAATTTCAGGCTCCAGTCGGCCGACGATTTTTCCGCTTCAAGCCAAGCAGCTTCAGGAAAACCCGTGGTCGGAATCGCCAGCCCAGTGAGAGCTTGTAGCAATCGTAGGCTTGGGCGGCCTCATCGATCTCACACATCTGCTGCCCGGCTTTTTCCCAGCGTCTAGCCAGAATTCTTCGCCAAGCATCTGACTCGCTCTTCGAGATCTTCCCTGACTTCAAGAAGTCTTCACAAACTTGGGCCCAGATCTGGTGAAAGTTGGGATACCTGCGATGAAGCTGCCCTTCTTCTTGCAGATGGGCAAAATCACCGCGCCTAAAGACGACAGGGTCTCCAGACGAATAGAGCCAAGGTCCAAGGCGCGCGAGGCGGAGAAACAGGTGCAAGTCATGCCCAGTGGGTACATCGACCGGATATCCCCCTAACTGCTCGGCCAAGTCTCGTCTCAAAAGTGAGCATGACCCCACACCACCGCCGTGACGGAGGATCCAATCAATTGGATCTACGGCGAGTGCTTCGAGAGATTCGAGCTTGCAATTTTGGCCAGCCCCATATTCGTTAAACCGATCACAAGTGACGGCTACGGCCTGGGGATGATTCGCCCATCGGGCGCTCAATCGAGCATAGAAGTCGATCGGCAGACGATCATCGGAATCCAAGAAGTGTAGTAGGTCGACAGGGCCGACCAGAGCGATGCCAGTATTACGTGCGTGCGAGGCACCTTGGTTCTCTTGACGAACAAACTTGACTTCGAATGGCGGGTTTCTTTCAAGCTGCCATGCCTCGAGCTTCGCCTGGACGGACTCTGTGGATCCGTCATCAACAACAACCACGACAGTCGGGAAACAAGTTTGCGAGACAATCGAATCGAGCGTCTCAAGAAGTAACTGGCGGCGGTTGTAAACGGGTACGACAACAGCGACAGTTGTTTCCTGTTTTGAGGGTTCAATCGTCATATTATGACTCCCACGCCTTGAGTCGATGAGCCGGGAATCGATCAGGCCCATCCCGTCTGACCACCTGGATTCTACGTAAATATCGATGAGAAGCCGACTATGAATCGGCGTTGTTGGAGAAACTATAGGTTTTTCTTCAGCGTGATTTGAGCGAGGCCTTTTTCGGTCCTGTGCAGCGTGATGACACACTCAGGGAACTCGTCCTGAAGACGCGCAAGGCAGTTTCTTTCATTCGCACGATCGGCATCGTCAAGAAAAACGACGCCATCTTCCGTTACCCGACTCAGAGCCCAAGAAAGGGGCGCGTGACGGCCAAAGGGATGAGTCGCAGTCGGCGGGCCATCGACGAGAATCACATCAAAACGCCCCTCAGGGAGGCAGTTGATGTCATAGCTAGTTTCGTCACCTTCTCCCCCACATTCACCCAAGGGTGCGTGAGTCATCGTGACAAACTCGTCCAAACCAGCATTCTCGAGCTCGGACTTGGCCTGTAACAAATAGCCCTGGTCCTGCTCAATGCTGTCGAGACTACCTCCATGGTGCGCCAGTACAGAGGCAAGAATGACTGTTGATCTGCCGCAACCGAACTCGAGCATCCGCGGGTTTTTGATGTTCTGTAGTTCGGACAGAATCCAGTTCAAGGCGTCAAGACCAATCGACCAGCCATTGTCTGGTCGGATGACTGGATGACCACGCATCGCCCGATCAACCTGAATCAGTGAGAATACCTTCTGATAAAGAAGATCAACGTCCTTCTTCTTGGCTGCATGCTTGAGAAGGCGTTCGCGAAACCGTTTTGTCAGAAATTTCACAGACAAACGCTCCTATGCGTTCCTTCAGCGCGGTCATGGCAGCAACATGGGAAGCCACGAGACTATTGGCTGCATCTGAATCCCATTCTCAGCAAAGAGGGAGGCGGCTCTTGAAAGTCCGTGTGTTTGAGTTCTGCTGTGCTGGGTCGGCGTTCAAATCTTCGTAATATCGTTTCCCTGTGTATTGTCGCTCAGTAAATCTCTTGTACGCGAGTTTCGATCATGAATATCTGCAAAGTTCTTCCGCTCTTCTTTTTTCTTTCAACGTTCATCAGCTGCACAACAACAACTGACCGGTCCGAAGCCCATTCCCTCCAGTCGATGCAAATGGGACAGATGCAGCGCATCCATGTTTGCGATGGCGTTTTGCTCTCATCCCAACCAGATGCCACTCAAATGCGTTTGGCACGGGACGACCATGGGGTCAAGACTGTGATCAATCTGCGCCTCCCGGCAGAAGGCACAAATCTTCGAGAAGAAAAAATCGCAGAAGAATTGGGACTGGCGTACCACAACCTTGGCTACAGAGCTCCGGAAACACTGACCGACGACATCTTCGTTGAAGTGCGAAGAATTCTCAGAAATCCAGACAACCGGCCCGTTCTCATGCACTGCAAGTCGGGAAACCGAGCCGCGGCTGTTTGGTACGCCTACCGAGTCCTCGACCAAGGGGTTGACCCATCGCGGGCTCTTCAAGAAGCCAAGAAAGCCGGGCTCCGCCACCCTGGGCACATCACCC
>JBLINQ010000134.1:0-13828 GCA_047639315.1 Planctomycetota bacterium
TCTGCTATGGCCAAGTCAAATCCGCCTATGGAAGCGGTCAATTCAAGCGCGACCTAGATCAGCATTTTGAAGATTCGGAAGATCTCGTGACATCTGGGATTCCTGATCGAAATGGCATTCTCGAGTCGATTCGGGACTTTCTGGGGAAGGGTAGATGAAACTCACACCAGAACTAAGCAGGTGGCAGGAACTGATTGAGGGGCACGCCCGCGAATACGGTTTAGATTTCTTTGAGACCGTTTTCGAAATCTTGTCTTACGACGAGATCAATGAAGTGGCGGCCTTCGGCGGATTCCCAACGCGCTATCCACATTGGCGCTTCGGCATGCAGTACGAACAACTGGCCAAGGGATACGAGTGGGGTGGATCAAAGATCTACGAACTCGTTATCAACAGTGACCCGTGCTACGCCTACCTCATGAGCTCGAATCCGATGGTTGATCAGAAGCTCGTGATCTCGCATGTCTATGGTCACTGCGATTTCTTCAAGAACAACTACTACTTTTCGTCGACAAATCGAAAGATGATGGACGAGATGGCGAACCACGCGACGAAGATGCGCAGGCTTGTCGACTCCATTGGCTTGGAGAAAGTGGAAGAGTTCTTAGACCTTGCTCTTTCGATCGAGAATCTTATCGATCACATGGGGCCATATGTCGTTCGCATGGGAGATCCCGAAGCTGATCTCAAAGATATTCCGACCGCACCCATGAAGATTCCGAGCAAGGATTACATGGAAGACTTCGTGAATCCGAAGGAGTACCTCGCGAAACAACAGGAACGTCTCGACGAAAAATCAGAGCAACTAAAAAAGGCGACCCCTCAACCGGTCAGAGACGTGTTGAGCTTCCTCTTGGCGAATGCACCTCTTGATAATTGGCAAGTTGAGATCTTGGAAATCGTCCGTGACGAAGCCTATTACTTCAATCCTCAAGGCATGACGAAAATCATGAATGAGGGCTGGGCGACTTATTGGCATCAGAAGATCATGACCAAGAAAGTGTTGAATGACTCGGAAGTGATCGACTACGCCGAGACGATGTCGAGCGTCATTTCCTCGTCCGGTGCCAGCATGAATCCCTACCAGATCGGATTAGCCCTTTACCACGACATTGAAGAGCGCTGGAACAAAGGGCGCTTTGGCATCGACTATCTGTTGTGCGACGACGAATCCAAGAGAGCCACCTGGGATACTGGCGCGAATCTTGGTCGCGAAAAGATCTTTGAGGTGCGCCGTCACCACAGCGATGTGACCTTTATTGACGAATTTCTGACGGAAGAGTTCTGCCATCGAAACAAGCTCTTTGTCTACGGCTACAACCCCCGGACTCAGCGCCGCGAAATTCTGACCACCGATTTCGAACCAGTCAAGCAGCAACTGCTCCGCCAACTCACGAATGGGGGGCACCCGGTCATCGAGGTGGTGGACCAAAACTACGAGAATCGCGGCGAACTCTATATGGTCCATCGTTGGGAAGATTCTGACCTGAAGGACAATTATGCCCGCGAGACTCTCGAGAATCTGCGCCGCATCTGGACCCGCCCAGTCCTCTTGGAGACTCAGATCTCTGGTAAGCGCGTCGCTTATCGGGCCGATGAGGATGGCGTCCGCATTGTCGAAATGGGCTAACAGAGCGCCCTAATTCGCTGCGACGTGGTCGATCCGTCGGTTTGACTGCTGCCAGCAAATAGCTATTGGCACACTCTGACCAGCCCTATGCGGGATATTTTGCCTGTGGTTTCCGTGGGATCGAGAACGGGCTTTGAGATCTGTGGGCCGTCCTGCTATTCTTCGCCATTCATTCACCATAAATGCAGGCCCCATGTCGAATAACGACCTAATTGAGCCTCAGCGAGAGCCTAATCTCGATGCCAACGATCTCGGCTTCTGGCCGGTCGACTGGTGCCACATGGTCTTTTTGGTCGGCTCAGTTGTCTTGTTCATGGTGATCTGGGACCCGGTTTCCGACCCCGTCGGCTGGAGTCTCCTGGACACGGGACTGATTGTCCTTTTGCTGTGGATCGTCAAGAAGACGCCCAGCTGGACTCTGGCGAAAGCCGCCATGGTCCGCATGCTCTATTGCATGCTGACCATCCCCCTGGTTTTCACCCAGTTGGGATCACTGGTTCCCTACGTCAATCCGTCCAATTGGGAAGAGAAGTTGTTCCGCTTCGACGAGGCCCTGTTCTTCGGCAAGAACCCTCTGCACTTGGTCGATTTCTTCAGCAACCCTGTGCTTACTGAAGTGCTCCAGTGGATTTACAATTACTACTACTTCATCGCCATTATCGTCGGCACGGTCGTGGTGAAGAAGAAACAGCCCAAGATTCTTGCCCGCCTCACGTTTTGTTTCGTCCTTTGCATTTATCTGTCGTATTTCGGTTACTACATCGTTCCGGCCACTGGGCCCAATATTGACAAGTATCAGCTCTACGAGTTCGCTGAGCCTTTGAAGGGGCTATTTTTGGCCACAGAAATGCGCGCCACGATGTTCTCTCTCGAGAAAATCAAACAAGACTGCTTCCCCAGCGGACATACAGCTGTGGCGCTCTTGGCATTCTTGCTGGCTAAGCGGTACGCCAAGAGGTTGGTGCCATACCTGGCCCCTCTTGTGGTAGCATTGATATTCTCAACCGTGTATCTTCGTTACCACTACGTGGCGGACGTGATTGCGGGAGTTATTCTGGCTTACATCTCTGCCATTTATGGTGTGAAGATTCACGAGAAGTTCGAACGAAGCACCTGGGGAAATCATGGCAACGAGAGCGGAACGGGTTAAGGAAGCTCTGGAACAAGTCGAAGGTCACGAGAAAGTGGCCTACGCCCTGGCGATCAACGAAGAGCCTATGCGTCGCCAATACTTCAACGACGTATGCGGCTTCAACGAATCAATCATCGTCAAGACGCTTGCTAAACTTGCCAATGGCGGCATCGTCGGTGACACCGATGGTTTGCTATTCCATGTGGCCTCTAAAGAAATCGCCAAAGACGTCTTGGAACTCTTGCCATCAGAATTGGCACAAGAGATTCATGACTCTAGTTTGGCTTGGTCCGAGGGACGTGAAGACGTCAGCGATCGATTCGTAATTAGCCACATGATTGGTGCTGGTGAATACGCTATGGCCGCAGAGAAAGTCCTCTTGGCGCGCCACGCCGAAGACGATGCCTTCAAGATCAAAGGTTGGTTGAAGCATCTGCGGCAGATTTTCACTGGACTCATGACGGCCAAAAACATCGACATCGAACTTTGCCTTGAAGTTGGAATTCAAGTGGTTCACGACGGCCTTGGTTTGATGAGGCCGAAAGCACTGACAACAATCCTGGCTGATCTCAGTCAATTGAAATTGAATCCAGACCAGAACGCTTTGGTTCTCCAAACCGAAGAGTGGCTCAAGGACGAGCGTTTGAGAGTTCGCACTGCGGCCAAAGCTCAGGTGGATGAAGAGTCCAACGAAACGCAAGAATCTCTGGTTGAAAACACGACGCAAGAGGCCTCGCAATGAAACGCCTACTCATAATTACATTCTTGTTGACCGCAATCGGGGCAGCTCCTGCCTCAGCACAAGACTTGGTTCGTCTTCTCGACGGAACAATGATGCGCGGTGAAGTCACCAAAGAAAGCCCCAAGGCAATCAAATTCATCGACCTCATGGGCAAAGTCCATGTGATCGAGCGTGACAAGATCAAGAAGCTACGCGTCGGCCGACCGATGAAGAAGAAGACTCTGGCAAAGTTGGCGGCCTTGACCGACAAGACTGAAAAAGGGCTTTGGGAAGTCGCAGTCTGGTGCAGCGAGCAAAAGCCCCTGAAGAAAGACTCTCAACGCCTTGCTCGACGAGTCCTGGTGATGAACAAAGATCATCTCGAAGCTCATACGCTTCTCGGTCATGTCAAAGCACTGGGGGGGTGGTACCAGGACCAAGAGAAAGCCCACAAAGCCGTCGAAGGCAAGATGACTGCCGATGGTTATGTCTTTGCCAACAACGGTTGGATCCGCGCTGAGCGCGCACCTGAGTTGGCATCGAGCCCTGATGAATGGCTCCTGATTGATAATTTCAAATGGCGTCCGCTGAAAGATGTCATGTGGGAACGAGGCTTCGAGAAGTTCAATGGCACTTGGTACCCGAAGGAGCAAAAGCACCTCATCCCGGAAGGCAAGGCCCTTAGCGAATTGATGGAAGAGAAGTTTCATATTGCCCAAGTCGGAAGCTGTCGTGTTCTCACCATCGGGGAGCGCGAAGATGCTTTTGAGTTGGCAACCACCCTCGATAAAGTTCGCAAGTGGTTTGGCAAGACCTTCGAAGTTAAGAAGCACGGTGACCGCCGAGATCTCGAAACACGCCCGCTCAATCGAGCTGTTGTTCTTCAAGATTTGGAAATGCTGGGTAAGTTCGGCGAACGCAACAAGAAGAAATACAACCTCAATGATGTCTCGTTGAGGTATCAACGCGCTCTCAACCAGACTCTTTGGTCGCCCTTGAGCCACGCCCACGCTCGTTCTGACATTCTCTGGAAGAATCAGTTCCCGTCTCAACTCGGTGGCAACATGCTCTCGTGGTTCTTCGTGAAGGAAGACATTGATCTACCAGCTTGGATGTGGGTCGCCTCCGCTCATTTGGCAGAGATCGAGGTCACAGGGCAAGCCCGTGTTCCTTACTTTGCACCTGACAAGTATGGCGCTGTAGAGATCAAGGAAAACCGTGCTGGGCGAGGCATGAGCGACGCCAAGGACCGCGTGAAAGAAATGAAGAGCGTCAGTTTGCGCGCCCTCATGGGGAAACCATTCAACGGTCTTACGCCGAAAGATGATGTTCTCGGAATGGTCTATCTCACATTCTTACTTGAGAAGTACAAACCGCAACTTCTGAAGTTCTTGACCGCAAGGCCATGTGGCAGTCTTTGGGTTCGGTTCGACAAATTCTTCCCTAAGAAGTTAGAAGAAGTTGATAACGAATTTAAGGCATGGCTGAAGTCGTAAAAGACTCACTCGTAGTCCGATAGTTATGGAAAAGAGACGGCATGAACGGCCGTCTCTTTTTATTTTGCCTCGACGTATTGGCCCAGCCCGAGGTCGGCCATGCGACGCATGAAATAGCTTGCGGTCTGGCTCGATACGACGTTGCGTCGCATGCTGATTTGATCTTCCGAAAGGTAGACCGTGTGAATCTGCAGTCTCTTGTAGCGATTCAGCTGGGCAACGGATTGGAGGATTATCTCTGGGTCGATGATCTTGCCAACCGAAGGTTGCCCGTCGGTTAACAAAACGATGGTATCGGCATCGCGGTCGACAAAAGCTCGTTCAAGGGCCGCCCAAACATTTGTGCCACCGTCCGCCTGAATCCGGCCAATCGACTTCTTGGCTTTATCCAGCGTGTTCTTTCGAACCTTGGCCAATCGTTTCCAGATCGCTTGAGTATTGCGGGCGAAGAAGATCGCATTGAAGGCGCTCTCTGGGGCATCGATGCCGCGCATGGAGCGCCAAAGTTCTCGCTTCAATTCGGCAATCTTTCGCCCCTTCATGCTTCCCGAGGTATCACAGATGAAGATGACTCGATTGCTTCTAATATCGAGGCCGTAAAATTGCGGCGCATAGCGACTGCCGTCCTCGAACGAGAGCTCGCGAACCGGAGTCCTGCGAGGTGTCCAGCTGCCTCCTAAGGTTGCGATGAGTCGCCTCCAGCCATTTGGGTTGGCGCCCAAGTCGATGCCTGTGAGCCGGCGTAGTCCATCGGACGCGGTGCGTGCCAGTCTTTCTTGTGGGTCGTTTGTAAGCGCCGCCAAGCGAGTGAGCGCAGGCCTCGTTCCCAAGAGAACCAAGGATTCAATTGCTGCCAACCGGACTTGCCAGATCTTGCTGAGATTCGCTTGTTCACAAAGCTCAATCGTCTCGGGCAACTTCATGTCGCCAGCAAGTCGAATGAGATGCCCCTGGATTTTCCAGTTGCCCTTGGTCTCGTGGATCTTGCGCCGCAGCCAGTGTTGCATGTGCGGACCGCCCAGGTGGATCCGCTGCGCCAATTCTAATCGTTGCAGTTGTTGGTCGAGCTTCCCTTTCGAGAGCATCTTCTTGACGAATTCAAAATGACTGGCGTCGCCCGTGAAGAGGGCCAGGGTGTCGTGGAGAAGCAAGGACACTGAATCGGTTAGCGTTTCGGCGCGCATTGATTCTAAGATCCTGGTGGCGCTCTTGTGATGCAGTCCTCGGATCATCCATAGAGCTAGGATCTTCTTTTTCTCACCTTCGCTGCGAAGTGAAGTGGACAAGTAAACTTTCATCCGGGCATCATCACTGACCGACATGCAGGCGTGAAGGTACTCGAGTTGATCCCAGCTCATATCGTTAGCCAGATCCAAGAAGCGGAGCCGCAGAAGGAGATTGGAGCGATCTCGCAGAAGGTCGTCGAGCTTGGCCCGAAAGAAGCCAGGCGTATGTTCCAAGAAAATGGAGACCATGACGTCTTCGACACCGTCGACCTTGTTGTTGATGAGGTTGGTCGCCGCCTTCTTGGCGAACAGCGGATCCAATTGCAGAAGAGCTGAGATATCAAATCGGTTGCGAATTTCGTCGGGTAATTCCCGGCTTAGGCCATAGGTCGCTTGGTGCAACGGACCAACCTGTGGGGCCTCAAAAATACTAAGGAGCAGATCATGCAGCTCGATGTTGCCATCATCCATCGGGACTTTTAAGAACTGAGTGAGGATGTCGAGGAGCAAAAGGCCGTGGCTGTCCTGTTGGTGGATCTCCAGGCGTTGCAGGAGCAACTCGTATCCAGCTCGCCTCTGAGGTCCAGGCGTCACCAGCAACGACAGAATTCTCTTCTTCATCCCCCGGACCGGTGTCGTTGCAGCGATCTTGAAGACAAAAGCGGGGAATGGGAAGGCGGAGGTGGTGCCAAGGGCAGTGAGCGCCTCCATTCCATCTTCATTCTTGGGTGCCTTCTTGCTCCATTGTTTGAGGAAGTCGAGAGCACTGGCATCAGCTTGTTTGGCTGCAGCTTGAAAAACGAAAGATCGTGCCGTGCGAGACTGAGCCTGCCGATAGCGTTCTTGCCAAAAATCGAACTGCTGATCGTCGACCTCCTGTGCCGGAAGGATCGTTAAGGACAGGAGCAGGCAAAAGGCGATCGTGGTGAGGTTCTTCATAAGCTCTGCTTTATGGACGATTTGGGCCTCCGATAGTTTCTCATAATTTAGGTGAACCGCGGCCGGCTGCTTAATGGTGATTGTCAAACGACTTGGGTCCACAAGTATTAGGGAAGAATGCCCAGGTCGCCGTCGTCGCGGGCGAGTCGGTTCATTACTCGCGAATTTCGGCCATGAGAGTTCTTTCTGAGGTTTTCTTTTTACGTGCCAGTAGGGGATCGGTCCGTTAGGATTACCGTTGATGGCGGATAACTCGAACCCCATGAGGTTCTATGATGAATACAAAAAGCACCACTCTTACCGTGGCGGCTTTCCTTTGCGCTTTCTTACTGATTAGCGTGGACATAATGGCCCAGCGTGGTCGAGGCGGCGGCGGTGGCCGATCTTCTGCATCTCGCGGATCATCGGGAGGGCGCTCGTCCGGACGTGCTTCCAGTGGACGTTCGTCAGCTGGCTCCCGCTCAAGAGGCGGATCCCAACGATCAGCGCCTTCGGCAGGCCGACGATCAGCGCCATCGGCAGGCCGACGATCAGCGCCTCGAAGCAACATTGGCTCAAGCCGATCTAACTCGCGCTCGTCAATTGGAAGCAGCCGTAACTCACGATCTGGTGGAAGCCGCACTCTTGGCAGTTCCCGTGATCGTAGCTCGAGCCGTTACAATCCCAGCTCGCGCTCGTCGAATACACGCTCATCGAGGTTTGGCAGCAACAGCGGCAGCCCCCGTATGGCTAGCCCGAGTCGAAGTTCGACTTCTCGTGGCCGCACGTCGGCGAACAGGAGTACGCGTTCCAACAGCTCAAGACGTCTGGCAGATTCGAGATCTTCCAACAGGACAACGTTCTCAAGTCGAGGGCGTAATGCTTCGAGCAATACCCGTACGACAGGGCGAGCATCTTCAAACAGAACAACGGCTTCGAGAACCAATCGCGGTGGAAAGACCGCGACTGGGAATCGTTCTGAGGGGTTCACCGGATTCCAATCACGAGGTAGCAACCGCAATTACCGCAGTGCCTCAAGCTATCGCTTGAATCGTTCTGGGGGGCGTTCGGATGTCAATTCCAGAACTGCCACCAACCGAACGACCAAAGGGCAGACAAGAGCAAGCGGTGCCAACCGCAACAGTGCCAACCGAAGTGGTGTCAGCGATCGGCCAACGGCAAATCGTGATGGCAAGGCTGGCGTTAAGCGCGAACCACGAGCTAACAGTCGCAGCAATCGCAATGCCCGCAATCCTTCAAGCACGACTCCAGATGCCAACGGTGGCAATCGGAATCGCGGCACTGGTAACCGTAACGGAGCAGGCAACACCAATCGCCGTGGCAACGATCCTGGGAATGGACCCGGTGCCAATGGTAATCGCGGCAACAATAACGGCAACAATAACGGAGCCAACCGTGGCAACCGCAATGGCCGCGCTGGTGGAGTCAACCGTGGTAACCGCGGAGGCCTTAACAATCGCGGCAACGGCCGAGGAAATCGAGGGGGTCGTGGCAATCACCGCCATAATCTCCGCAATAACTTCTTCTTTGGCCTCGGCGGTAATGGATTCGGCTTTGGCTACTACGGTGGTTTCGGCTATTACTCCAACACTTTCTGGGGCAACCCTGGGTGGAATAATTGGGGCTTCAACAGCAATTTTTTCCTGCCTTATTACTATCCTCGCTACCGCGGATACTATTACCCATACTATTGGTCGTCAGCTTTCTATTCCGGATATCGGGACTATGCGACGAACTATGTGACTTACCGCGAACCTTATGTCTCGACGGTTTACCTACCATCCGGTGGGTTTGACGATGATCCATTCGCGAGTGAAGATGACCTCGTCATCATCGATACCAGCACAGGTGCGGATGTGACGACACCAGGTGATGCAAGTTCATCGCCGGGTCCTGCAGTTGTGCCCATTATCGACGGAGTCGATGGTGGTCTCACTTTCGCTTCAGCAAGATCACTCGGTGACAATCTGATGAGATCTGGAAACGCAAAACAAGCGGCTGAGGCTTATCGTCAGGCATGGATCCACGACGGCACCCAAGACGGCTTGGGGCGCATGAGCGCGGCTTTGATCACTGCTGGTGACTTCCCAACGGCGGCGTGGGCGATGATCGGACAAGTCGAGGGCGATCAGAAGAACCTGTTAGATCAGGGCCTTCTGTACAATGAACTACTCGGCGGTCCGGGTGTGACCAAAGCGACAAAGTCATTGGAACGATATCTCATTAATAACCCCAATGACGAGGGCTCGAATCTTCTGTTGGCTTCGATGTACGTGTACAGCGGCCGCGAATTTTCTGGCTACATGATTCTTGGGCGTCTTGATGCTGCAGGTTACGCACCTGAGACGACCAAGCTGTTCCTGAATCGAGCGAAGGCAAGCCTCGCGAAATGATGGGATCGTGATAACGGTAGAAGATTAAAAAGGGCGACTTGGCATTAACGCCAAGCCGCCCTTTCTCTTTGCTCATCTATCGTGCGTCGGTTTGGGCTATCCCTTGACGGCGATCGTGACCATGCGGCCTGGGATATAGAGGAACTTCTTCAATTCCTTACCTTCGATAATAGCTGCGATTCTTGCATCAGCGAATGCCATGGCCTTGATGTCTTCTTCCGAGATGTCTTTTGGCACTGTCAGGCGAGTTTTGACTTTGCCATTCACCTGGACAGGTATTTCCACTTCATCTTCGACCAACCATTTCGGGTCGGCCTCGGGGAAAGCAACACGGCTCACGCCGCCCTCATGTCCTAAAGCACTCCACAGCTCTTCACTGAGGTGGGGTGCCATCGGCGATAGCATGATTACCAAGTCTTCCAGGATCTTCCTCGGGCGAATCGTATCTTTGGTAAGTCCGTTAACCAAAACCATCAACTGCGAAATCGCGGTGTTGAACCGGAGGGTCTCGAAGTCTTTTGTGACTTTCTCAATGGTCTTGTGCCACAGGCGAGCTTGTTCGGGCGTTGGCTCAACATCCTGAACTGCGTCGAGCAGCTGATTTTCTTCATTGAAGTAGAGGCGCCAAAGGCGGCTTAGGAACCGGCGAATACCATCGACGCCGGTTGTATTCCAAGGCTTCTCAGATTCAATCGGCCCCATGAACATCTCATAGATGCGCAAGGAGTCGGCCCCGTGCTCGGCCACCACATCGTTTGGATTCACGACATTGCCATATCGCTTTGACATTTTGCGATTGTCTTCACCCAAGATCATGCCTTGGTTGACGAGCTTGGCATAGGGCTCATCGACCGAGCAAAGGCCCAGGTCGTGCAAGAACTTGGTCCAGAAGCGGGAGTAGAGCAGATGTCCGACGGCGTGTTCGGCGCCACCGATGTAGAGGTCTACTGGCATCCATTTGTCGCTCAGGTCTGTTCGGCACATTTCCTCGTTGTTGAGAGGGTCGATGAAGCGCAGGAAATACCACGAACTGCCAGCCGAGCCCGGCATGGTGTCAGTTTCCCGCTTGCCCATGGCTTCTTGCCCAGGGACCTTCTGATTGACCCAGTCTTCGCGAGTTGCAAGCGGCGACTTACCCGTTCCGGTGGGTTGATAGTTTTCTACATCAGGCAACACAACTGGTAAATCTGATGTCGGGAGGCCATGAATCTGACCGGACTCATCATGAATGACCGGAATTGGTTCACCCCAATAACGTTGACGGGCAAAGATCCAGTCGCGCAAGCGATAGCGGACGATCTTCTTGCCATGAGAATTCTCTTCCAACCAGTTGTTCATGGCGTTGATGGCGTCAGCTTTGTTCATGCCATCAAGGAAGGAAGAGTTGTTGTGAGGACCTTCGCCGACGTAGGCTTCTTGGGTGACGTCACCGCCGGATACGACCTCAACGATCGGGAGCTCAAACTTGGTGGCAAAATCCCAATCGCGCTCGTCGTGACCTGGGACCGACATGATTGCGCCAGTGCCGTAACCCATCATGACGTAGTCGGCGATCCAGATTGGAACTTCCCGACCGTTGGCTGGATTTATCGCCATCGCGCCCGTGAAGACTCCGGTCTTGCCGGCTTCTGGACCTGAACGCTCAATATCAGACTTGGCGGCGCAGGAAGCGGCATAGGAGGTGATGGCTTCCTTGTACTCTGCAGTCGTAATCACGTCGACCAGAGGATGCTCTGGTGCTAAGACGCAGAATGTTGCGCCAAACATGGTGTCAGGCCGTGTCGTGAAAATCTCTAAGGCCGCATCATGGCCTTTGATCTTGAATGTGGCATCGGCCCCTTCAGAACGACCAATCCGATCTTTCTGCATCAGCTTGATCGACTCGGGGAAATCGACTCGGTCGAGCCCTTCGAGAAGACGCTCAGCGAACTTTGTGATTCGCAGCATCCACTGTTTCATAGGTTTGCGAATGACCGGATGATCACCACGTTCACTCTTGCCGTCGATAACTTCATCGTTGGCAAGCACGGTGCCCAAGGCTGGGCACCAATTCACGGGCACTTCGGTTTGATAGGCAAGGTCATGTTCCAGGAGCTTCAGGAAGATCCACTGAGTCCACTTGAAGAACTCTGGATCGTAGGTTCCGACTTCACGGTCCCAATCGTAAGAGAAGCCGAGCAACTGTAACTGCTGACGGAAATTCTCGACGTTGGCACGCGTTGACTTCGCCGGGTGGACACCTTGTTCGATGGCATACTGCTCAGCGGGTAGGCCAAAAGCATCCCACCCCATTGGGTGGAGAACTTCAAAGCCTTGATGCCGTTTATAACGTGCCATGATGTCCGATGCCGTGTAACCTTCGACATGGCCGACGTGGAGCCCGGACCCAGAGGGGTAGGGGAACATGTCTAAAACATAGTAGGTTGGGCGATTGGTCTCGGCGTCAGTCTTGAACGTTTGTTCCTTAGACCAGTATGCCTGCCATTTCGGTTCGATCTTTGATGGTTTGTAGGCCATTTTCGCTTCTTCTCTTGAATTGACTCGTTGCGGAGTCTAACCCGACGGGCAGCGAGAGGAAATGCTGATGATCTTGGAAGATAGAGGAAACGCTGTGGCAAAGTTCTCAATCCTTGTTGTCCTTGTGCTGATGCCCTTGGGATTGGTCGCTCAGGCCCCGTCTTGGGTCCCTCCAGTTGCAGAACTGGCAGCCAGACGGCTGGCGGTTATGGAGTCGATGAAGAGCGGAGTGGCGTTGATTTCAGGGGCTCGTCCCACTGGGTCCTACGCCATTTTTCGCCAAAACAATCGCTTCTTCTATCTCACTGGCTTAGAGGTCCAGGGGGCCTATTTGCTTCTCGATGCCAAGAAGAAGAAAGCAACACTCCTGGTCCCGAAGACCAGCAAGTTTCAGGAATCGTGGGAAGGTAAACAGCACGATGGTCTGATTGATCTTCAAGCCCGAACAGGAATCAAAGACGTTTCATTTGATGCCAGGAAAGTGGCCAAGGTCTTGGATGGTTTCGTGAAGAGGGCGTCCGCACTCTGGATCCCGAAGTCACCGGCCGAGTTGGGCATGATCATTAACGATAGTGCCACAGGTTTCTATCGTAGTCATCATCCTATCCGACGCCAGATCGACGGGCTCCTTTCGCGAGAAGATCTACTCCTTGAACAGATTACCAAGCGCTACCCCAAGAAGAAGATCAATGACCTCAGTCCGATCCTTCGTTCTTTGCGCGCGACGAAGAGCAAATTCGAGCAGGCCCAAATGCGCCGAGCTTCTGAGTTAACAGCCAAGGGCATGATCGAAGTGATCAAAGCCGCAGAGCCAGAACGCCACGAGTATGAACTTGGTGCGATCATGGAGTTCGTCTGCAAGCTTGGAGGAGCTCAAGGGCATGGCTATGCCGCGATCGTTGGGTCTGGGCTGAATTCTTGTGTGCTTCATTACAATCGGGCATCTCGAAAGATGAGCGATGGTGACATCATCGTCGTGGATGCGGCATGTTCTTACGGCTACTTCACCGCCGATGTCACGCGGACATTTCCGGCCAACGGGAAGTTCTCCCCTGCCCAGAAGAAAGTGTACAACGCCGTCTTGGAAGCGCAGCAAGCGGCCATCAAAGCATGTCGCCCCGGCGTGAGCATCGCCGACTTGGAACGAATCGCAAGGGGAGTCCTTGCCAAATACAAGTTGGCCCGCAGGTTCTCACATGGCTTGGGGCATCACGTTGGTATGGCAGTTCATGACCCCACAGGTGCTTCTCGTGTCTTAAGACCTGGCCATATTATTACCATCGAGCCGGGGGCCTATATCCGCGAGAAAGCTCTGGGAGTGAGAATTGAGGATGTCATCCTCATTACCGCGAACGGCTGTGAAGTCCTGAGCCGAGGTGTTCCTCGATCAATCAAGGAAATCGAAGCACTCATGGCATCGCCGAAGACTTACTAATACGGAGCCAGGCATCTTTGGCGTGCCGACTCGAAGAATGAAGAATGCCGGCGGGACGCCAGCGCTCCCAGGTGTGGTTGCCACCCTCTATGAAGTTCGTCGTACGGAGCCAGGCGCCTGCAGGCCTGCCGACTCCTCGGAACTCTCAGTGGGTAGCAACCAACGCCAATCCGCAGCCGGGCACTTGGTGTCCTGTCTTAGGTTGATCTCGTTTCATTCCGCTGATTGCAAAAAAAAACGTGAGCACGCAACCTGGGAGCGCTGGCGTCCCGCCGGCATCTTCCGCTTCCAATACGGAGCCAGGCTCCTTTGGCGTGCTGACCTCAAAATGAAGAATGC
>JBLINQ010000135.1:0-13675 GCA_047639315.1 Planctomycetota bacterium
ACGAGATTCTGGTTCGCAGGAACACTACGATCTGCGTGGTGAGACCATTACTTTGGGGCGGGCACACGACAATAGCTTGCCCTTGGAAGATCCTCGTGCCTCCAGGCATCATTGCAAGATCGAATTCGTCGATGGCAACTGGATGGTCGTTGACGTTGGCAGTCAAAACGGGACTTTCCTGAACGGACGTCGAGTTCGTAAGAGCAAGCTCGCGATTGGTGA
The DNA here is from genome assembly GCA_047639315.1 of Planctomycetota bacterium. GTDB lineage: Bacteria > Planctomycetota > DRQF01 > S139-23. The sequence continues at coordinate 223 of JBLINQ010000135.1, forward strand.
CGTCGTTCAATTGGGCGGGACGAAACTCTGTCTTGAGCCCAAGGTCGTAACCGATATCTACGCCGACACTCTGACTCAAGCTACGCTTGACGTAGGCGGCGACCTCCAATTGGAAGAGGACACGGAGCCCCTTTCGAATGAGATTCTCTTGCGACTTCAGGGCATTGCCTCAGCGCTCAACACCGAGCACGAACTCGAGCGTTTGCTCAACCTCATCATCGATAACGCCATTGACCTGACCGGGGGCGAACGGGGTTTCCTGATCCTTGTTGGCAAGCAGGAGATGGAGTTTCGAGTTGCTCGCAATTTTGAACAGCAAGAGGTTGGTGCCCCAGAGTTCGCCATCAGTTGGTCAATTGCCACCCAGGTGAGCACATCTGGACAGGCTGTTCTTTGCGTCAACGCCGCTGATGATGATCGTTTCGGGGCCAAAGAAAGTGTTCATTCCCTGGGACTGCGTTCTGTCATGTGCGTTCCATTCAAAGTGAAGAACCGTGTTCTCGGCGTCATGTACATCGATAACCGTCTGCACAAAGGTGTATTCAAGCGTAGCCAGTTTCGCCTCCTTAAGATCCTGGCCGATCACGCCGCGGTCGCTCTCGAGAATGCCCGCCTCTACGATGAGGTCGTGAGCAAGAGCCGGCGTCTTGAGGAAGCCAACCAGCGGCTACACGTTCAAGTTGAAGAGCAAGACTCCAGGCTGCGTGCTGCCGTTCGTGATGGCTCACAGCCAATGGATGTCAACAACCTTGATCGCATCGGCTATCGCGGCTCTCTGGTCGGTGATTCAAGCGTCATGCGTGACCTGAAAGCGTTGGTCAAGAAAGTGGCTGCCTCAGATCTGCCTGTGTTGATCACAGGCGAGAGTGGCACTGGCAAAGAAGTGGTGGCCCAGGCTGTCCATATTTTGAGTGATCGCCGCCATCACAGAATTGTTTCCGAGAACTGCTGTGCCATCCCCGAGTCGCTCCTCGAAAGCGAGCTCTTCGGCTATACCAAGGGCGCTTTTACCGGGGCCAATACGAATCGTGACGGTCTTTTCACCGCGGCGTCCGGGGGCACCCTCTTTCTCGACGAAATTGGCGACATGGGGATTCAGCTCCAAACCAAGCTTCTGAGGGTTCTCCAAGAGGGGGAATTGCGCCCGATTGGTGGCAAAAAGACCCTCAAAATTGATGTCAGGCTCATTACTGCCACAAATCGTAATTTGAGCGAACAAATAGAGAAAAACGAATTCAGAGAAGACCTCTTCTATCGTATCAAGGTCGTTTCGATCGTTGTGCCACCGCTGCGAGAACGAAAAGATGACATTCCGAGCCTTATCGAGCATTTTCTTAGAATTTTTGCCGACGATACGGGTCAACAGAGGAAGTCGATGACAAAGGAGGCACTGGAGCTTCTGAAGTCGTATAATTGGCCGGGCAATGTACGGGAGCTCGAAAATGAGCTGCGCTCTATGGTGGCGCTGGGCGGCGACGTCCTCGAGAAGTCGGATATACCGAGTCACATCCACGAGCAAGTTGAACTCTTGGTCGGCGAGGAGTCAGGGTTTCATGATTTGAACGAGTTGATCGAATCGATCGAGTCTCGTGAAATCAATAAGGCCCTACAACGGACCAAATCAAATAAGACAAAAGCCGCGAAGTTATTGGGCATCAGTCGCTTCGCGCTTCAGAGGAAGATGGAAAAGTACGATCTCGACAGTTCCCCTAAATCATAGAGGGATCGACAGAGGTTCGAAGGAGAAGGAATGAGAAACATCAGTCTAAAGTTTGCCATGACAGCGCTCTGCCTCGTTGCAATCGCTGGCACTACGAATAGCTCCCAAGTCGCTCGGGCGGCAGGCGAGCCAAGCTATACGGCATTTACCGAAGGACTTGCTTCCTTCACCGATGACCGCGACAAGAAAGAAGTCAGTGCGATTGCCAAGGCACTTGGCAAGAAAATGAACTTCTTCGAATCTCCAAACTTCACTTGGTGCACATCATTGCCAAAAGGCAAGATGACGAAAATCATGAGTGAAGCGGAACGTTGCTACAATATGTTTGCTGTTGACGCTGGCTACAAAAGCTGGAAGAAATTCTGGTCTAACGGCCGCAAGTGCATGGGCGTTATTCTGGCGAACAAGCGCGACTACCGTAAGTACGTCAAGTGGTTTGCGAACAACAACCCTGTTTGGAGCGTCGATGGATTCATCAAGAATCACTCGGGCTCGAACTGGTTCACAGAACCAAGTGATCAATCACGCAATGTCATGGTTACTCACTTGAAACCAAACGATGCTATCTTCGTCGCAGCAGTCATGTGTCACCTCGTTGGCCATCACTGCGTTGATCGCCACAAATTTAATAACAACTTCACGCCTGGTTGGTTGCGTGAAAGCATGGGCCTTTACTTTCAAGGTGAGGTTCACGGTCGTCTCCAGTGTGCATCCTATGATGACCCCTATGGTCTGGGTGAAGGTGACGAAGCGCGGCAGAAAGGTCTCAAGAAGGCCGAGTTTAAGACTCGCGTCAAGAAGAGCATGGCGAAGAATCGACTGCGGAATACCAAGAACGTCTTCCAGCTGTCGACGATGAAAGAGCTCACCTTCTTGGACACGCAAAAAGGTCACCTCATGGTCTCTTGGATGATGAAGAAGAAGGGACGGCTTTCGAAGTTTATCCATTCCATGAAGTCCAATTGGCCTGCAACTGTCGTCATGGAAAACACCAAGGGCAAAGAAAAGGCCCAGGAAAAGGCTCTTAAGGCTGTGTTTGACCTGACACCACCGGAAGCAGATAAGGCCCTCAAGAAGTTCGCTTCAAGCGGCTATTAGGGCACCATGAGCGCAAAGAAGGATCCCGGGTTTCCAGATATCCCGGGCTACATTCTTGAGTCAGTTTTAGGCCGTGGCTCAATGGCCACGGTCTATCGCGCTCGCCAAGAAGGCATGGACCGCTCGGTAGCGGTGAAAGTCTTAGATGAAGCTGTCCTCGCCAACCAGAAGATCATCGGCCGCTTGATGCGCGAGGCGCGCATTGCCGCGCGCTTCAATCACCCCCACATCGTTCGTGCTCTTGATGCGGGCGTCCATGAGTCGTCCTGCTACTTCGTGATGGAACTCATCGAGGGGCAGAGCATTCGGGATTTGTTGGAACGCGAGGGTCCTCTCACTGAAGAGCAGGCCATCGAGCTTGCCATCGAGATTACTGAAGCGCTCTTTCAGCTGCACAGTGAGCACATCATTCATCGCGACGTCAAACCTGCGAACATCATGGTCGACGGCCATGGCAATGCGATGCTTGCCGATTTCGGGCTGGCAAAGATCGAATTTGACTCTTCGATGACTAGTCAGAATCACTCGGTCGGCACGCCGGCCTACATGTCGCCGGAACAAGCGAAGAACCCTGATGGCGTTGATGCGCGGACCGACCTCTTTTCCTTGGGCGCCACTCTCTATCATATGGTCACCGGAACTTCCCCTTTCGAAGGGCCCTCTGTTGGCGCGGTCATCACCAAGATTCTCTACGAAGAACCGCAGGCGATCACTGAACTCAATCCCATCTTGTCGAACGACTTTTACGCCATCATTGACAAGTTGTTGTCAAAAGAGCGGGATGATCGCTACCAAACAAGCGGCGAGTTGCTGCGTGATCTGAGAGCTATCAAGCGAGGGGCTGCGCCTCGGGCGGCTCACCCCCGTGCTCGGAATGGTTATCGCAGCAAAGGCGTCTTGGCCGTTGTCGGCGGAACGTGTGCCATCCTTGTGGTCGCCCTTGCTTTTATGGTGGTTGATTTCGATGACGACGAACCCGCCGTTGGCCCTCAGCAGAACCCTGGCAAAGACCACGCCGAGTCGTCCACGCCTTTGAACAAACCAGCTGCACCCAAAAAGTATGAAGAAGCCCACGTCGAAGCCGTCATGGTTCGATCCTTCGACGACGTGCGAAGCAAGATCGAGTCTGGGCGTTTTGAGGCGGCACGTGAATCATTGAGTACTGAATGCCAGGAGAGCTTCGCGCGTGTACTCGGAAGCGATTTCGAGGAATTGCCCAAGTGGGTGCGCATTCAATTTGAGAACGAACGTTTGAAAGTGGAACAGCTCCTCGGGACGCGCGAAAGAGCGATTGCCAGTGCTTCCAAGCAAGACGCTCTTGTCTATTTTCGACTGGCCGCTGGTGAACGAGCCAGCACTTTTCCTTATCTGACGAGATCCAATTTTATTGCTGTCCTCGAAGCGCTTCCTCAAGATCAAACGAGCCGATTCCCGACGGCTGTGGCAGCGCAGGCCCGGGAAGACGCCGTACTCGAAATCATGGGTGATTGGCGCGAGGACTTTGATCGTGAGATTGAGAAACTCCGTAGTCTCTTGAGCACCAATGATTTTGCTGGTGTTGCGAAGGGGCTTGATGCCTTGCGGCAACGAGAACCGAGTCGCCTTGGTGATGGTTATACGACACGCATCAAGAGTCTTGATGATCGAGTTCATGAGCGCCGGGGCGAGCTCCTTCGTCAAGCGACCAATCTGCTCGCGACCGTTAGCATGTTGCCACCCTTAGGGTCACCCGAGATTCGTACTCGAGAGTTCACTCCCCTCATAAGCCGGTTTGCGACCTTCTCAGATGTTCTCGGTGATATGACGAAAACGCCAGACCTACTGATGCAGAAGTTTGTCACGGTTCGTGAAGTTCTACGATACTCACGAAGCTGGATGGAGAGTGCACTGATTGCTCTTGAGAACAGGAACTTCGATTCTGACTTGCTCCTGAGTCTGACGTCAGGACGTTCTTTTTCCAAGTTCGTTGTCGATCAAGTTGAAGGCCAAATCATCTCGATCAAGATCCCGGGTAAATCCGATCTGGTTCGTTTTCATGCGAATGAGTTGGCCGTGGAATGCCTTGCCGCGATGAGCCCGATGAAAGGGGTTGAATCGATACGAGTCAGAGCATGGTTGTCGTATTGCGATTCAGACTTAGTGACGGTGGAGTCGACTTTGAGCGAACTCCCTAAAGAAGATCTCTTCCGAACATTCATGGCGTCGCGCCTTGAATCGGCTTGGACTGAGCTCGTCAAGGTGACGACGGTCGAGGGCAAGCAGGCCTTTCGCTTGTGGCGCGAAGCGCTCGTGGCTTACCGCAAGAACAAGTGGGAAGATGCACTCGCCCTGGTCACCAAAATTACTTCTTCGAAGAGCCTTAAGGTGTCACCTTGGTATCGATCGAATCGTAAGTCAATTCGTTCGATCGCCGACGAATGTCGCGAACGCGTCGAGATTGCCACGATGGTGAAAGAGAAGCATGGTCGTATTGAAGTTCTTTCTCTTTCGCCGAGTCATGTTGCCTTTCTCTGGGACTTTGAAACGACGGAGCAATTGAAAGACTTTCAGGTGCCGAGTGATATGGCGCTCCGAAAGGGCGCGCTTGATCGCCCAGTCATTCTGCCATCGATGAGAATGTCACCTACGGATATCGAGCCCTTGAGTTGGAGCGTTCCGGCTCGACTTAAGGATGTGCCACTGGAAGTGACTGTCACCTACCGCACATCTCCGCGTTTGAAAGAGTCACCAAAATTCATGGTGTTCAGTTTCTTTGGTCAACACGTCGCCCTGCTTAGTCGATTGGAATCGAATCCGCTCAAGCACTTGGCACTTCATGGGCTTGAGAAGTCGTTGATGGAATCAGTCGACTTCGGGCAAGTGGTGGCGTGGTCTGGGAAGTTAGAAAACTACCGATCAGCGTTTCTCAAAAGCAGTGCGAACTCCAAATTCAAATTTGAGAACAACGAGCGATACGTTCTTCGGTTCAGGCTTGACCCCAAAGCCAGCACGCTCAGTTTTTCGATCAATGGAATGAAGTTGCTTGAGAAACCCGTGACCCTCACCAGTGTTCAAGACAACAGGATGGCGTTGCGAATTCCGATGCCGCACCGGATTGAACAACTCGAAGTGAGTTGCGGAATAAGTGCAGGCCAGGACTGAGATCGACTTTAAGTAGATTAAAAATAGCTTTTTATGTCTATTTGGTGGACTATGCCCCAATGACTTTTCATACTTGTAGGTGAATACTCTATTGGTGGAAGCGGGGCAAACACTACAATGGGCCTTCATATGGACATCGACAAAGCAACATACGACGGGTCGGCAACTGCTGAAGTGACAGGACTTTCAGGTCTCTTCAACGGATCAAAAGCGACCATACGATTAGGTCAATGCTTGGTGGTCGGTCGGTCGCGTATGTGTGGGCTCAGTGTTGCGCGTGCTGAAGAGTGCATTCGCCTCAGCAAGGTCGCTCTCGAATCTCACAAGAGTTACCGCAAAATTTCGCGTCAGCACTTCCGCATTTGCTTGGTGTCAGTGGATCGTGTCGAGGTTGAAGATCTTTCGACCAATGGCACCGTCGTCAATGGATTCAAAATTGATCGCATTGCCGTCGATGGCTTTTCTGGTGCCAACAACAAAATCACAATCCAATTCGGACATGGCGAGGTGATTGAAATCATTGCCACTGGTGCCACTCGAAATTCGAGCGAAGCTGCTACTGAGCAAAAAGCTCTGCCAAAGATGGAACCTGAAAAACACCTGAGTGGCTACGACCACTCCCACACCCCTGTCCCTTAGAGTGCCATCGGCCTCACACCCTGCTAATTCGACTTCCTTCAGTAACGCTGACGGTTTGTCACCCGTTGCGTCGTCCGAATAACCCACGAGATCAATCGATTCTTGCGCTGGCTGGCACAGAAGAATTGTCGGAATTTGTCGGATGGAATTTGGGCATCGAATACATGATGATGAGGTTCATGAGAATCCCCACCGGACCTAGGAGTTTCGATCGTATGAGCTTTTCTTTGCTGGCACGCATTGGTCTTGGGATCATTCTTTTGTCTGCGATGTTTGCCTGTACATCTTCAGCGCCCACGGCTGCGCTTGATGATGGTTCCTGGCGGGCCTCGCAACCCATTCAGATCAACGTGGCAGATATTAAGGTTGTTGGTGACTTGGGTGTTTTTCGGGTCAACAAGTCAATGGCAGAGACGACGAAGGGAGTGCAGGTTGTGACCTTCAGGTTCACGGCTGATGTCGCTTCGGAATTGAAGCCGGTGTCGATCCGATTCGATTTCCCTTCGATCGATATCATTGGCTATTGGAACCCCAAAGCAGAGATCGACAAAGTCAGCTACTACAAAAGTGGCGTATCCTCGAAGGCCTCCAGTAACGCTCCGGTCCTTGCCTTCCATAATGCGGCGTTAGACAACCGCATGACGATCTCTCTCTCGGATGCGCTCAACAAGTCTGAGATCGTGTGCTATTTGAAGGAAGAAGATGTTCATTTTCATTCCGATATTCGACTGTTTCAGGAGAAGATGCCCAAGACGAAGTCTTATGAGATCAAGCTGCGAATCGATAATCGTGCACTGCCATTTCATGAATCGATTGACGCCGTCGCTTCTTGGTGGGCTGAGGATCTACGATACACACCGATGCAGGTCCCTGATGCGGCCAAGGAACCGATGTACTCAACATGGTACAGCTACCATCAGAGCATTAGCGCCGCAGAGATCATCGCCGAGTGCAAGATCGCCAAGAGTCTTGGTTGTGGTGCGGTCATCGTTGACGACGGATGGCAAACTAAAGACGGCAATCGTGGCTACGCTTACACCGGTGATTGGAATCCCGATCGCATTCCCAATATGCGTGGTTTCGTCGACGGTGTTCACGCGGAAGGGATGAAGTTTTTGCTGTGGTACTCTTTGCCCTTTATGGGGGAGAAGGCCAAGAACTATGAACGTTTCAAAGGCAAGTATCTGAGCCATTGGCGATCGCAGGGGACATACATACTTGATCCTCGTTACCCCGAAGTTCGTGAATACATCGTCGGCACCTACGTCAAGGCCATCCAAGACTGGAACCTCGATGGCTTCAAGCTCGACTTTATCGGTTCGTTCAGGGCTGCGGGCGATACGATATTGACCAAGGAAGATGGTCGCGATTTCGCCAGCGTCAACAATGCCACTGACTTCTTGATGACCGAAATCACGAACCGATTGACTGCCTTGAAGCCAGACATCCTGATTGAGTTCCGCCAACCCTACATTGGTCCCTTGATGCGCAAGTACGGCAATATGTTTCGCGGCGTCGATGCCCCCAACAATGCCGTCGCCAATCGAGTCGAGGTTACAACTCTGAGAATCATGGCGCAGGAGACCGCAGTTCATAGCGACATGTTCATTTGGAGAAAAGAAGAGAGTGCTGAAGGCGCTGCGCTTCAGATTCTCAACATCCTTTACAGCGTGCCGCAGTTGTCGGTCCGGTTGGCAGAAATCCCTGACGACCATCGCGCCATGATCGCGAATTGGTTCTCGTTCTGGAATGAGTATCGAGACGTCTTGCTTGGTGGCGAGTTTATTCCTTCGAGCCCTGGCGCGAATTACCCGCAGCTCACCGCTATCAAGGGCAATCATCAAATCACGACCGTCTATGATCAAGTCGTCGCCCGGATTCGCAAAGAAGCCCAGTTCTTTCACGTGGTGAATGCAACATCATCGATTCAGGTTGTGATCGATCTTGAAGACGATCTGTTTGGCACACTCATCACGACGAACTGCATGGGTGAAGTTGTATCGCGCTTGCGCGTCGATTTCTATGCAGGTGTCCACGCCCTTCAGATACCTCGTTCAGGGATGGTCGAGTTTGTGAGTAACTTGAACTAAGCACTCATTCTTTGGGCAAGTACTTCTCGGCCAATACCGGTCATACCGTACCAGGTCTATCTTTGCCAAGAGTGACGCAATTAAACCTGGTACCGTATGACCCCGTATGACCTTGGTACCGTATGACCTATTTCTTGGGCAAGTACTTCTCCGCAAGTCGAGATGCGATCTCCACCGAATTGCCACTCGGTTCGCTCGGGTATTCATCCGAGTCGTGAACCCAATTGAATTCCCATTTGAGTAGCTCTTTGTCGAGCGTGGCGAAGTCTAACTTTTGTCCATTGAGGAGTGCTTGCTCGCCGTACTCGAAGAACCTTCTCCATCGGTGAAAGTAGAAAGTTCCGACGAGGCCCTGCCATTGACGTGAAGCATGGTCTCTCAGTTTAGTCTTGGTTGATGGTTGCCAGAGCGTGACGATCGAACGGGCGTTCATCTCGTAGGAGTCGCGCTCATCGACGGTGATGCCCCAGCGGCGTGCTTCCTTGATCCAACGGCCGAGCAAAAACATCTCGTTCGACTGGAGGAGTTCGTCCATCTCCTTAAGGAGAGTGAGAAGGTCTGACTTGTAGTTCAGAAAGGCTTTGGAGTCATTGTCGTCAAGTGCGCTAAACGAATTGGCAATGAGCACATTTGCTTTTGCCATGAGCACTTCACGGAAGACATGCACGAGGTCAAATTGAAAACTCGTTGTGCCCTCCAGTTCACCGGCTGCGGCTAAGAGATTCTGGGCCGCATCGAAGAGTGGTTGGGCGGGGTAGTCGAGACCATATGGCAAGTCTCTTGTAATCTCGGGACGGACGGCTGAAGGCGCGTAGCAGATTGCGCTCTCGCCAATGATGCTCCGGCTGTAGACCGACTTGAGGAGGTTTTGCCAGGCCAAGCGCGCACTCTCGTTTGGTTTGCCGTAGCGCCTTGTCGCGTATTCAGAAACCCATTTTGGCACATCGATCGCCTTCGGGTCCCAGACGTAGTGACCGATCAAGTCTTGGACAACAGGGTTGTAGCCAAAGCCCTCCATCATGACGCCAATGCCGGATAAATTTCCGGCAGTCGGGTTCGTCCGCGCGTTTTGGAGGTTCATGTTCATCTGCTTGAGGTCGCCACTCAAATTCACCTTCTGGCCATTGTTGCAGATGATGTTCCAAACCCAGGGTTTGCCATAGAAGGCTTTTGTCTGGTCCCAAACCGTGTGTTTTTCACCGTAAAGGTCGAGGAGCAGAAGGCTGTCATCTGGGATCGGATCAAGAAACGCACGTGCCTGTGGCTCCTGCCAGAAGTCTTTCTGCCAGAAGAGGAACCAACCTTGCATGACCCACTTCGCTTTGGGATCTGCTGCACGCATGCTCGCAAAGACCTTCCGACTCACATTCGAAATGAACTCTGTATCCTTGCTCGGTGGGTTCACCTCGTTGAAGCAATCAGCGCTATACAGATGGTCGGTGCCAAAGAACTTGGTCTGAATTTGAATGAAGCGTTTCCCTAACTCGCCGAAGAGTGGGTCGCTTGGATCAAGGAAATAGGTCCCCGGCATTCCTGCCCAGTCTGTGGTCTTCACATACAACAGGTTTTTGTTGCGATCGACGAAGGCCTTAGGAATGTGTCCCGTGAATCCTTGAAGAATCGGAGTCATCCCAAAGCTGCGTTCACGAGCAAGGATTTTCTGTTGCAGCCGTTTGTGAGATTCGATCCAACTGCGGGGAATTGGTCCGGCCATCCCGTCGATGTTTCCCATCCACCCCCAAGGCAGGAATGCTGGTCCAACCAAGAACTCACTGATTTGTTGAGTGGAGAGTCCCTGTTCGGTGAGGAGCGCCTGCCAAACGGCTTCCTGGCCGGTTGGTGCGAGTGGCATGTTCACGCCATTCATCGCCATCCAGTCGATCAGCTTTTCCCATTGTTGCCAATTCCACCAGGGGACCGTGTACCCAAAAGTGCGGTAGTTGAAGAAGTTGCGATGTTTGAATGGAGTCGCGCGTCGCTGAGTCTTGGTGGGACGAGGCAACTTCTTGGGTAGTGGTGTTGTGTCGCCGTTAATCGAAACCTGGGATTTGCAGTAGTTCTTGATGTACCAATGAAAACCGGATGCGGCGGCAACGCCGTTCGTTCCCGAGATGACAATCTGATTGCCGAGGGACTTCACTTCAAAAGCGCCATCGTTTTTCTCGCCGGTCAATTCTCTGAAAATGAAATCTCTCGAGCGTCCGGGGAACCACCGTTCAACCATGGCATGCTGCGATTTCTCGAATCCTGACTCAGTACGTTTAGGATTTGAAACTCGGCGTGGCACCCTGGGTGACGTTGCGCAACTGGCGAGAACCAACAGGCATGCTAATAGAATCATCTTCATCGATTTGGTGTCTCTTGATCGTGTCGTCATTTGTTTCAGTTGCAAACTCAAGGTTGCGTTTCTATCAGGACTATTTCTTGAAGTACTTGTCGATGATCCACTGGGGCTGATGGCGGTCTGGTTTGCGCTTGAGTTTCTTGATGTCCAGGACTTTTGAGCGTGGCTTCGCAATCTTGAGTGGATGCGGATCACCGATCTTCTCCTGCCACGCTTTCATCATCTTGGTCAGATCCTCAATCCGCGTGGTGTGCTTAGGGTCTTGGCCAAGGTCGTGCATCTCGTGGGGATCATTCTTTAAGTCAAAGAGCTGTAGATGATCGATGAGAGGGTAGCGAATGAGTTTGTAGCGCTCATTGCGCACGCTTCGCATGAGATTCTCGTAGGCCAAGAAAATCGAATTACGCACGCGATCGGTAACCCCATCCATCACTGGCTTAAGGCTTTTGCCTTCCAGGCCCCCGGGCTTTTTGGTTTTGGTTAAGTCGCAAAGCGTGGGGAACAAATCGAAGAGGTAGCTGAATGCCGAACTCTGGCCTTTTGGAATGCCAGGACCCGCCAAGACCAAAGGGCAGCCCATGGAATGTTCGTAGACACTTTGCTTGCCGAGAAGCCCGTGACTGCCCATGGCCAAGCCATGATCAGCCGCATAAACGACGATGGTATTCTTCGCCAAACCCTGTGCTTTTAAGGTCGCAAGGATGCGGCCGATCTGCCGGTCCATGTCGGTGACCAAACCGTAATACTCGGCTAGTTGATCGGCGATGACCGACTTCGTTCGCGGCCACGCCGCCAAGGTCTCATCTCGCCCATCCATCCAACCATTGTGAAACGGATGCACGGGCATGAAATTGGCCGGCAATGGCGGCCTTTTCTGGTCGTAGATTGCACGCGATTTGTCAGTTGGTTGGCGCGGATCGTGGGGCGCCGTGAATGCGACGTAACAGAAGAAAGGTTTCTTCTTTTTGGTGTCAACAGACCGCAAGAAGTTGATGGCGGCATCGGCGAAGAGTTCACTTGATGGCTTCTTGCCAATGCGGCGTTCACCGAACTCCTTTTTACTGATCTTGTCCTGCACAGGGACCTTGATGTGATTGGACATGCCTCCCAACATGACAGCCTGACCTTCCTGGAAGTTGTTGAGGAAGGCGCTGCGACCATTGTGCCACTTGCCAGTTCCAAAGGTTCGATAGCCTCGTCTTGCAAGCGTCTTTGGAATCGTTGGTACTCCCGATAGATCCATGGCAACTCGGTAGAGCGTGCGCCCACTCATGACCATGGCGCGCGACGGAATGCAGACTGCACCATGAATCGACCCTAAGCAGTAGTTCCTCGAGAATCTAAATCCCCGCGCAGCCAACGCATCGATGTTCGGTGTGTGGATATGAGGATTGCCAGCCGCACCGAAGGCATCAGGACGTTGATCGTCGGCAAAAAGAAACAGCACGTTTGGGGGCGGTTCTGCTTGCGGTTTATTCGTTTGTGCCCATAGGCCTTGGCGACACAAAAGGAGCACGAAAACAACTGCGAGCCACTTTGTCATGAGATGCTCCGGTGCAATGACTTAATTGAGACGCTGGCGATGTGCCAGTCAGAATGCTGGGCACGTCGTCATCGATGATTAGGGAGTGAATGATACTGCGCGTAGAAAAGGCCAGTCAAGCCATAATAGCTTGGCATTCAAAGGACAGCTATTTCAGAGCCCTAAGTCGGGGCACCCTTGTTGGGCTTGAGGTTTGGTTCGGGGATCGGGGTGCCGTCGAGGACCGCGTCACAGAGGTGAGCGATCTTGGTGGGAGAGATTAGGCGCATGCAGTCGACGGTGGGGCAGTCTCGGTAGCGACACGGACTACAAGCCAGGTTCATGTAGACGGCTCGCTCTTTATGCCCAAATGGATAGTAGAACCGCGGATCGTAGGGGCCAAAGAGGATGATCGTGTCGATCTTCTGGACCGCCGCTAAATGGACAGGGCCGGTATCAGAACCAACAACAAGATCAGCCTGGCTCATGAGATAGCCAACTTGCCGCATGTTCTTGAGGTCAGGGGCACGAAAGATCTTGGCCGTCGCCGCTGCCATGATTTGGTCAACCACTTCGATTTCGTCTGGGCCCCAGTTGATGACAACCTTCGCGTTGCGACTCAGGACCAAGTAGTCGGCGACCGAGGCGTAGTAGTCGGGATCCCATCGTTTGCTCTTAAACCAGGAGCTTGTACCAGGGTTCAGCACAATCAAAGGCCCTTCACCCCCGATCTCCGACAAGAACTCGTCGACGACGACTTGGTCTGTGGATGCGTATTGAAACGGGGGCCAAACGAAGGACTCTTGGACGCCGATGAGTTCAAGGAGCCGGATGTCTCGTTCCATCCGATGCATGACCTCACCTTTGAGGTCGAGATGTTTGTTGGTGAAGAGCCAATT
>JBLINQ010000136.1:0-13664 GCA_047639315.1 Planctomycetota bacterium
GGTCAGATCCAAGCCCGAGAACGTCACTGTTCCACCGCCGACTGGCACTGGCGCTGGTGTCGATTCAAAAATCGTTGTATTGCTATCGGTTGCTCGAATCGCATACATGTCGCCTGCAACGACAACAGTATCGAACGAGATGTCGATGACTGGAGCAGCTTGAGTCAAGATGTTGATGACGTTCGCTGGGTTCTGCGCAGTCGCATTAATACGAGCCACGAGAACAGTCGGAATAGTTGCGTCCTTTTGAGCCATCACTGGTGTCATGGACGAGTTTTCTGCAGCGTCCATTACAACCGCATTGATCGTGATGGCGCCATCAGTAAGGCTGGACACGTCGAAGCCAATGAAGGAATTCACGCTTCCTGGAACGACATTCTGGGCAAGCGACGTCACCATCAAGATGCCATCGGTGGCAACCAAATTGACGAGGTCACTGGCTGAAGCCGTGCCGGAGAATGCCGCGTCCACTGCCAGATTCGCTTGGTTGTTGGTGTTGATCACACCTGAGGCATTACCACTGGTTGCCGGTAATGTCACCAAGGTTGCTGGCTCTGGAGCTGTTGTGTCCTTGAAGAGCACAAACCCATATTCCGTCGAAACGGAATTCGCACCATTGGAGATCGTCACAGTGAGGCTAATTGGGCCGTCGTTCAATGAACTGGCGTCAATTGGGCCAACTGTGATTGAGGCACCTGCGACGGCTGTGCCGCCCGCAGAGACGGTATTGACACCGTCACTGAGCGTGACCTCAAATGATTCGTTCGGGCCAACATCCGGGCCGAATGACACCTCAATTTCCACCGCCGAGGCTGTGGTTCCATTGATGACATTCGCTGGATTGCGTTGGACGTTTTCATCGATCCCGGCGCTTAGAGGTGCTGAGATCGTAGACGTCTCATCCCCTCCTCCACCACCGCCACAGGCGGCAAGTATCGATAAAAGCATGGTCAACAATAGGAGGGTTACCCCTCTCAATTGTGTGGTTTTGTTTGATTCCGCGCGGCATTCTTGATGCGTCGCGAGAATACTAATGGTTTGGTCCTTCATGTACCCTTTCCTCAGTAGCAGCGGTTCTGTAGCGCACGAGGTTCCGCACCGAGACTTGGAGCACGCCGTGAGTATTCACGGTTGCCTGTTCTCGAGTGCATTTTCTTCCTTCGTCCAGAGTGGTGATCGGTAAGAAACCAGTGTCGCCTTGAGAGCAGCGGGTAACTGTTTTGAAAACGATGCAATTCCATACACACAGCCGCTCCGAGAAGGGAGAGAGTGACGGCGCTATCGAGACGCAAATAGTTTTAGAAAAGGAAGTTAGGCAAGGGGTATCAGAAGCAATGATAGAAGAATACGGAGCAAAGAAAGTGCGTAAAAAAGTCGCTCTAAGGTGCGCTATTTCGAATCACTCTCTCGAATTGAGAATGAGGGGCGACACGTCCTGGTGAGTAAATATCCGAGAAAACCAGAAACGGACGATCAAATTAGTAATTCTTGGTTAAGAACCCACCCCTTTGGCTGGTATCACCCCCCGTATGACGTCGCCACGCGGAGTAGCTATTGGGCTATTCGGCTCTTTTTTTGCCTTCGCAAACAAAGACTCTATTGCTCGAAACACACGGCGGCACTCGAGCGACAGAATCCTCTTCCCTTGGTGGCGCAAGACACCGACGCCCAACACCTACCGACAACAAGCTAAACTTGCCCAAGTAGTCGTATCGTGATCAAAGAAGTGTTGGATTTTGCAACAGCGCAAATCGAAATTGGGGCCGAATTCACCGGCGAGCAGTGGGGTTGAGGCTATGGAGCACTGGCCCGGTAAGTGAGAAAGCAACTACTTACTTGGTTTCTCTTGGGCCAGATTCTCGTATTTCAAGAATCTTGCTTTCATGGGATGCTCTTCCTCGGTGGAGCAAGTAGCGATTCCCGACTTGATCAAATGAGCGTTGAGGTTGGTGCGATTCTTGAGCAACAAATAAGCTCTTTCTTTGTCGCCATCAACGACGCCATGCTTCGTGAAGACGCGTTTCCCTTTCAACCGCGACACCAGAAAACGACGTGCTTCTTCATCGTCTTTGGGAGCCAGTTGAATGCCACGCAAGACCACCAAACGCCCGTCATTCAGAAGCACTTCTTGCCCCGAAATGACCTCATCCACAGTGACCGTTTCTGGGACAATCATGCCCGTAGGTCCCGCTTGGGTTGAACGACGTTTCTTAGGTTTCTCCATGACAACAGGATCAACGAACTCGTAAGGCAGTTTTGTTTTCAACTCGACCAAGCGTTCAGCAGTCAGGGACTGGTTTTCACCGGCACGTATAAACTCAATGTTCTTGTCAGCAATCGGGGTCGACAGCTCTAAGCGTTCTTGCATGTGTTCTTCGAAGGCATGATTCAATTCTATGCCGATACTCCGGCGTCCGAGCCGATTGGCAGCAACCATCGTTGTGCCCGAACCGAGAAAGGGATCTAAGACTATTTCTCCAGGAAAACTAAACATGCGAATGAGTCGCTTCGGTAGTTCCTCCGGATACATGGCAATGTGACCGACCTGCTTCTCGCCTTTGAATTCCCAATGACCGGAGAAGTACTGATTCCACTCCTCGGTCGTCATCTTCGAATCTTCTTTTGCCTCTTTCGAAGGTGGCGGCGTACGACCAGGCTTCTTGAACAGGAGGATGAACTCGTAGTCTAACTTGACCACACCATTCCTCGGCGTAGGGAACGAGCCCATGACACTGGCGCCGCCACTGGTATTACACGTTGTGACTTTGCGCCAAATGATGGACCCCATGTGATCCAATCCCAAGCTCTCTAAACAACGGATGATTTCCGTGCGAATTGGAATCACCTTGTAGCGGCCATAACACTCGGCCCGAGCGAATTGATCGCCAACATTAATGGCAACTCGGCAGCCAGGTTTAATAACTCGAGCGCACTCCGCCCAAACCAGATTCATGTCATTGATGTAGGTCTCATAACTGTCATGGAAGCCGATCTGGCCCTCAGTCCCGTAATCCTTGAGTTGCCAATAAGGCGGAGAAGTCACGATGAGATGAACACTTTTGTCATCGACGAACTTCATATCTCGGGAGTCGGATCCCAGAAAAATACGATGTTCAACTTCTTCCATAGAAAGGACTTCTGCTTTTTTGACGGTTTTCAGAGCGGATTCAATTGGGGCATTTTGGGTGTTGGAGAGGACAAGTCTGACTCGGTGCTGTATAGTGCGAGGTTCCCAAGCCTCAAATCGTTTAGGAGAAGCACCTTGGAACCGATGTACGACCCAGTGGCAGCAGTTGAAGAAAACTACCTCGATGTCATTCTCCGACCACAACGCGATTCACATGAGGGTGCGGAACGCCTCGACGTTTCTTTAGGCGAACTAGCACTACGACCTGCCGTGACTGTGGGCCCGGAAAAACCTCTGTCTGAGGTAATTCAGCTGATGATAGACAACGGCATTGGCTCGGCCATTGTCAGCGAATTCGACCGTATTGAGGGGATTTTCACCGAGCGTGACGTCCTCAATAAGGTGGTATTGGCGGGTTTAGACTTGGCTACGACCCCAGTTCAAGAAGTCATGTCACGTCAACCTGAGACGTTGGGGATCTATGACTCCATCTCATTCGCGATCAACCTGATGAGCGAGAGCGGCTACCGCCATATCCCGGTGACGGACCAAAGCGGCAAACCTCTTTATGTTGTCAGTGTGCGCGACTTGGCGGCGTTCATTGCTGACTGTTACCCAGAAAACATCATGAATCTTCCACCCCAGGCTGGGCAATATGCCGCGAAACCACACGGCGGTTAGAGACGTGACCAGCTCGGCGCGAAGAACCTACTGGTCTTCGGCGAGCGCGGCCATGGACTGCAGCAGCTGAACCTGTGACACGGCAGCAGTCAGCGCTGTTTCGACTCTGAGGATTCGGGCACCAAGCGACACCCGTTCAAAACCGTGCTCAGCGAGCAAATCGCATTCAAAGGGCGTCCACCCCCGCTCCGGGCCAATCGCAATCACGACGGAATCGGATCGTCCGATCATGGCCTTCGCCATCGGACTGGCGTCGGTCGGATGAGCGAGGATTCTCTTCGAATGAGGTAACTTCCGGTCCAATTCATCCTCGACAAAGGGACGAAAGAGCGGAAAGACTTCGAATTGAGGGACGCGGGTGTCACGAGCTTGCTCAAGGCCATCCAAGAGCAATTCTCGGCTCTTCGATTCCTTGGTCAAATCGGTTTGCAAATAGCTTTTCTCGACATGCCAGCTTCGAACGAGACGAATGGAAGCGACACCCAAGGCCGCCATGTGGCTCAAAATTCGCCCAAGTACTTTTGGGCGAGGCATCGCCAAAATGATGTGAATCAAAGGGGTCGGAGAATCTGGAGGATCGGCAGGGTTGAGTTCGTGACGTATACGAATGGAATCGCCGACTGAGTCGACAACCCCCATGCCTTGGCAACTATCGGGGAAACCGATGCGGATTTGACTTTGAGGGGTCACGCCAACGACATTGGCGAGGTGATCGCGTCTAACCCCCGTGATCTGGAGGATACCGTCGGACTCGATTTCCCAGGGGCGTGCAAGGAGTAGGTTCATGGGGCTCCCCCTGCTCGAAGCCGCCAAAATCAAAAGTTTGGCGGCCAGTCGGTTTTACTCGGGCTTTGAGACGTCTGTGTAGTCTTCGGCCTTACCGGATAGATGCCCATCACAACCGGTATTGTCGTGTTCGGCATCGATTGGCATCACCTCGGCACTCCAGCCTGCGTATTCAGCACCAACTTTGTCAGCAAGGTTCAACCAAACTGGACGGAATTCATCGAGGACTGCAAGTGCCAGCGGGCTCTGAGCCAAGCCAGTGAGCTGCCAGCCAGAGTTGCCGTTGTTCTCGGATTGGACGATTTCCTTCACGCCAAATCCAGATTCCCGGAGGGCTTCGGCCAGGGCATCGGCACTCTTGGCGTCGCTAACGGCGAACCGTGGCTCGATGTTATGGAGTTCTGAGCAATCATCGCCACGGCGTTCGAATTCCCGCAGGACGCTGCGGTCTTTGATTTGGTGGCGGAAGTTCTCAGATGGCATCAAAACGTCGGAATACTCGGTCCAATCAGCATCATCTTCCCACATCACGTGAGATTTATGAGTTTGGATTTTCTCCATCGCTTCATTGATTGGCGCGCTGCTATCTGGTGCTTGGCGCATGTAGAAGACGAGAGTGCGTGCATTGCGGTGAGTGACGGAAGCGACAAAGCAATTGTCTTTGGCGTCCAGCTCGCTGAGAATTTCTTCTTGAACTGCAACAAGAAGCGCTTCTTCTTCGACGGTGCACAGGCCATCATCCGTTGGATGATTCAGTTCTAATCGAATGTGAGCGCGAAATGGCAGCTCCTTCTTGCAATTAGAAACATCCAGGTTCAAATCGACACCGACTTCAAATGGCCAGTGATCGAGCTGTGCTACGTAGTATTCCAGATTCCGCGACATCGTATTCCTGTTTGCCGAGCTTTGGCTCTTCTCGCATGAATGAACGGCCAGTCATCGACCGTCTGCACTCACCTAATATGAATTCTTACGGTCCAACCCAAGGATTAGGGTGCAATGGACGTCCACAAGTAACTTTGGGTCGATTCGTCTTTTGTAGCCCATTGACTCGTTTCCGGAATCTCCAAGACCCCCTAAGCAAGCCAACTTCAGTGGGTTAGCACTCTACTATCGGCAGAAAACCCAATTCCCATGAATATTAGAGCTGCGACATCTTCTGTTTCGCTCCGTGAAACCCAGAATCATGCCCATCAGAAGATCGCTTGGGTTGAAAAAACGGTACCAGGCTGTCTCATGTAGAGGGAACACCTCCCTAAGCCCAATCACCGGGCTCCCACTCTCCCATGAAACCCTCGCTTAGAATTCTGAGGCGGGAGGCTCTGAGCGCGATCCGTCGATAGCTGATTGCCGATACCGCTATTTGTGAATATCGTGAATCAGAATCAGCTGGTGCCCTGCTACCGAATTTGGAATTCAAGACGAGTGGATTCCGACGCACGAGAACAAACATGTCTGCTCCAAATGGCAACCCAATTCGCGTCTGCATTGTCGGCGCCGGCTTAGCGGGGGCAGCGACGGCCTTTCATTTGAGTGAGAATGAGGGCTACCAGATCACCCTGATGGACAAGGAACGTCTGCCCGGTGTCCATTCCTCTGGCCGTAATGCCGCCATGATTCGCCAAGTGGTTCAACCTGCCGCAATTGCTCAGGTTGCCCAAGACAGTCGTCGTTTCTTAGAGGCGACGGCAGGGCCAAGCGCAGATTTCCGCCTCGACTCTCATGGTTCGCTCCTTTTGGGATCAAACGCATGCTTGGAGGAAATTCGGACGGGCTTGCAAGAGCAAGACGCGCTCAGTGACGATGTCCGCATGCTTGGCCGCCGAGACCTGCACCTCGAATTCGAACCCTTGGTTAAGAGCGAATACGACAGCGCGATTTTCACTCCGAGCGACGGAGTCGTGGATGTCGCAGGCCTCCTGGAGTACTACATCCGTGAAGCCAGAAGCCGAGGCGTCACCCTCGCTCTTTCGACCACGGTGATCGACATTGTGCGCGATGGCAATCGTATCGATGGGGTTCAAACCAACGCCGGTTATGAACCATTCGATATTGTCGTCAACGCTGCTGGCCCTTGGACCGCTCGCCTTGGCGCCATGATCGGGAGCACTACGATCCCGTGGCGCCCCTTTCGTCGTCATCTTTTCTTCACTGGTCCACTCGACTGGGTCGACCCATCGTTGCCATTTATTTGGGATATCGAAAACCACTGGTACCTGCGCCCAGAATCCGGTGGCCTTCTGCTTTGCGCGTGTGACGAAACCTTAGTCGAACCTGGCATCCCAGACATCGACCCGTCTGTCACCCAACTATTGACCGACAAACTTTCCGCTCATATCCCAGAACTCGATGACCTTCCGATCGCCAAAGTGTGGAGTGGAATTAGGACATTCGCCCCAGACCGAAATTTCGTGATCGGATGGGACCTCGATGTCGAAGGCTTCTTTTGGGTTTCCGGCTTGGGAGGTCACGGCGTGACTTGCTCTTGGGGTGTCGGCGCTTGTGCTGCGCGGGTCTTGACCGGCAAGGACGATTTCGGCGATCGCAATTTCTCCCCATCCCGTTTTTGGGCCAGCGCGGATTAACGCCGCTCTCTGCCACCAACCTCGAGAATCTCTCAAATCTCAGAAAAGACCAACAAACGACAATGTAGTCCGTTCAATGGTCATGAAATAGATGATTATGTTGTCAGTTTGAGGCACGATCCCGATCCACCCGCGACCCCCAAGCCCCCCCCTTGAGAGTCGCAAAAGTACCTCAAACTTACAGCACGAGCGGTCGACGTGAGTCGGCCGCTTTTTTTTGTTTTATCTTCTCGTGAATCTATTTGATCAGGAAAACCGCGCCGAAAAGGCACCTGGAGCCGGGGTTACTCAGTTGGCGTGCCTACAAGGTTCTGATTTTCGAAGAGAACGAAAATGACAACCAGCACATCGTGCTCTCGACCCAAGCCTTGGGCCAAGATCTCGTCGACCGAATGATCTGATTCGAGGTACATCCATATGCTACGGGCGATCTCTTTGGTCGCAGGATCTTGCCAACTGGTAAGCTTTTCACCACGACTAAGAATTAAATCGGGATCGCCAAGAGGACCGGCTTTGATGCGCTGCATTTCATCCGCAATACGCGCGCAATCCATCAGGAGCCCGGCCCCCGAAACCCCGGCAATTTCGCCTTTAGGCCGCGATTCGTCAGAAGCCACTTCGACTTCTTCAAAGGCAAAACGATTCGCTGAATTGTCAGCAAAGAACAGATGTTGGAAGGCATCATGATCAATGAAGTCACCACAGACGCATGAAAGTACGTGTCCGTCAGCTACATCGATTTCGCCAATCAGCTCGCCGGAAGACGAAGTGATCTTCAAGATACCTTGGCATGATTCGGTGGAGAATAGGCTCTGAAGGACCATCGACATATCGAAATGGGCCAAGCTTCCTTCCAAGTGCCGTTTCTTCGCTCGGCTCATATCACCACGTTGCACCGCGCCGATGAGGCGCCTTGCCAAAGACCGGGTCAAAGCGGCTGAAAGTTGGGGAAATGTCTCGATGGCGCGATCAAAATTATCAGCGCCCATCACCAAGACCTCACCGCCTTCAGGGAAGCGAGCCGAAGAACGGTGCCGGCCACCAGTGAGCGCCCCCAACATGCCAAGGACTTCGCCGACGCCAAGAAGGGCCGCACAGTTTTCGTTCCCGGAATCTTCCCGACAAATCTCGAGAACCCCCTGCTTGATCGCTACAACGACATTACAGTCGCCGCCAGCTCGGAAGAGCCATTCGCCAGGTTCGAGAGTCTTGAAGGCACCAAAGGCAATGAATCCAGCAAGTTCTTCGTCGGGGAGGCCGCCAAAGAGATCATTAGACTTGAGAAAGCGCCAAAGCACTTCCTGGCCCAGGTTCACCGTGTTTTTAGTGAGTTTTGAAGATCCCAGCGAGTCCATCAAGGTTTGAACTTTGTCCCAACGCGCGGATTCACTATCTGTGTAGTCCTGAAAGCGCTCCATGAGTTGGGAGACTTGAGATTCTAAATCCGGCTTTTTTGGTGTTTTAACAGACAATTACGCTCACCTATCCTGACCTCATGTCTTTTCGGTATTCTGTTCCCAAGAAGACCAGTGAAAACCCGGATTGAAGAAAATTGCAGTCCAGACAACGGAGGAATCCCCTTGAGCTACTACGAACCTGAAGATTTAGGCCGCTTTGCCGAAGTCGGGAAATTCAGTCCAGATTTGATGAAGAGTTTCTTTAGCTATTACAACGAGGTGACGTCGACCGAGGGTGCCCTCACCAAACGGGAGAAGTGCCTGATCGCTCTGGCTATCTCCCACAGTGAGAAATGCCCCTACTGCATCGACGCCTATACGGAAAAGTGCCTGGAGGCCGGGGCCAACCCAGATCAGATGACGGAAGCGATTCATGTCGCAGCCGCCATGAAAGCGGGAATCACGCTGGTCCACGGTGTACAAATGCACAACAGCCTGGAAAAGAAGGGAATCTGACGGTCACTCTGAACGTTGGGAGAAACGATGCAAGACGGATCACAAGTTCATGACAAATACGGCTTTTTAGGCACTGCCTCCACTCATGGGGTCGGGTTACGCCCGCGGTCCGTCAATGTGCTTCAGGTAAACGTGACCAAACTCTGCAACCAGGCCTGTCGTCATTGCCATGTCGATTCGTCACCAGAGCGCACCGAACATCTATCGGCCGAGACTGCCGAGCGAATCATCGAAGTCATCAAATCGAACCCAAGCATCCAGACCATCGATCTCACAGGTGGTGCCCCGGAACTTAATCCGCAATTTGAGATGCTGGTTCGCCGCACGCGAGCCCTCGGTCGCAAGGTCCTCGTCCGCCACAATTTGACCGTGACATTTGACGGCAATCCTCAAACCGGCGAATCGATGAGTCACCTACCCGGCTTCTTTGCTGAAGTTGGAGTGGAGGTCGTCTGCTCCTTGCCTTACTACCAAGAGTATTTCACCGATCGCCAAAGAGGATCCGGTGTTTTCGACAAGAGTATTGAGGGCCTTAAGCTGCTCAACCGACAAGGGTATGGCGATCCGGAGTCGGGGCTGATCCTGGACCTCGTCTACAATCCTGCAGGAGCATTCTTACCGGCACCCCAAGCTCAACTCGAGGCCGACTTCAAAAGGGAACTCAAAGAGAAATTCGATATCCGCTTCAACAATCTCTTCGCCATCACCAACATGCCCATTCATCGCTTTCGGGGCGATTTAGATCGGCATGGCAATTTAGAAGCGTACATGGCGAAGTTGGTAGGTGCCTTTAATCCCGTAGCGGCGGAATCGGTCATGTGTCGCGACATGGTGAGCATCGCACACGACGGGTCGCTCTACGACTGCGACTTCAATCAGATGCTCGGCATGAACGTCAAATCCGAATCGGGAACTCCCCTCACGGTCTTCGACTTTGAGCCATCGGAGTTCATGAAACGCACCATCCAATTCGCCGACCATTGCTTTGGATGCACCGCCGGAGCAGGCTCCAGTTGTGGTGGCGAGGTGACAGAATCAGCCCAACCATCATAAGCCCTTCACTTACTGTGGGCTTGAGCGTTCAGCACTTGAACGCTATTCGAGCTTCATCCACTCGAAGTATCCAATCATCATCTCGTCGATGGTCTGCAGACCAAAGTAGACATCCTGACTCGGATCCGGATTCGCCGGATTCGCGTCGGAGTTGTCAAACCACCCTGTCGCCCGAACGACGGTTCCTGCTGGCACGTCAAATGGATCGCGCAGTCGGAATGACTGTTGCCAATTAAAGTTGAATGAAGGAACCCACAAGACACGTTGAGTCTTGCCATCGGGATAGATCAAGTCCATTGAGAACTTTGACCCGCGTGCGTGCATATGCGGCGTATAGCCGAAAATCCGCGCTTTCGTTGGAATACGATATTCCGCAGTGACCTTGTGATTCGTGGCATTCGGTTTGATGTGGATTTGATCGGTTGAGGCCGCACTACACAGGATACTGTGCTTCGGCGGCGTCTTACGGAATTTGAAACCGATACTAGGCTGATCCCAAAGTTCTTTGCCGACGGAATTGTAGTGCACTTGAAAAAGGAGTTTCTGGCCCTTCTTCAGCAACTTACCGCGATCCTTCGGATATACGATTGGCTCGACGCCAGGCGAGAAGATGGCGAAGTAACCCTGCAGGGCCAAGTGACCGAGAAACTTGGCATTCACAGCTTCGTGCTTCTTCATGTAATAGAAGACCAAGATATGGTGGATCGCTTCAGGCTGCTCGGAGCGCAACTCGAGAGCCTCGATCCACTTGTCCTCTTCAAAGTTCGTTTCAACGACAACGTACTTATAAGGAATGAGACCTTTCTCTGGGACTCTCAGCTTTTTCTTTACTTGGAGGACAGCATCGGGCGTACCGATCTTCCAACCTTGAGCCCAAGGAATCGCCGTTGGTGCATTAGCCCTATCGCCTTCAGGACAATCAGCCTTGATCCAATCTAAGACTGTTTGCTTTTCCGCTTCCGGAATGCGGAGGTCATCGGTCCATGGACCACCGTGCTCGTCCGAGGCATACCAAGGAGGCATGAGGTTTTTGCGCAACACGTACTTGATCATTCCTTTACGCCCGGCAATATCTTGGTAAGAGACCAAGCTGAACGGAGCATTCTCGCCTTCCCGATGGCAACGTTGGCAACGCTTCTGCATGATGCGACTGATTTGATCGTGAAAAGTGACCTTGTTGTTGGCCGTGACCGGTGCATCGAGATCAAGCATGCACCCGGGAGCTGTGGTCGAGTCAATCTTGATATCGCGGCCGGACAAGACCGCCTCAATAGCATCGTCTAAGTAAGTCTTGCGCGCGTTGTTGACGTATCCGATTCCTTGGCTGTCATCGATGGCACCGCGGTAGACCAACTTTCTTTCAGCATTGAATAAGAAGACTTCGGCTGTGCTACGCGCCTTCAGTGCTCTAGCGATTCTCTGATCGCGGTCATCGACATAGAGCCCCTCAAGACGATAGGTGGCAATCTCATCCTTCATCGTGGCGACATCATCGTGCAACATCGGATTGACGTAGACGAGTTTCACACCCTTGGCAGCCAACTTCTCTTCGTAAGATTTTAAGATGGGGCCATATCGCTTGCAGATCGGACACGTGACGTCCCGAATTGAGATTAACAGTGGTTTCCCACCGGAGTACTCGGCCCACGAGAAAGTGCGTCCGTCCACGCCTTTCAGCTCGGCGTTGGGAAAGTATTCACCGAGAAAGTGACGCTCGCCGCCAGTTTCACTGGGGGCAATCTGAGTGGGCATGGTCGGCCCAGCCTTCTCCATTGTATTTTCGGTATGAGTTGCATCTTGGCCACAACCGAACAAGAGAAGACTCAACGTTAAGGACAGGATGAATCTTAGGCTGGATCTCATGGAGATTCTCGCTTCATAGTCAGAACGTGTCATGCATATTTAACATGAATCGGCTTTAACTCCGCAGTCTGATTTCCTTATCGGCATAAGAGGTGTAGATTCTTCCTAAGCGGAATTCCAAAGGATAGGGCCAGATCACCCAGTTCTCAGGCAATCCAGAAAGTTCACATGGTCAAGGCAAAGATAGGAAACCTACTTCTCCTGGGGTTTGGAGAAGTCGCCACAAGGGGCTTCAGCTTCTTGGCGTTTTCCTATTTGGGGCACGTATTAGCACCTGAAGACTTAGGCATCTACGGATCGGCCCTCGCTGTCATGATGTTTGGCGCGCTAACTCTTGATCAAGGTTTCGGGATCCACGGTAGCCGCGGCATAGCGAGACATCCCGCAAGCACCGAAGTTTTAGTGCGACAAATTGTCTCCGTGCAACTGTGGTTAGCCGTCGCGATCTATGCCGTCATTTGGGTGACGTCGAAACTTGCCCCCATTGATCCGACATTGGGCGTCCTGCTTCGTGGCTTAGGCTTGACTCTTTTCGCCGCCCCGTTCTTTTTCAACTGGGTCTTCCAAGGCCGCAACGAGATGCTCTGGTACGCGCTGCCAACCGCCATCCGACAATTAACCTTCTTGCTCCTCGTTCTTCTACTCGTCAAGACCGCCGACGACTTGAAGCTCTTGCCTTACGCCGAAATTGGTGGTGCCGTCATTTGCGCACTGTGCTTTGTCGTGGCTTATGTACGGAGTGGCTCTAAGCTTGTGATTGACTTGCGAGCAGGATGGAACCGCCAGCTCTTCAAGGAAGCCCTGCCAATCGGTGGCTCGAATCTAATTTGGGCCCTGCGCACTTACTTGCCGATCTTGGTTGTGCTCGGAGCTCTTGGTCCTAAGTCAGCCGGTTTCTTCGAACCTGGGCATCGAATCATCATGGTGCTCTTTGCCTTCTTGGGCGTGTACTTCACAAATATTTTCCCGGCCATGAGCTCGGCTGCGATTCATGATCGTGCGCGCCTGCGAATTCTGATTCGCAAGGCACTCGCCACAAGCATCGTCGGAACCGTCGTCATGGCGACGGCATCAAGTCTGACCGCAGAGTTCGCCATCAATCTGGTGGTTGGCTCACAGTATGTGACTGAGGCTGCCGTTAATTCGATGATCATTTTGTCGTGGATCTTGCCAATCGTGGCTTGGCGTCGATGTGCCATGTTCGGGCTCATTGTGCTTGATCAGCAAAAAAAAGAACTCAGGTGCTCGATTGTCGGCTTGGTCGTTCTCGTTGCAATCATATATCCCTTAACCAAGGAATATGGACTCGCAGGCTGCGCCAGCTCGATGCTGATATCTGAATTCTTAGCGACAATGCTCACCTGGTACTATTACCGTGAGGTTGATCGACGACTTTGAGCTGGGAATTCATGCGCCCAAGCTGGGTATTCGTGAACCATTGCTATCTCAATTTCTCGCTAGAATTTTCGGCAAAGACTTGCCCATTCAGTACGGCACTTGGGCCTGTCGATTGTAGAGATAAGATTCAACACGGCGTTGGCGCGTAAGAATACGTTCCAATTATCGCAAATAGGTCTTGGGTATTGAGGATCATCGGTGGAAACAGACAGCTTAGAGCTCTCAATGATCGTTCCCTGCTACAACGAAGAACAGGTG
>JBLINQ010000137.1:0-13546 GCA_047639315.1 Planctomycetota bacterium
AGTAGCCTGAAAATTGCGGTTCTTGCTCGGTGGAGCGCTTGTACATGATGGCAGAGCGGTCTCGTGCTGGTGCCGGAGGGTCGGCTGGAGAGCTCAGTGATTTTTCGCGGACGAAGCCATTCATTTCGGCAACGCGATCAAGGAAACCGGTTGAGATTGAATACATGTTCGTCTTGTCACCGCTGATTTCACCGGGCTTCAGAAAAATCGAGATCGGTGCGCCGGTATCAAAGATCAGACCTTCGAAAATAACGCGCTCATTTGCCGACTGGAAACAGTTTGTTGCTGCAGTGAAAGGGTCATTGACGTGGTAGAGGACGCCATAACACAGAACGATATCAAAGCGTTCTTCTGGCATCTTGTAGACCGAGCCACGCTGCCATTCAACCTGACTGTTTTAGTGCTGGCGCAAGAAATTGAAGCCATCCATGCCGCCCCAGCGATAACTCGGGTCGTCAAAACCAACGACGTGAGAGGCGCCTCGACGCTCAGCTTGGAATGAGAAATAGCCATCCCAGCAGCCAATGTCGATGACGGACTTACCTTGAAAGTCTAGTTGATCAAAGAGATAGAGCGTTTCAAAGGTAGCAATGTCGACTCGCCCATCGGTGACTCGACCATCACCGAGGTCGATCTTGTGAAACCAACGGATGTCCTCGATATTCTTAGATTCTTCCGTTGAGGGTGCCGTCGTTGATACTTTGCATGAAGCTGGTTTGAGTTGGCCCACTGTCATGTTCGTTCCCCTTCTCGCAAATCACTTCTTCTCCATTAGTTTCGGATTACGCCGGGCCGGCATAAGCATCAAAACTCAGCTAAACCTGGAGCTAAGTGGGAAGGGGAGGCCGGTGGAATGAGTGTCGAAATATTCAACACTCGTTCGAGGCGCCCAGGTCAGATGGTGCTTGGGCGTGGCCACTCGGAGAAGATGGAATCAAGGTCGACTTCCGTACCGAGATTGAGGACACGTGATGTCCAACCATGGGGGAAGAGATTCGACTCCAAGGTCAAGATCGTCTCTTCCGGGAAGTCAATATCTGACTCGATGTGCCATTTGATTTCGTCATTCTGCCAACTAACCATTCCGCTCTGTTTTGAGCCATTTGGGCGAATTTCGAAGACGTCGAGGCCTTCCCTTAGTCGGATGGTCTCGGATCGTGGATAGCGAAGTTCATCAGTCTTTGTCGGCGCTTTAAGCATGGTCGATTCTCCCTTGATTGCTTCAACTGCTATCGGAAGATCAAATCAATCGCCCTAATGGAATAATCCGAAATAGGCATTTCTTATCCGTTTCATGGGCTACTGACGCGGAATGCGACACATTGAGTGGTTCTTGGCCGGCGCCCTGCAGCTTTGGGTCTTAGTCGACATCGGGCCGAATCAAGTCCGCCTCGATCGATTGCGGCAATGCCGGGCCATAGGAGAAGAGCTTTTCATGGAAGTCGGCAGCATGAAAGCGGCTTCCCTGTTGTTTCTCTGCCAAATTCCGCAAATGACGAAAGGCCTTGGCGCCAAAGTAGTAGGACGGCGATTGGAAGGGCCCACGTTGATAACGCTCTAATTCCCACTCAGCCGAAGGGAGCCCGGCATTGGCCATGACGAATTGGCTCGTCTCATCCGCAGATCGATGACCCCGATGGAAGTCAATTTCAGCAATGACTCGCACGCACCTAAGGGCATTGGCGGTCAAGGCGAATAGTTCAGCCTGCCCTTCGTGGTATCCTGACAAGCGCACGCATTCCTCGGCGTAGACTGCATAGCCTTCAATATTGAGCATCGAGCAGAAGTTGCCACGCGGAATCGCGACGTCGTCTGCCACACACAAAAAGCGAATAGGTGCCGTCGAGGTTGAGAATGCCTTGCGAAATCCCTGTGATTGGAGGTAATGCCCTGGGATACCTTCATGGACCGCAAGGACAGGCGCCCAAGACTTTGAATGGGCCTTGGGGTCTGGGTGAATCACGAATTGCCCTTGGCCCTCAGGATCGAGCAATGGTGCCGGCCAATTCGTTCCCGGCCCGACATCGCGCATTCCTTCTGGATATTCGGACATGCCCAACTTTTGATCGTCGATCTTTCGAAATTCTCCGATCTGGTCCATATGGTCGCCGACTTCCCCAATGATTTTTCGGTAGTAGCCCTCGACTGACGACTCATTCTCGAGAGTTTCTTCTTGGAGTTCAGCAATCACTTCAGCAACGTTTTCGAAACTCGAAAAGGTCCGACTCGGAAAAAGTCTTTCGGCCGCCGCGATCATGCTCTCCTGGGTCAGCAAGAGATCTGCTTGCGCTTCTTCGACCAAGTTCTGCAGAGGACTATCAAGCCCGTGGGTGATCTTGAGACCTTCGCTGTAAGCCTCTTCGCCAAGTACCGATAACTCTGGAGCATGGGGAAGTAGGTCTTCTTTCAGGAATTTGATGTGTTGTTCAATGGCTTGGCTCGCGTTGACATCAAGTTGAGCAAGGAACTTGGCGGCTCCCGGCAATTCATATTCAATCAGGCACTGATAGTGATTCTGATGGCACATCAAACCAGATTCCTGGCCCAGCAAGAGGGATGTCTCCAGGTCTTTGAAGAACCTGGGGACTGCCGCTGTCCGACGGAGAAAATCGCTTTTGGGATCCTTGAGTTCAGAGGCGGAAGGCTCTTTTTGCGCGATCTCATAGCGTAGCATCGTATAGGGATACATGGCCCATGCGGCATTACGCAAATGGAGGCCACGTTTGTGAGCGAAGAGCTCCCACTCGCAATGACGCTGCAGTACTTCGTGATCCAGGACTTGACCGGCGTCAGCAGCTTCTTGGGGTGGATGAGACAGGGTTTCTAAAGTCTCTTGATAGAACGTGCTTCTTTCTTCCGCACCTTCGACACTTAGGTCACGGAGCAAGCCTGCGTCCACCGCGACTCCCAAAGTGCAAGCCTCTTCTGGCTCAAAAGCGACATAGCGATCGAAGAATTGTTGGTTGTCGAACATGCCCGATGGTCCCCGTTCGGATGAAACTTGCTGTGATTCTCGTCACGTGGTGTGCCGTTATCTTGGTCCCTTTAGGTGTTTTAGCCTTTTTTTAGGTCGCGGCCAGTGCCGAATGTCGCTTCTCAATAGGGTGTGCACCCGTGGCCCACTCCATGGGACACTCAGCGGCTTCGTCGGCAATCATTTCTGTGTCCGTCTGGGCAATGAACGACGCCCAAGCTTCGGGTTGCAAATCCACTGGGGACAAATCGGTCAAAGCTGTCTATGCTGATACCCCGGCGGGTTTTCGGTCCGCCGAATTATTCTTTGGATACAGGAATCTCCATGAAGCTTCGAACTACCATTTGCACCTTCCTCTTTGTCTTTGGAGTCGCGACGTCGATCGCTTGGTCGCAGAGCCAGGTAAAGTGGGCCACCTCACTTGAAAGCGCTCTCGAAGAATCAAAGAGCAAAGGCAAACCACTGCTCATTTCGATGCATACCAGCACCGAGATTGCCTGCCAGCGCATGTTGCAGAACCTCTATACCGACCCTGAGGTCGTGTCCATTCTTTCAGATTTCGTTGTGCTGCCAACTTGCTTCGACAAACATGCCGAAGTCGAGAAGAAAATCGATGGCAAAAAGGTCACCGTCAGTCCACTTTTTGGCACGGTTGGCTGTAAGAACCTGATGGCCAATGAGAAAGAAGTCAAAGAGACCTTCTTCGAAAAGCCTGACGTCAAAGTGCCACAGCACATGTTTGTCGGCGATGAGGGCAAAGTCTATATGAGCAAGATCTTTGAGCTCAAGAAGCCAGCATTCATCACCTTGCTTAATAACGCGCTGATTCTTTACGGCAGCAAAGCCGCTGATGGCATGGACCAAGTCACTCGTGGTTTCCTCAAGAAAGTCAAGAAGGGCTCGATGAAGGACAAACGTCGCGGCGTGCATGGGATTCTTGATTTGGAAGACCAGCGGAAGTTGGACATTCTCTATCTGACAATTCAGAGCCTTTCGAAGGAGAAAGAGAAGGGCGAGTGCGTTCGTGCTTTTGGCAAGGACATCTACTCTTGGGCTGCCCCAACTGTTTTTAAGTGGCTGCGTGATCCGTCAGAATACGTTCGTAACTGCACGACCGTTAGCCTCGAGGAGATGAGCTATGGGGAAGGACATGACCAGTTCATGTTGCTCTGGAAGAAAGAGAAGGACAAAGAATTCAAGAAGGACATCTTGCGCGCCCTTGGCCCTTGTGGAGGAGGTGCTGCCGATGCCAAGGCAGTCTTGGTGAAGAACACCAAACACCGCAAAGAGTCGATGCGCAATGCTTCCTATCTTTCATTGGGGTACTACTTGGATGACGAGGAAATCCAGAAACTCTTCGGCGAACGGTATAAAAAAGAAGGCAAGAGCGTGGCTGCGAAGACGGCGATCATCTGGGCTTATACTTATTCCCGCGACGACGATTTGATCGGGCAGATCAACGGCCTCATTGCCAAAGAAAAGAACCACTCGATCAAGTACATTGCGGCGGCGGCGATCAACAAGATTAAGACTGGGCAAGCTGTGACCCCCGAAGAGGGCCGGAGCGGTCATATCAAATTGCACAAAGCACTTGGAGCGATCTTCTCCCAGGACAAGATCCTGCGCAATGAGTACAAATATTGGAAAGGTGAAGACTAAGGCGGGAGCGATGGGCATGAACTAAACTTCGACCGATTGACCTTTTCTGGGTGCGAATCGGTCGCAACATCGATGACTCGAGTTTAGAGCGATGTTCGCTTAATGGTTGTGCAGTAAGTAGACCATCAACGTGCCGCCTGATAAATTTCGCCATTGCACACGGCCATAGCGCTTCCAGTTTCCTGAAACTCCATCATCGAGTGCTCGGTTGACGCCCTCCGCAACGTCCATGGGAATGCCATCGAAGGCAATGAAGTTGCCATTGCCGCGCCGACGTGGAGAGGACGGCCCTGTGAGATT
Organism: Planctomycetota bacterium; assembly: GCA_047639315.1. GTDB lineage: Bacteria > Planctomycetota > DRQF01 > S139-23. The sequence goes on from JBLINQ010000137.1 coordinate 4,934, forward strand.
GAACTGATTGTAATAGAGTTTGTGCTCGCCACCATTGAAGTTGGAGTAGAGGACGACGTTGCCACCGAATGGATTGTCCTTGTTGCTCAGGGCGCGCTCCATGTAAGGACCCTTCCAGCCCTTTGTCTCTTGCTTCTGAGACAGCTGATGGCCTGTCAATGATCCTGCCATCGAGTCTTCGTTGCCGTATTTTGATGTGTCAGTGAAGTGACTCTTGCAGGCTGACTTGGCCCTTTCGACAGTCGTCAATATGTCGTTAATTTTTGCGTCGTCTGAAAGGGCGCCAATAGATGGAACGGCGACCCCGATCACGAGCGTCATAATGACAATGGCTATGACCAGCTCGATAAGAGTGAGGCCATGTTCGGCGAGTTTTTGCATTTTCAGACTCTTCTATTTCTGTGGCATGAGAGGCATCCCAGGGTGATGCCACCATGACCTTTAGCTCTTCTTCGGTCTGATCTCTTATCGGTCAGAATCTCGACATAGAAAAAGGATTGACCAAAAATTGGTAATTCATGAGGGCGAAAGTTGACCTCTCAAAACTGATCCAAAGCGAGATGCGATCTACTCTAAGTCCTTGGTGAAAATGCACTTCGGGCAGTACCACGTTGGGAGATTTTCCCCAGCTCGTCGCCCCTAATCCTTATGCCGACTGGGGATTGGCGCTGGAGACTCCTTGGCTTCCTTGGAACTCTCCCAATCTCCTCTTGTTCTTCACCGAGCCCTGATTGTTGTTCCCGATGTCATGCAACGCTGGCCGCGATTGGGCATCGAACTTTTGTAGGCTCGCAATTCCCCCATTTGGTCCCAGATGAAGTGACTCTTGACCGAACATAAAAAGACTGTGTTAGCCGTTCCGAGCGGCTTCGCGAGCTGCTCTCTCACTCGGGTGGAAAATGCGCTTTACCTCGGCCAGATTTTTTCTTGGTCTCGTTCTTGTAGTCGGTCTTTTCGGCTTCATGGCGATACTGAGTTTTGAGCTGACGGATATCGAGCCGTCCAAAACCGAACCTTCAGAACGCTCGAGTGATGATCGAGCAATCGAGCGGCGCCTGTTTCTTGGCACTTATAGCTCCGACAAACCATGCACCGTCTATGACAAATTTCGGCCAGTCTTGAATCACATCGCCAAAGAGCTGACCGAAGCGAGCGGAAAACGGCACGTCGTTGACCTCAAGATCTTCAATACTTACCAAGAGGGACGCGGAGCACTTACTCAAAGTAATGGAAGATGTCCTGGATCTGTCGCAGATCAACTCAGGCGTGTTGACCATTCGTTCCGGTGCGGTCGATTTGATCGATTGCCTTCGCGATGCCCAACAAGCGTCCAGCGCGGTACAAGACGAAGTTTCATCGCAGGTCGAATTCACCCATGAACCAGATGATCCGGGGCCGCTCATACGATCCGACGGGACTCGGGTCTCGCAATTGGTACGCAACCTTGTTGAGAACGCTCGACGTCATGCTGACAGCCAAGACGTCAAGATAACTGCCACGATGGTGAGTGATCCTTCCATAGAAAATGCTCTCGTTCGAATCTCGGTACTCGATTTCGGAGAGGGCATTCCTGATGACAAGTTCGAAACGATCTTTGAACCATTTCAGCAATTGGAAAATTGCGATGGCACGACTGGGCAAGGCGCAGGTCTTGGGCTATCGATTTGCAAGAATCTGGCGGTCGCATTGGGCGGCGATCTCAATGTTGAGATGAACCGTCCGCAGGTACTCGTTTCACCTTTGAATTCGTGCTGATGGATGTGCGCATGCCAGGCATGGGCGAGAGAGAGGTGAGTACAAGATTGCGTGGATTGGGCTCGAGATCCCTATCGTTGCCCTCACAGCCCACGCCATGGAGAACGAGCACCAAGAGTGCCTGAAATTCCGGTATTCGGATTACTTGGGTAAGCCGGTCGACTACCCAATGCCCAAGGCCATGCTGCGTGACAAACTCCAACAAGTTCCCGCTGGCCATTGACCCTGATTCGCGTTGATCTTCAGAGGTTGTGTCGCGTCATTTGATTCGCCCTGGTGAGTTCTCATTTTGAGGCGATGTGCGATCTTTGGCTGGACTAGTTCGACCTGGACAAGTTGGCGATGAAGCCAAGCACAACCTTAGTCATGGTGTTTCGTCCCAAGTCATCACCGCAATGCATCAAAGTCTTGCATTGTCAATTTACAGTTGGCGGCTCAAGGCTTAATGTCACTGACATAATTCGAATCCGGAGAAACCAATGAAACATCTATCTCTCGTGGCAATCTGGGTCTTGGCTTTCGCCTCTGTTGCCACCGCCCAACACCTACTTGGAGCCCCTCAGCAAATTGATGGCAACATACGATTCATCGCCGATTTCGACGGCGATGGTGACCAAGATCTATTGCGCGCAAATACTGGTTTGGCACTGCAAGGAACAGTGACTGTGCTTCTTAATGATGGCACAGGTTCGTTCACCGATGGTCCACAGACACCTTTGTTTGCTAACTATGCTGAACCGGCTGCCGTGGCGGACTATACGGGAGACGGCGTTGCGGACATGGCCGTTATCGCGCCGGTTAGCGCTGTCCCATCAGGCCCCGGCATCTTCATCCATCCTGGGTTGAGTGGCGGTAACTTCGGTGTGCCTATCTTCATTCCCTTGGAGGGTGGAGCATTCTCGATTGACTCCGGCGACGTCAACGGTGACGGCCGTGTTGATCTTGCGATCTTGAATTTTGATCAAGTCACACGACAAAAACGACTCCGTTGGTTTGTCAGCACGATTGGCAACGTCTTCACGCCGTCGGCAGGGTTGACGTTCGGTCTGTTTAGTAACGGCCCCTTCAAAATCAAGGTTGCTGATGTTGATGCCGACAATGTGCCGGACGTTGTCGGCTCTGGAGTCTCGCCCGCCGCGGTGATGCTCTTTCCGACTTTTGCGGGTGATCTGACTGACGGTGCCGACATCACAATGCCACTCGGATTCAATAGCGATCCCCGGATGAGCTTGGGAGATTTCAACGGCGATGGGCTGATCGATATCTTCACCCATGAGAGTGTCGTGGGTGGCATCCAAACGGCTGTTGCCCTTAATGGTGGAGTATCAGCTTGGACTGCCGGGCCAGTCACTTTCTTCGCCGACGTTGCACTTGGTGAAATCTTCCACGCCGACTGGGACAACGATGGTGATGTCGATGCCTTCGTGCGTGGCTCACCTGATTTTGGCGGTGACTATTCACTGTTAGTCAATGACGGTGCCGGTACCTTCACTCTTGGCTTTAACCGTCAAACATCAAGCTTGGCGAATGGCGGGGCTGGCTTCGCCGATCTCGACAGTGATGGATTCATCGACTTCGTCGGCGCCAACGACATCTGGTTTGGCAGCGGCTCGCCCGTTGATCATCACATACCTGTGGGAACATTCGCCAATCTCGTCGCCGACTATGATCGTGACGGCGACGACGACATCATTGGTTTTGGCGGTGATGTCTACTTCAATAATGGCAAGGGCGAGTTCACCTTAGATAATCGTGGTTTCCCTCAACCCCCAGGCATGTTCTTCTACGAAGCCGACATGATGGCAAACGACTTCAATCAGGATGGGATTCCTGATTACCTGGTTTCCTACCTGGAGTCACCTGGTCCATTCATGACACCGATCTTTCATGAGATGCGTATCCTACGTGGAACAGCGCAAGGCGGCTTTGTTGATGACCAAGTTGCAGCGGCTCCAGCAGGGCTGCAAATGGACATCTTGGATGGGCGTAGGACACCATTTGCCGATGCCAACGGTGATGGCCTTCTCGACGTCTTTGCGCGCGATGGGATCTGGCGTGCTGTCACTCCAGGCAGCTATCTCGCTCCGGTTGATGCTTATCCCGGCTGGCGTCCAGTTGACTCCGCCGATTTAGATGGTGATGGCGACATTGACTTGTTGGCCTATTCCAAGTCGACTCCTTTCATGGTTGCTATTCTTCGCCACGACGGGAATCTCGGCTTTACTCCTGAGGTTTTGGCAGCAACCGGATTCAGTAGTGAGCCGCAAGACAACATTGCACGCTTCCGAGACCTCGATGACGATGGGCTATTGGATGTTGCCTACGACTACGGCATCTCTGGTGCGACAACGATTGAGATTGCCAAGAACTTGGGGGCCAGTTTCGCACCCGGAATGCCATTGCCAATTTCTGTTTCCTTGGGCGACACCACGATTGACGGTGCTGACATCAATGGGGATGGTCTCACTGATTTGGTCATTGGTAACGCATCTGGTTTCGGCGCCAGTTTCCTTGTCTTGCTTCGGACCGGACCGGGTTTCGTGTACGAAGAGCCGCGCCGCTATTTAGGCGGGGGCATGGTTCATCTCCGTGATATCGATAACGACGGTGACACCGACATTCTTGGTGGCGCAGTGACATTCAATCGCAACGAGTTTGGTGCGACGGGAGGCAGCACTCGCCAGTTCGGAGTTGGATCTGTAGGCAACGGTGGCTTTGTCCCGCTCTTGTCGATGAATGGTCCGGTACGTCCAGGGGAAGTCGCTACGATCTCTTTGCGCCATGCAACGGGAGCTGCAACAGCAATTCTGTTGGCTGGCAATACTTCGATCCCTGTGCCCAATGCACCATTTCCAGGCAATACGCTCTACGTGTCGTCGATCGTCGATTTCTACTACTTCTATACCAACGGCGCATTTGGCGCTGCTGGCGTGGGCGAAAGCGATGTTCCTGTGCTCGTACCAGCGAACTTGGCTGGGCTCGAAATCTTCCTGCAATACGTCATCGTTGACTTCTTTGGTGCTGCACCATTGACCACGACGAATGCTGTAGAGGTCAAATTCGGCTCTTAGTCCAAGTCATTAGTCATAAGTTCTGACCATGAAGGCGTCCAGGTGAGTTTATTCCCTGGGCGTCTTTTCTATTCCTCAGCGCACCAAGTGTTTTGATTCCATCACTTCTCTGAGCCATGACGAATGGAGGGGCGGATTCATGCCGATTGCAGCGTGATATGTTTCAAGGATGTTTCGGCTTCGTTCTTTTCCTTGGCACTCAGAGGGCCGCTCCCCATAATGGCCTACGTTAGTCAATGGAACGATCAACATGCCTGAAGCTTCAGAACGAATTCTTCTGGTCGAAGATGATCCCCGTATCCGGGAGGAGGCTTGTCTGGCACTTAACCGCAGCGGTTACGAGGTTTTCGTGGCTAAGAACTTAGCGGAGGCACGAGTCAAACTTCTTCAAGGCTGCGAAGCGGTACTCCTTGACCTCGGACTCCCGGATGGCGAGGGGTTAGAATTGTGCCGCGAGATTCGCAATGCGGGCAACGACACCCCTATCGTTGTGGTCACGGCTCGGGATGCGAACGAACAACACATTCGCGGACTCGATGCTGGTGCTGATGACTAGGTCGTGAAACCCTTTGATTCTGACGTGCTCTTGGCCAGGCTTCGAAGCGTCCTACGACGATCGAGCGGGCGAGTGGTTGGGTCTTTGGTTCGCTGCGGCGAATTGTGGGCCAACTCTCAATCAAGAAAAGCAGGCCGAGGCGATCAACAATTCGAATTGACGCCCTTGGAATTCGATCTATTGCATTTTCTATTGAGACAACCCGGGCGCGCTTGGTCGAGAGATCAGATCCTTCAACATGTTTGGGGGCTGCACGGAGGAATGGGCGGAATCCGAACCGTCGGCATCCATGTCAAAAGGTTGCGCTCGAAAGTGGAAGTCGATTCAGCGGACCCGCTCTACTGAGCAACAGTTTGGGGGTTGGGTTATCGCATGAACGATCCGAAAGAACTCCGTGACTCCTAAGAAACATTTGCAGCGGCCGTTCCGCGCCATCAGCTTTCGCATCATGTTGGTCGCCGCCGTGGCCATGCTGATGTATCGCTACATCCGGCCAGCGATATCCCAGTGGACGTACGAGAACTGGTCCGTTGATTGGCCCGCCTGATGGACGATCCAAGCCTTTTGGAAACCGACAAAGAGCTGCTCCCTTGGTTGGATGAGCAAACCGAGAGGTTGGCACCCCATACCATAGCGCTTTACCTTCTCGATCCGGCGGGCGAACTTCTCTACCGTTCTGCAGACTTGGCTAACGTCGACAAATTTGTCTTGGCGTCGAATGAGCGGTTCAATCTTAAAGTTGAAGAAGAGACTGTTGGGCGCGCTTTCGCCAGCTTGACACCAATTCCGCTCAAGAGTGGGCGGATCGGGTTCTTGGGGCGGGTTCATTTCTACTTTCGTTTGCCAGCAGCTGATGCACCGAAACCAAAACCAAAACGAGAACGACCCGACTTAATCCTTGCCTCTGACTCGCCGTTGTATCGAGTTCATCGTGAGGGCCGGACGTTTAGCGAAGAATCGGATAGTCACTATCATAGTGTTCGTTTGGCGATTGACAGTGCGGTTGCACTTCTGGCCGCCGCGATCCTCGGGTTCTTAGTCTCTTGGTTCTTGTCTCGTCGCATTGTGCGTTTGGCTCGACAAACAGAGATTACCGACGAAGCGGGCATTCCTGGGCCGTTCAAAGTCGGAGGTGGTGATGAAATTGCCGCCTTGTCGAACGCCATGAATGAGATGAGCAAGCGAATCCGTGCCTTGGTCGGCGGACTCGAAAAACGAGACGCCGCGCGCCGAGAGTGGGTTGCCCAAGTCTCTCACGATCTCAGAACACCTCTGACATCACTTCGCGTCTGTTTAGATCGTGCCACGATGACCGTGGCGGAGTCTTCCAATGACGACCTCAAGAACGCCCTCGACTTGGCTCAGCACGACGCCCGAAGGCTTCAGTCGTTATCTGAAGATTTACTTGATGCGGCTCGGCTCGAAGCCGGAGCACCCCTGGAGTTTGAATTGGTCTTGCCGCGAGAAGTCCTGCGGGACGCGATGAAATCGGATCATCCTCTGGCCGAGAGCCGCGGAATCGAGCTCTCCATGTCAACTGAGGGGTCCATTGAAGAATATGGGGCTGAAGGGGCAAGGCTCCTCCGAGCCTGTGAGAACCTGCTCCGAAACACCGTTCGCCACGCTGCCGGAAAAGTAGAAGCCGGCGTTCAGTCGATAGATAAAGGTATCTCCTTCTGGATTCGTGACGACGGAGCCGGGTTTGGCGGGGCAATAGGGCCCCGTAGACCTCGAATTGGTTCGCCGAGAGGGTGGTACGAAGGATGGCGCATTTTTGGGCCTCTTAGTCGTTGCCAGGGTCGTGGAAGCCCACGGCGGGCGGGTCGAATTGAGTAATTTGGCCGAACGAGGAGCGGGGGCTCGTTTTAGCATCCCGCGGCAGCGCCTCTGAGTCAGTAAAATTGCCCGAATCTGCGACCTTAGTGTCTGGTATATAAGGGTTTATGGAATTATTAAAAAGTCGAGATGCATGGTGCATCTTTGAAACATTCATGATGTACATTATGGCGGTGGATTCGGCCCAGCCGAGTAATCTTATTCTAAGACCTGGAGACAACAATGAGGGTGACGCTAGTACCTCTCTTGGCGATTCTACTGATGGCGCCTCTGGTAGCCTCCCAGCAGTATTCGATGGCTGGTCCGGACGATGTCGCAAACAACGTCCCACTCAAGATGAAAGTCTACCGAAAGTGGTCGATCAAGCTCCCAAGTGAGCAATGGTCAACCGTCGGGACCGGCTTCAACCTCAAAGCTGGTGTTGGCGCCGACTTCAAAGCGCATTTGGACGGCACCGCCCTGGCAGTCGATATCGACGCCGATGGCAAGATCGACGTGAAGGTCGAAACTCCTCAAGGTCATCTAATCTTGGCCAATGGTGATCGTCGTTACGCCGTGCGCGTGAAGACCGAAAATAGCCAATGGCGCTTCGCTCCTGCCTGCGTCATGATGGGCAAGATCGGTGACACAAAAGTCAAACTGATCGACCAAGACAACAATGGTCGCTTCAATGACTTTGGCAAAGACGCCATGGTTGTCGGCAACGGCAAAGTGGCAAGCTTGTTGTCCAAAGTCATCTCGATCGATTCGAAACTCGTTGAGTTGAAGATCGATGCTGACGGATCAAACTTGAGCTACAGCCCTTACACTGGTCCAGTTGCCTCCTTGAAACTCGATGCCACTTGCAAAGGCAAGATTGTTGCGTCGGTTGTTCAGAGCAAGGACGGCCAATACTCCTTCGGTTTCAGCGGAGCGCAAAACGAGCTGCAAGTTCCAGCTCAGGACTACGCTCTCCATTCTGGAATCATTTCCTTCGGTGGCAACACAGTGAAGGTTAAGATGGGCAAGTCGAAGTCAATTAATCTTGCGGCTGACGGATCAGGAGTCATCACATGGGGTGGCCCAGTTCGTGCTGAATTCACCTACGTTCGTGAGGGCGACAAAGTGAACTTCGACCCAAGCAAGATTTGGTTCTACGGCAGTGCCGGCGAAGAATACTTCGGTTGGTCGCCTCTTGGTAAATCTCCGAAAATCACACTCAATTCAACATCGGGCCGGGAACTCGCGCAAGCATCGTTCCCGGGATCATGATGAGGATCTGGAATGGTCCCGGTCGCCGTGAGCGTACCGAAAAACGTTGAGAAATTTACTGCTCGTATGACTTTTGACAATTGGGCCTTTGGCGCAATTGAAGGTAAGCCGAGAAATTAGAAATTGGGGGCCGGACTTGGGCAA
>JBLINQ010000138.1:0-13369 GCA_047639315.1 Planctomycetota bacterium
AGTCAAAGTGCGTGAACGTTATCGAGTCGACGAAGAGACTTTGAAAGAGATCGCAAAAATCACCGAGGGTCAATACTTTCATGCCTCCGATCGCGCGGGGCTTGAGGCAGTCTATAAGACCATTGATGATCTCGAACGTACCGAGATCGAAACCAAAGATTATAAGGAATGGAGTGAGCGCTTCATGCCATGGGCCTGGGTGGCCTTGTTTCTTCTCTTGGGCGAAGCCATCTTGGCAGCCACTATTTTTAGGACCATTCCATGAGCGCTATCTTTGCTGACATTGAACTTGTCTGGCTAATCGTCGTTCCCATTGCGATGGTCGGGGTCTGGCTCTGGAACGAAGCAACCCGAAAACGAATCCTCGCCGACTTGATCGGCAAGAGGCTCATTCCTGACATGATTGTTGGCAGCAGCGGTGAGCGTCGATTCTGGAAGTTGCTGATTCGCACGGTGGCTGTTCTTTTGATCGCCTTAGCCATCATGCGCCCCCAATGGGGTGAGAAGCGGATCGACATCGAGCGCAAAGGCATCGATATCGCCCTTGTGGTTGATACGTCGAAGAGCATGCTGGCCGAAGACGTCCAGCCGAGCCGCATGGAACGGGTGAAACAAGAACTCAGCTACTTCGTTGAAAACACCTTGCGTGAAGACCGTGTCTCCTTGGTTGCCTTTGCCGGAACGGCAAGAGCACTTTGCCCGCTGACCTTAGACCGTGCCGCTTTCGAGATATTTTTGGACGAACTCGACGTTGGTGTGATTCCTCAAGGAGGCACCGACTTGGGCCGAGCGATTGAGGCAGCTCTCGACTCTTTCGGTGATGATGTGCGCAACCATAAGGCGATTCTTTTGTTGTCTGACGGAGAGGCTCATGCGGGTATCCCCGAAAAGACGATTGACCAGGCCAACAAGCGTGGCGTGCGTATCTACACGATCGGTGTTGGCAACGAAGAAGGCGTGCGTATTCCGCTTGAAGACGACGATGGAAGTCGTATCTACCTGCGAGACAACGAAGGCAATGTCGTCACGACTCGCTTAGAAGCAAGGATCTTGAAGACCATCGCTCAGCGCAGCCTCGATGGAGCTTATGTCAGCCTGACTGTTGGCCGTGATAACTTGCAAAAGATCTATCTCGACAACATTAAGAAAATTGAAGAGCGTGAGCTTAAGAGCTCGAAACAAGTCCGTCAGATCGATCGCTTTCAGTGGTTCCTTGCTGCCGCCCTGATTCTGCTGATGTTTGATGGCTTGATTCCTGAAGGTCGACCACGGCGATCTTCGTCCAATGTGAGTGAACAAAGGAGAGCTGCATGAAGCCATTGATGTGGTGTCTAACCATTGGATTTCTCTTTACCTTTGCCGCGCCACTCCCAGCGAGTGTCGAAGGCGACAAGGTCAAGAAAGGCCTGGCGATGATGAAGGTCGGCGATTACGAGGGCGCCTTGGCGAAATTTCGCGACGCCCAGATCGATCACCCTTCGTCAAATGAGCTCCATTTCAATATTGGTATGGCTCTCTACAAACTTGACCGTTTCGAAGACGCTCGTGGGGCATTCGAAAGCGCCGTCTTCTCGCGCAACGCTGAGATCGAGAAGAAAGCCATTTTTCATATCGGTAACTGCTTCATCAAGGAGGGGAAGCTTGAGCAAGCCCTCGACCATCTGAATCGCGCTCTTCAAGTTGATGAAGACTATCAGGTGGCAAAGGTGAATCGCGAGTATGTGGTTCGCAAGATGAAGGAGCTGGCGCGTAAGCAAAAGCAGCAGCAAAAAAAGCAAGAGCAAGAACGCCAGATCATTGAAAAGCTTCAGGCTTTGCTTGAGAAACAGGTCCAGCTCCATGCCGGGCTTCGGTGGACGATGAAGACAAAAGGCCAAGACATTCAGCCGACACACGTCGACGAATACGCAGCCATTTTCGATGCGGACGCCCCGCCTGAATTTGTCGAAGGGGCAAAGGCCAAGAGCTTGGATGAGGTGATTGCCGTCGTCGGCACCGAACAGGATAAGCTCCTCACCGAGCTCCGTGGCATCTTGGAAGAAGTCGCAAAGAAACTCGAAGCTTCGGATACCACGAAGCAACCGGCTGGTGGCGCTCCTCAGCAACCTGATCCTGAGGCCCAAAAACTCACGAAGGCCTTGCCACATCTTCAAGATGCTGAGCCGAAAATGGTCCGGGCGGTTGAGGCTGCGAAGGAAGAACTCAATTTTGCTGGTGCCCATGCGGCGCAAGAGTCAGCACTTCTCGATCTCTTGGCGGCCATGAATGCTCTGCTTGACGAACTCGCTAAGCTAATCAAAGAAGAAGCCATGCTTCTCACCGATTCCTACGCGACGTTGACAGCGACTAAAGAGGGGGACGAAGCCAAGCGACCCACCTCGGAGTCGCTCGCTCGGACCGGTGCCAGCCACCAGGAAACTCAAGGCCTGTTGCGTCAGCGCACCGAGCAATTTTCAAAAGGTTTAGAGCAGCACCTCACTAGCTTGAAGACCAAGCTGGAGGAGAAGATGGCTCCCGGTGGCCAAGGCGTGCAGCCTGGCGAAGATCCTCAAGAAGGTTTACGGAAAGTCGAATCAGCTCTTACTCACGTCAATGCAGCCGCCGGATTCATGGAAGAAGCCGAGCCGCTCTTGGGTGACGCCAACTTTGAAGATGCCGTGCCCAAGGAAAAGAGCGCCCTCGACTCTCTGATCAAAGCTCGTGCCGCCCTCTCCCCGCCGCAGCAGCAACAAGGTGGCGAAGGAGACGATAAGAAGGACGGCCAGAAGCAAGAGAACCAAGACGAAGGCGACGAGAACAAGAAAGATAAAGAGAAAGAGGAAGGCAAAGAGGGCGAACAAGCTAAACCTTCCGAAGGCGACGGCAAGGACGAGAAAGACCAGAAGAAGGGTGAGGCGATGGAACTGAGCGACGAACAAGCCAAGAAGACGCTGGATCAACAGAAACAGCGCGAGATGGATCGTCGCCGGGAACAGAAAGACAAGATGAAAAAAGCGCGCCGTGGCAAGTCCAAGGGCGTGAAGAAGGATTGGTAGCCATGAAGCTTCGGATTTTCTTCGCTCTCTTTCTTGCTGTTCCACTAGCTCATGGGCAAATTGTCCAAGTTGAAGCTAGCTTCGCTGATAATGTTGGTGTGATTGGCCAGCTTTTGCGTTTTCGGGCTGTTGTCGAAGCCAAAGTTTCGATGAATGGAAAAGAACCCGCGGTAACCGTGCCAACGATGCCAGCCATCGACGGCCTCACTCATCGGTTTCTCGGTGGTGGATTTACTCAGTCCGGGCAGTCCATCAGTATCATCGGTGGGCGTCGGCAGGGATCGCTGACTTTTCGCGGGCAGTATGCTTGGGAGTTCAAGGCTAGCAAGGTTGGACGTTTCCGTATTCCGTCTCTCGATTTTGTCGTCGGTGGTAAGAAGTATCGCACGAGTGCGTCTGATATATCGATTCAGAAAGAAGCTCCTGGCAATCGCTATGTCGGAACTGCCGTCGTCGTTTCGAGCATGACTCCCTATATCAACCAGCCGGTCCGGCTGCGTTACCTTCTGACCACCTCGCGAACACCCGTTCAGACTCGTGGCTCCATTCCTCGTTTGCAGATTCCTTGGGCCGGTTCGCCCAACGGCTTCAAATCATTGCCTCTCGATCAGGCAAAACGTCGCGAGGGCTCCGTGGCTGTTCAGCTGAATGATGGCGACCAGCAAGTGAATCTGCCAGCGGTTGTGAAAAGAGGGCAGACTCCACCCACAATTGAAATCACCTTGAACAAGGTTCTGATCCCGCTGGCGGCCGGTAAAATCAATATCGGGGGCACAACAGCAAGTTTGGAAGTTGCCCGGGAACGCCGGGAGGGTGGTTTCTTCCAAGGCACCCAATATGTCGGACGCACCCGCGCTGTCGTCACTACCGATCCCATTATCCTGGAAGTGCGTGACGCACCGACTGTGGGGCGACCAGAAAACTACCGCGGGATGATGGGCGACTTTTCTGTTGATGTCCAGTATGGCAAGGGCGAGATCCGCGCGGGCGACGGTGTCACGCTCAACATTGTTCTTAGTGGCGGTGAAGTGCTGACGCTCTTGGAGGAACCATCGGTCGATGCTGATTTCCCTAATTGCCGCGTGCTTCCTTCCGGGCGCCTCTTGGAAGGCGAGGGCGAGAAAAGGAAGCTGACGTTTAGTTGGTTGATCAAACCACTGTCAGACACGATGACAGAACTGCCTAAGTTCGACTTTGGCTGGTTCCGGCCTAACAGTGGTCGTTTCGATGTCACCAGTGCCGGTCCATTGCCGCTCACCATCATTGGCGAAATGGAAGAAGAAGGGGTGTTTGGCGGTGGGACCAAGTCATCCGACCAAATCGCTGTCGATACTTTGGGAGAAGGCGTCAGGCCTTTGAAAGATTCTCCGGGTACGATTTCTCCGCTCGCAAAGCCTGGACTTACTAAACTCCTTCTCGTCTTTTTCCTACCGCTCGTTTCACTTGGCGCCTTGAGTTTGATCCTTAAGAAGCGCCGCATCAGTGCAGGTGACGCAACGATTGGTCGTCGGAAGCGCGCGTCGAAAGAGGCCGAGTCACGACTGGTTGAAGCGAAAGCGCTCGTTGGACAAAAAGGATTTCACGGCAAGCTTGCACGGTCCCTGGCTGGGTTCATCGCGGACAAGATTGGTGTGCCGCCAGCCAGTGTCTCTGCAGCCACAGTCTCCTCCCTATTGACTCCAAGGGGCATGAGAGAAGAACGCATAGGTTCGGTTACCTCTCTTCTCAATGACTTAGACATGAGAGAATTCGGGGGTGGTGCTACCGACACGGCTGAACAGAATGCAGCCATCAATTCAGTTGAAGAACTGGTGCGACTTTTGGATAGGGAGCTCCGCTCATGAGATTTCTTACCGTACTCATTTGCTTGGTGGCGATGACGCCCGTATGGGCTCAAGAATCAGTCAATCCAGAGCAGGCTTTCTATCGAGGACGCGAACTCTTTGATAAGGGCGACTTCGGCCAGGCGATTGAAGCCTACAAAAGCGCTTTGGGCGTGGGCGATAGCAAAGAGCTTCTCTTCAACTTAGGGACATCTTGTCTCTTTGCCGGCAGGGATGGCGAGGCGCTTTATTACCTGCGCCGCGCCGAACGTCTTTCGCCCCGTGATGAGGATATTCAGCTCAACATCGGAGTGGCGCGGTCACGAGCCATTGATGACATTCAGGGAGCTGAGAGAACGAGCTTTGTCAAAAGCTTGTTGTACTTCCACGAGAAGACCACCTTTGGCGAAGCCTTCTTGCTCTTTGCCCTTTGCTATTTAGGGGCGATGGTTCTTTTCCACTTGCGCTTGATCAAGGAGGGTCGCTGGTTCACTCGCGTCGCCGTTGTCTTGATGGTCGTAGGTTCAGTGATGGCTTACTCGCTGCTCGCACGCGCCGCCGCTGCCGATGAGCATCAACAGGGCGTCATCTTGCCCGCGCAAGTTGATGTCTTCTCCGGTCCATCCGATCACCGCTATGCCGTCTTCTTCAAACTACACTCGGCTGCCGAAGTGGAAGTGCTCGAAGTGAAAGATGGCTGGGTCAAGATCGCCGTGGATGAGAAAAAGGGCTATGTCCCGGTGAATCAGATCGGCTTGCTGTAGCCTCAATCTGGGTGCTCCATCATTCGATTCAGGCCAAGATGATTGCGTGGCAACCCGCGTTTCGGGTTATGTTTGATCCGGTACCTTCGCAATGTGCATGGGAGTGCCCAGGCAGTCCTCGACTGACGTCTGGTAGAGCACCCGCGGCGCAGCCTCAAGGCCACCAGTGAAAGTGAGTGGCATGGATCGACGTCGGGCATGTTATGCTGAAGTTGGATTGGCGAAGGACTCGCCACGCCATTGTCTGACCCCCGTATCAAAAGACTCACGAGTACGATGGAGTTTGTGGTTGCTGAGCATCGTCATACCAACCTTGAATGAAGAGGCCGGGCTCCAGCGATTGCTGCCGAATCTACAGCGTGATGGCGCTGGTGAGATTATTGTCGTGGACGGCGGGAGTGAGGATGCGACAGTCGAAATAGCCGAGTCCTTTGATGTGCGAATCTTGAAATCGTCACCGGGCCGCGGCATTCAACAAGCCGTCGGAGCGCGTGCTGCTGCGGGTGATTCGATCCTGTTTCTCCACGCCGACACAAGCATGCCTCTTGGCTTCGAAGGTGAGATCGCTCGAATCCTAAAGCAGCCTGGCGTTGTCGCTGGAGCATTTCGACTCAAAATCGATGCACCTCAGCCATCGGTTCGCTTTATTGAGTCCATGGCAAATCTTCGCAGTCGATGTCTGCGTTCCCCTTATGGCGATCAAGGGATTTTCGTTCGCAAGAACGTGCTCGAGTCGATCGGCGGAGTGCCGGAAATCCCGCTTTTGGAAGACGTGCGCATGATCAGAAGCCTCCGCCGGCTTGGCCAGATCGTGATTAGTCCCTTATCAGCCACGACCAGTGGTCGATGTTGGACGGGGCATGGCACGCTGCGCACGACGGCGGCAAACATGTCAACTTGTGCTGGTTACATCCTTGGTGTTGACCCAGTCCGATTAGCCGCTTGGCGTCGACGAATTTTGCCACCCGTGTCAATGGGACCATCATCATGAGCTCCGATAAGAATTTCGTCATGGTTCTGCTAATTGTTGGGGCTCTTGTCTTATTCCTGTTTATTGGGCCTATCGGGTGCAGCCTTGGTACACCCAAGGTGACACCCGTCGAGGCTTACGATCAAAAGGGCAGCGATACTTTTGATCATGCTCTACTAGGCGAAGTCCTGACGCAAGTCGTGAACGGGAAGGGCCTCGTCAACTACCGCACACTTCAAAAAGATCATGCGCGCTTAGATCTCTACCTTGAGAGTTTGGCAGCCGCTCCTTTTGACGATCTTGATCGTAACGACAAGCTCGCGTTTCTGATCAATGCCTACAATGCTTGTACTCTCAAACTCATCCTTGATCACTACCCACTGACCTCGGTCAAGGATATTCCCGCGAGTGAACGGTGGCAGGGGCGCAAGTGGCTGATCGCTGGCAGGAAGTGGACACTTCACGAGATTGAGCATGATGAGTGTCGCGCCAAGTTCAAAGAGCCGCGCGTACATTTTGCCCTCAACTGCGCGAGTATCTCCTGCCCACCACTTCGAGGTGAGCCATTCGTTGGATCAAGGATTGAAGAGCAATTAGAAGACCAAGCGCGCATTTTCGTGAATGGAGTACGCTGGTGTCAGATCAATATCAAAGACCAAGAGATGCAGCTCAGTAAGATCTTTGATTGGTACGAAGCCGACTTTCTTGCTGTTGAGTCTTCGCTTGCTTCTTACGTCGCTAAGACGCGACAATATCAGGGCGACTTCTCCCAGTATAGCGTCGGGTTTCTCAGCTATGACTGGAATCTCAACGATTCTCAGTAGTCTGAGACTTCAGGTGCATTGGATATTTACTGTCGGTTGATCACGGAGGTGGTGGCCTGGAGCGATTAGGCGTCACCGAAGAGCCTGCCGAAGAATGACTTCTTGCTGACTGGCTGATGAAAGTTGTGACTCATTTCTTTGCATGCGTCCGCAACAATATAGGCATCCGAAATGCGGTCTTCGGGTTTCTTTTGCAAGAGCCCAATGACGAGATCGTCGAGGAAGTTGTCGACCTTGCCAAAGGATGATGGGGCAGCAAATCCTTTGTGGGGCATGGTACCCGTCAAGATCTCGTAGAGGATGACACCAACGGCGTAAAGGTCTGTACGGTGGTCAACATTCTTGGCTGAGAAAGCTTGTTCAGGTGCCATGTAAAGTGGTGTGCCCAACATCTGATGGGTGCGCGTGAGGCGGGCCACATGGGAGGCTCCTTCGAGCTTGGCGAGCCCAAAATCGAGCACCTTCGCATGACCACGGCGATTGACCAGGATGTTCTCCGGTTTGATGTCGCGATGAATGACATCTCGTCCGTGAGCATGGCCAATCGCATCCGCAACTTGCGACATGATCATCAAGAGGTCTCTCATGCAGATCGAATTGAACTCGAGGTGGTCCTTGAGAGTTGTACCCTGGACTTTCTCCATAATGAAGTACGACAGCTTGCAATCTGTCTGTCCGAAATCATGAATCGTCACGATGTTGCCATGGTTGAGTTTGGCCATGGTGCGCGCTTCGATCATGAATCGGTCAACTAAGATTCCGTGAAGGTCAGGATGGGGCGTGAGCACTTTGACAGCGATCGGGCGGTCGAGTTTCTCTTGGTGTCCGGAGAAGACAATGCCCATGGCACCGCGGCCAAGTTCGCCGTCAATTCTGATCGTGTCTTTGAGATACGCACGGATTCGATTGGGGATGTCTTCGGCCAGGTCGACGGCAGACTCTTCGTCATCGAAGAAAAAGGAGTTAGCCGAAAACTTCTTGGCTTCCATGCCTTTGATCTGGCACGAGAAGCACAATCCGTCACTCGCTTCGCTTATGGTCGATGAACCACAGGCGGGGCATTCTTTGTTCTTATTTTCTGCCACAGTGTGGATCTCCGACCGGCGCACTCAAGCTCTTTATTGTCGAAGCCGTAGAGTTTGAGTGTCATCTTAAGTGTAAACTTCTCAAGTCAAACTACAAACCGAGAAGAACGGACTCTTGAGTGTGAGGATATTCACTAAGAGAACGATCGTTCAGGGATTTTGAAGGGGCCGAACGTCGCAAAGCTCATGACCGTCTTGTCGTATTTCTATCCTTGGCGAATCGCCCCAGTGACGGACATGCTGTTGATGCGGATAATCGGATAAATCGAGGCAAGGAGCGGCAACACGAAGGCCCCACCCAAGGCAACAAACACCCAAAGCCCAGCACTCCTTTGCGGCAGAATGAGTGCTGAAACCTGCTCGAGAGCTTCGACGATCAGAGGTGTCAACAGTGAGCCGAGGGCTACGCCAAGGACTCCCCCCATCACCCCGACTAACCCAGCTTCTAAGAGCACGAGTCGCGCCATTTGCGATCGCGATGCGCCCAGTGCCTTGAGGACTCCGAGTTCACGGTTTCGTTCGAGCGCACTCAAGAGTTGGCCGTTCAAGATACCCATCGCGCCAAGTGCAGCAGTGAGCAAAATGATGATGTCAAAGAGGAAGAAGTCTTGGGTGATGTCTTGTAGAGCGTCGTCGCGCACCTTGATGCCCGTATAGAACTTCCATTTTCTTGCTTTGGGGAAAGCATCGATGAGGCGGGCACGTATCCGCGCTTTCGCTTCATCGGGATCGACCCCATCAGTCAGGCGGATAGCGACCCGCGAACTTCTGGTGTTGTTGATACAGAATTCACTCTTCATCCTGCCCTGATCCATGACAGCATAGATGCGTTCGTCTGGGTAGGGTTGGAATCCGTAGGCATCGCTAATGGCTAAGACTTCAAAGTCTTCAACGACGCCGCGACCGGTACGGATCGCCACACTGTCACCCACGGAATAATCTAAGTCTTGGGCTAACCGCGTTGACACCACAATGGTTCGGTCCTGCGTGAATCGACGTCTTAGGTTGGGGTCGATAAAGGGGCCATAACTTTCGAGTTGTTCTCCGTTGACACCACTGATGAGGAATGGTGCGTAGGTGCGAAGATCGCCAGGCTCAATGGCATTGACTTCATTCAACTCAACGACGGCCGATTCCAGTTCAGCAATCGGGACGCGATTCATACCGACAATGAAAAGCTTGTCGACAATGGCTGATTCTGCCCATTCTTCGGTTTCGGCCCGCAGACTTGCCGTCATTCCTTTCAGCGCCGTGAAGGCAGCCGCGACCATCGCAATGACAATGACCGCAACGGCAAGGCGAAGCGGTTTCTTGTCAATATCTCGGCGCACCAAGATGGAAGCCAGAGGGAAGGGGCGATTTAGCCCTTTCAGAGCCCACGACCCAAAGCGCGACAAAATTCGAGGGGCCAACCATGGCAAACCGATGAGAAGTGCGAAGAAGGAGGCGCCGAGAAGGAGTGCCCCCATTAACGCCGGCTTTTCTTCGCCAACCACGGGAACGATCTTGAAGTAGAGAAAGGGCAGTGCCAATGAAAGCAAGAGGGCGGAGAAGAGCCGGAAGCCTCGAGAGTTTTCTTCTTGGTCCAAACTCCGATCGCCCCGAATGGCCTTCGCCACGGAACTTTTGCGCATCTGCAAAAGTGGGAAGACCGACCCCATCAATGCGAGCGCAGCACCCAGAGCGGCTAGCGGAATGATCTGTGCCCACGGAATATCAAAGCCGTAAATGTAGCGCCCTGCCCCAAGCGTCGTGATTTTTAATTTTAGCAAGATGCGGCAGATAAGAATGCCCAAGCCCAAGCCGGCCCCCGCGCCAACAAGAGCGAGAATGGACGCTTCAACAAAGAAGATCTTCGCGATCTGACTCTTCGATGCACCCAAGGCAGTCAAGGTCGCGATCTCCCGGTTACGCTCAACCAAGGCAATCGAGAGCACGTGAAAAATGACGTAGAGCCCTAAGCCGAGAGACATCAGGCCAGCAAAGCGAACACCGTTGCGAAACGCTCTTTCGTCGGCCGCTTGGCCAATGACCACCTCTTGATTCAGTTCGAAGGAGAACGTCTTGCTGAGGCTTGCTTTAAACCGCTCAGGGTCGATGTCCTTTGATTTCTTGAGGAGGAAGTCTCTTTGGGTTCCGACATCGGAGAAGAGCTCGTCAGCTGCCGTATAGTCCAAGATGACGACACGGCCAGCTGCTTGCCGACCCAGTTTTTCTGCCGCCAAGATGCCGCGGACTGTGAACTCGCGCTCTTTCTTCGGCAGTGGCTTATCGATGGCAACTTCTGTCATCTTGCCGTTTACACAAAGGCGTTTGGCGCTGCGTAGTGGGCGAGCAAGGGTGAGGGGATCGCCTAATTCGAGCTTCAACTCTTTAGCCAACGCTTGGCCGATCAAAGCCCCAGACTTTCGATCTTTGGCCTTTAGATCCGTGCCTTCGGCGACACGATAAAACTGGAACATCTCACTGGTCGCGGCCTCCAGAGCAAAGAGCAGGGCACGGTTCTTGCCATCTTTTGCATCAGTTGGCGCACTCGGTTCAGCGATCACGACGTCATTCTTGAAGAAAGCAGTGATGCCATCGATACCAGGAATTCCCTCGAGATCGGCCCGGGGATTCTTTTGTGAAGCGGAGGGCGTGACGCGGACATCGGCACGCCATTCCGGATCGCCAGGCTTCGACAAACCTATGATCGTATTATGGTCGAGCGTGAAAATGGCCACGACCACGGCAATTCCCATGGCGATGCCACTGACGGCAAAGAATGTGCGTCCGGGCCTCTTGAGAAGGCTGCGGCGAGCAATGGTTGAAACAAGGCGCATTAGATATTCAAGCTCGCAAGTGACTTGTGGATGTCCTCGACTTTGAGATCAGGGCCCTTGAGCTCAGCCTCTGAAGCCAGTTTTCCATCAACGAGGAAAACGACACGGTCTGCAAAAGCCGCATCTCGCGGATTGTGAGTCACCAACAGGATGCTCTTGTTGTCATCACGTGAGAGCTTCTGGAGAATCTGCATCACTTCAAGCCCGGCTTGTTGGCTTAGGTTTCCTGTCGGCTCGTCGCACAGCAGGAGTGGTTGTTCACCACACAAAGCACGAGCGATTGAGGCGCGTTGCATTTCGCCACCAGAGAGTTCATGCGGGAGAGCATTGATTCGATCGGTAAGCCCCAAATTACGGAGTAGTGTATCGATACGATGATCATGATCTTGCGACGACTTGCCGGCGATGGCGAGCGGCAGGGCCACGTTTTCACGCAAAGTGAGGTTAGGCATTAGATTAAAGAACTGGAAAACCTGGCCAATGACGTCCCGGCGAAGTGCGGTCACTTCGGCGCTCGACGCCTGTGAAAGTGACTTGTCTCCGACGATGACTTCGCCGGTCGAAGGTTCATCCAAACCTGCCAAGATATGAAGGAGAGTGGTTTTTCCCGAGCCACTTGGCCCCATCACACAGAGAAACTCGCCTCTTCCAATCTCAAGATTGATGTCACTGAGAATGTTCTTCGAGACCGGTTTCTTGCCGGTTGTTTTGCCGACCTGGCGCGCTTGAATGACCGAATTCACGATGTTTCTCCAATAGTCCGAGGGCAATGTGGCAGCCACGGCTTGTGCGTTGATGGCCACAGGGCGGGTACTTTATGTCGCAAAGTAGATGAGGTCAAGCGATTCGTTGGCCGGCAGGCAAGAAGTATACGATTGAGACGGGATGAGATTACATGTCGGTGGAGATGTGCCACAAACGACCGTCATCTCCTCGGAGACCTCGACCATTTGTTGTCCAACTGAGGCGCATCGTCGGGCGTCCTTCAAAAGTCGCCGACAGTCCTTTTGCATCAATGACGTAAGTCCCGATTGATGCGCCAGTTTCGGAGGTCATCGGCGAAATCCGGACTTTTCCATTCGGTCCCAAGTCGAGGTTCGTTCGGAGTTGACCCGTAAACGTGCCATCAATCTCAAATGCTTCGGCTCGAATCGACGTGAAGCGACATGTTCCTTCGAGCAGTTGTTTTCCGGTCAACTGGGCCTTTCCTGCGAATTTCGGCCCTTTGATCTTGGCAAATATGGTGAGCGCTTGTGCGACGTTGAAGCCACGCACTCCATTGTCGGTGGTCAAGACGGCCAAGTGTAGGGCTCCATCTCGGACCATGGCATACGCTTCCTTGGCCTTGTTCTTGTGGAAGAAGAAGCAGCGCCATGTTGAATCGGCACGAGGCAATCGAAACGTGGCCGCATCGACGAGAACTTCCGCTGATGCGAGTTGGAGTTCGCGACCAAGCAGAAGCTCGCAAGTCTTCCGCAAGGTTGCGGCGTCAATTTTGGTTCCTTTGTCGAGGAGAATCGACCGCAGGAATAACTCGGTCTTATTCGACGTCAAACTCCAGGCGTGGGAGCGGTCTGACGTTCCCACCTCTTCAAACGTCCAAAGCGACGGCGAGTACTCGAAAGAAATCCCGTCCTTCTTGACGACCTCAACTCCGCGATCGAATTCGATCTTGAAGCTGGTGAGTATTTCCAATGACTGCTGCTCGTAGCGAGCGTTCTCTTCTGACGGCCACGAGAATTCTGCGATCAGAAGCGAAGAGTCAACCGAAACCACAAGGATTTGACCTGCGATACCGGTTTTTCCTCGCTTCGGAGTATAGCGAATTAGTTGGCCATTGGCCGATCCAAGGAGCCCGCTCTTTTCAATAGAGACGGCGTAATCCTTGTTGTTCTCGAAGCGTTGGCGAGCAATTCTGGCCGCCAAGCCCAGGCCGTCGGTCACGCCAAAAAGTTCTGGCAAGAACCCAATCACGTTCACTCGTAGGGCAGCCTCTAATTGGTCGAGAGGTGCATAGACCGCTTGTTCCGAGAATGGAGTGGCAAT
>JBLINQ010000139.1:0-13288 GCA_047639315.1 Planctomycetota bacterium
GAATGGGCCGACCAATCCAAGTTGCGCAAGCCCGATCATGAAAGACAAAAAATTGATTGGGAATAGACAAGAACGAAGAGGAAATTGAGACTACGGAAAAACACCACGACTCATCCTGCCGGGAAGACCATGCGACCTGACTGGCTGGTTGCGCGGGGTCACAAATTGCCCAAACTAAGACTTAGGCCTCACAAGTCCTGCTGAAGATCTTCTAAATAGGACGCTATCTATCCAGGTGTCAACAAAGAGCACGTCAGGTCGTGCAAGTCACGCTCCATGGAGCGTGACTTGCGATAGGACCTGATGCGTACTGCTGACTATAAACCAAGCGTATACTTCACCCCGTTACTCACAATAAGTTGATAGGCATTCGCACCTGGCGAGTAGCAGTAGGCTTGCAGGTAGTAGACTCGCCCGGACCACCAACGATCATTAGGAATATTGATCTGCATCTGCATACTCGTCGGGGTCAAAGGTGTCAAAGACGCCGAAGGATCCCTATGAAAGTCAATGAGATCATTCGAGTGCCAAAGTATGCAGCCAGGCATGCCAAACGGCGAGAGATCTAAGGGATTCAGGGCCAACGAATCGAACCCCAGGGTCACTCCCACCTGAAAAGTCGGACAGTTATTGATGACCGCTGTCGCGATAGTCCCCAACACCGGACGCGATAGTGGAAGAATTTCCAGGGCGGGAAGAGCGGGAGATGCGCAGCCAAACCCGAGCGTCGAGAACGAGGCGGATGGACTGTTCTGGCAGATATTGGGGCTGGTAACCTTGTTGTTGCCGGCCAGCGTCACGGCCCCGGCGGTTGTAGCCAACGCTCTACCTTCTAAAACTAAATCGACACCCAACGTAATGGCAGCTTGGGCGACAACCGTCCCAGCGAAATAGACACCGTTGAGCGTCGCCGCGCTGGTGACCTGCCAGAACACTTTGCACGGTTTGGCGCCGTCCAGCAAAAGGACGTTCGAGAGAACATTCGCGGTGATGGCGCTCCCAACCTTGAAAATGTAGACGCCGTCGCCGCTGAGTGTCAGAGTTGTCCCGGCCGCAATATTGGCACTGCTCGAAAAGGAATAGATGCCTGGTGTGAGTGTGGTTCCACCCAGCTCCGCAGTGATCGTTGTGGCTCCCCCAGCGGTCGCCAATTCTGTGTAAAGAGCGGTGGCCGACGCTTGCGCGGCCATCGAAGCGCTATTAGCGGAGTGTGTCGTAGAGGGCGGCACTACCACCCCCCCTGCAGGAATGCCGGTAATCGACGTGCCAGGATAAGTGCCCACTTCGCCGGTAATGACCGTGCCGATGGCGGCGACGGTGACGGTTGAGCCGCCCAACAACGCAAAATCTCGCGCATCGCCGAGCGACGGGACGGGCAATGGGGCCGGCTGCGGGGCCGGCAACGGGACGGGCTGCGGGACGGGCTGCGGGACGGGCTGCGGGATGGGCTGCGGGGCTGGCTGCAGGATGGCCTGCGGGGCGGCGAGCGCCGCGGAGGTCTGGGTCTGGGTCTGGGCACATGCCAGAGAGACCCCGCCAAGAAGTACGACGGTTGCCAACAAGGTTGGCAGGTTTAGAGGGGCGCGAATCATTAGAATTATATCCTTAAGGGATTATTGATACAATATAAGCATACCCCGGTTCAGCAACCCAGGAGGGAGATCGCTTCAATAAAATCAAGATTAAACCAAGATCACGATAGTTTTCCATTTGCGTGCGGACGTACATCAAAACGGTGACTGGTCGGCTAAATCCGTTCGAGGCCCGACTGCCAGACGCTCTATCAAATGCGCTTTAAAGCATTACTGTGAAGTAACTTGAGAAAAAAACAACAACCCCGCTACAACGAATTAATCGGAACTCGCAGCCAAAGCCATGACGTTCGCCGGCTCTTCAAAGTCGCCCACTTAAAAAAAGAGAATCACTTGGTTGTGGGAGGTGTCAGCAGCCGCATTGGTATTGCCCACTGCCGATCAGGCAGTGGCTGCAATCGCGAAAGCTACCAGGTGTATTCTTCAGTCTATTCGGCTCCACCCTTCACTTGGCTTTAGCCAGCAAGGCCGCTGTGCTGGTCATCAAAGCCTCAAGCCTGCCCGGACTTGAGCTTATGCGCTTCGTAGGCTTTCGCGAGCCTCTCGAAGGTCCAAACAGCTTCTTCAAATGCTTCTACAACCCCGGTCTTAATGGCTACATCCAAGCGCCGCCCAAGACAGTGGCCATGAGGAATTATCCTTGTCGTTAAACGACCAGCAGCAAACTCAATTGACGCATCATATTCCTCTCCCCATTCAATTCACTTTGAATCATCCTCGCAGACGAAAGACCGATGAGTAAGCGTTCATCGCCCTGCGAGATCTCAAGACAGATCATCGGCGCGAAGCGAACTTGTTTGTGGTGAACGAAATTCACTCAATCGAGTTCGCCCTGATTCGTGACGACAAGAATAAAGAAGTAGCTCTGAGATTCTGAGAATTGCCCCGACTGAAGAGCCGGACTTAGTTTCGAGTCGAGATCACGAGGCGACCGTTTTCGCTGTCGTTCTCGATGTGAAATTCACCAAGAAAGTCCATGCCCAAGAGACCGTAGCCACTCTTGCCTGAGATGTCGCCGACGACGACGCTGATGCTATTGACGCTCAATTGACCCAAGCTAATAGACTGAACCGGTGAGAACGGAACGATTCTCTCATTGCCGGCCGTCTGCAGACGCACTTTGGGAACTCGGTCACTGGTGTCCAAGCCGGCGCGTTTTGCCAAACCGACAGGAACCATGCTGGTGGTCGCTCCGGTATCGACGATGAAGTCACCCGAGGCTTTTCCGTTCAGACGAACAGATGCAATGATCGCTCGCGCACCAGGTGGATAGTCAATGACAACTTTCCCCGGCCCCTCAGCAAGACGCTCAGCCCGGGCGATAGCATCATCCAGGGATGATCCGAGGCTTGGATCTAATTGCAGAGCATCACGCATGGCATCTGCTGCAGCAAGGTATGCGCGTCGCCGCACAAGCAACTTCCCTTGCAACAAGAAGATTTCGGAAGACCCGCCCGTGTCGGTTAGCGCGATTTGAATGACTTGAAGTGCATCATCAACTCGATCCCGATCGACATGGGACATGATCCACTCGAAGTACACTGCATTCTTCGAACCGATGAGATCCGTCACTAAATTCGAGTTCGTTTTCCAAGCACCCTCCCAGGCATGAATGGACTCTTCAAATTCACGGAGCTTCCTAGCCACCAAGGCCAATTCAAACCAAAGCTCACCGACACCGGGGAAATCTCGAACGGCCTGGCGAAGAAAACTGATGCGCCCTCTTGGATTGGTTGCGATTGGCAATTCGTCAAGGCGCCCGTTGATTGCTGCCAAGAACTCGTCGTGAATGGTGTCACGCATCGCCGGACTGCGGTCGGCAATGATACGGAAGGTCTCGATAGCACGCATGAATCGCAGCGTCGACAAATGATTCCTGGCTTCCTTAAGCAATGCCTCCAGGGACCCAGCGAAGTAAACTTTGAAGTACTCCTCGAGCTTCATGTCCAAAAGTCGTAAACGGTCGAGACGAAACGCGGCGATCTCCAGGATTCGCGTCTTGCCTTTTTTGTCAGTGGGTAGCGTCAATCCGAGAAGTTGGTCCCAATCATCTATGACGATCCCCCCGGCAGGTAAGTCGAACTGACCTTCCAGTTGAACGAACTCCAAGCGCAGATCTTGATCAAACCGACGCTGTCCAGATCTTACTGGCTGTGGAACAGATGAGCGCTTTGAACATGCGAGTAGCCACATGGGCTCACCGCTATCGATCGTCTTCTCTCGACATAACCAAGGTTTGGTTGCGATATCTGCCATCAACACGGCGAAAGCTCCACGCTCTCCCAACCCTCTGACATTGATCACACGGCTACGGAAACCACTGGTGCTTGCAATTTGTCCAGCCAAGACAGCCCGAAGAGCAAGAGCCGGCACCAGAAACGCGCCATCGCCAATCGCGGCCGTCGGCCATGGCCCGGATTCCTCGCCCTGAGCGTCAAATCCTATGAATGAGAAGGTCTCCCCTCGAGATTGTCGGCGTTCAACCTTAAATCCACGAGGAGAGCGGTCTTGGGGAGCCGTATTCTGTGACGAATTGGGCTGAGGATTCCCGTCCGAAGACTTGGGCCCCGAGACCTCGACCTCGGGTTCCGAGGCCGACTCGAAGGCATCCAACTCGAAGTCTGACCCAGAAGCAGGATCATTCTCATTTTGAGGCAGGCAGTAACCAACGGCTACACCGATGCAAAACGTCAGAATGAATCCGATAAAGAGCTTCCCGGTCATGATTCAGCCCATTGTAATAGGTGTTAAGAGGAGTAATTTAGCAGTTTTCACCAGGGAAATGCCTGATTATTGACTTTACGTCCATCGCAAGCCACCATACAGCCTCGAAACAAAGATTCGGAAAACTCCGTTCGTCGGAAGTCTAATTGAATTCTATGGTTCGAGTCGTTTGCCGACAAATATCACTTAGCCTGACTTAAGTACCGTCACTGTATTTTGATACGGGATTGAAGAGCATGACAATGAAGAAAAGTGCCTTAGTCTTAAACGTCTGCGCGGTTCTGGGACTCCTCGTCTCGGTGGCCTCCGCTCAGGCCACTCAACGACAAGAAGTTGCAGCAACCCACCTCGGGATAGCAGGCAACCCAGTTATTGATAACGCCCCAACGACCAACAATAGCGGCGGATCTGCCGGTTGGGATTGGTCCAAGAATGAAATGGATTTTGAAGCTGCCGACATTGATCGTGATGGGGACCTCGACGTTCTCATTGGCATCAAGGGTATCTTCACCAGATCATGGGCCCGTCCAAACATCATTTTGATAAACAACGGGTCAGGCGTTTTCACTGACATGACATCGACCTTTAGCGACTGGAACACACGCATGAACAACACGCGTGATGTTGAGGCCGCTGATGTTGATAACGACGCCTGGCTCGACGCCATCGTCTACAACTCAGAAGGCGAACCAACCGAAATCTTCTTGAACTTGGGTAATGACATCAATGGTAACTGGCAGGGCTTCGGCTTAACCCCAGTGACAACATTGCCAGGAACAAGCGACAGCGTCTGCGAAGGACGCACACTCGACTTTGACTTGGACGGCAACCTCGACATCGTTCGCGCGAACTACAAGACTGGCGCTCCAGACGACCTTTATCGTCAATCGAGCCCATTGGCTTTCACCAGCGCAACAAATCTATTGCCAAGCGCTTTCTGGGGCTCAAGCTTCGGTAGCACAGTCCAAACTCAAGACTTCTTTGACGGCGGCATCCTCGATCTCAACAAGGATGGCAACGTTGACATCCTCATGATCGGTTCAAGTGAAGTGAAGGCTGCCTACACAGACGGCCTTGGCGGTTTCCTCACAGGTATCGATGGCATGAGCCAATCAGCAACCTACGCCGGTATCGCAGTTGACTTCGATCGTGACGGTCGTGCCGATATCTACCGCACCAATGACGGTACTGACTTCTGGCGCCGGAATACTGGTACTTCAGCAAGCGGTGGTATCATTGAGACAACGAGTGACACAACCTCCTACGCCAACCGCGTCGGTGGCAACACTCATGTTTGCGACTTCAACAATGACGGGCTCCCTGACATCTTCATCAACCACGTTGACGTTGATCTCCCAGGTTTCTTGTCGGACCAAACATTGAAGTTGTTCATCAACACCGGCAATCCTGCACAAATGTTCACCACCGACAACGTCAACAACTACCCAATCAACACAACTGATTCGGTCACTGCTGACTTCAACGGTGATGGCGTCGAAGACATGATCACCGCAGGCATTTCAACTGCAGCGAATCCTCAAGACGCTCGCATTTACTACTACATCTCTGAGTCATTCCGCTCGACATTCGTTGAAGATGTCCCAGATCACCTCGAGTTCCGCGTGCGGGAGATCCCATTGGGATCGACCTCCAGCCGAACACTGTTCAACCTGTTCTCCGTGAACCAAGGTATCGCAGTTGGATCTGGATCATTCATCGGACTCGGCAACGACGTGTTGCCACAGTTCTCGTTGGGTTACCCATACAACGTTGATCTTTCGAACGCGGCAACGAATTTCTTCGTGCCCGTGCAATTGCCACCCAACACCATGGCAACAATTCACACTCGCTCGATCGTTGTTGACTTCTCAACCGGTGAATTCTCAATGACACCTATTATTGAGCTCATCCTCAACTAAGTTCTTTGAGCTAAGAAATCAGGCCGAGTCCTCCATGAGGACTCGGCCTTTTTTCTTTTCTAAATCTCAGAGTCTATAGCCGTTTCTCGGGCAGCTGCTCCGGCGCTCCGTCCCCTATCGTGAGGCGTTGCTGTCCAACCAATTCATGACGTTGCCAGTCAGGAAATCATAGGCACCGCTCATGGCATTCTCGATTCGATCGAGCTGGTCGGGAGCGATCTGCCCACTGTAAACCGCTGAATCCTCTAAGAAGACCGAACGGTTGTCTCCGCCAAATGACTCGACTCTGACATTGTGGAGTCCTGGATCCTCCTCCGTCCCAGGAAACGCCAAGCGTAGGCCAAACAAACCAGGTGCGCGTCCCAAGGACGTCACATCGTTCTCGTTCAGCCCAACAAATTGTTCATTGAGCCAAGCTCGACAATCATCAACTCCCTGTGGGCTGACTAAGCATCGAACCATGGCCTGCACGGCCACAAACCCGGGGATCTTCAGTTCCTCGAACACCAAGCCCAATGCCAGCTGGCTCTTGCTGATAAAATCCTCGACGCTGATGGATGGCCACTCTTCCTTCAACTGAATACGGTCTGCGGCGACCGCAAGGACAGAATGACTGGTCGTATTAGGAAAACTTGCAGGGCCGTGAACGGCGGTCATCTGGGCACCTGCCGGTCCTGTATTGAAGTTTGAATAGCCCAGCAGCGGCTCTTCAACCGTTTTGGCATAGAGACGTTTTAAGACCTGTGGGTCATGTCGTATGGGAGCATGAATGCATTCCAGGATGTAAGAAATCGAGCGCGGCTCAGAAAGCATGTTGGTCTCCACTTGGGCCCAAAGCCCACCAAAACAAGATTATTGTCCTATGTTAGGAAGAACTGCGCCGAGAACCGAGTCGCCAACCCACGTCCCCCCAGTGACGAAAAATCCAAATTCCCATCAATCATGAACTAAACTCACGAGATCCACGTCTAAGAGGTTTAGGAGCCTTTACCATCAGAGTATCCAAGCCGATACGAATTACCTTTGCCCTGGTTGTCGCGATGCTCCTATCGTGGGGATTCGCTGGATTGTGGGGGCCTGATAGCAAGGCATCGTTTACGGTCACCAGAATTTCGCCTGGAGACTCCCAGCTTGCAGTGAATGGGCAGATAGAAGTCTACTTCAGCCATCGCATTCACCACGAGACACCGACCAAAGCGCTCATCGGGCTCTTCGACCAGCAAGGCGAAGATGTGCCATGCCTTCACTCAATCCATGACGATCACGTTGTGCTCCTTCCGGTCCCACCCGGCAACTGGACGGAGAACTCCAGCCTGATTCTCCGTATCCGACGTGGCTTGGCCGTTCCTTTTCGAAATTCAGACCGCAAGACACTGAGCCAAGATTACCAATTCAAATTTTCCGTTGGCTCCCGATTCCTTGATTATGGTCAACCATTAGAGTTCTTCGCTCCCGAGGCTGAGGTTCGCAGTGGCCTTCAGGTGGGCTCCTCCATTGCAATTGGGACCAGCCTGATGCTCAATTTTGGCTCGATCAAGAATCGCTCTGACGCTGTCACAATTCGCCAAATCATGCCAGATGGATCCTTCGGCCCCTCTTTCTCGCCGTCAGTCGAATTCGAAGAATCGCAGAACCTGATTGTGATTCGGCCTTGGACGGCAGCGCTGGACTTGAAACCTGCGTCTCGCTACCAAGTCGTCTTCAAGCGAGAAGCCATCAAAGCCAGGAATGGACGTCAATGCGAAACGGACTTTGTCACCACTTTTAGCACCGCCAAGAAAGTCGGGTTTGAAGGCCAACTCGACGTGAGCTTTGCCGTCAACCGTTTACCTGAAGCCGACAATCCACGGTTGTCCAAAGAGGCGGAATTCGCGATTCCTCAATTGGCGCCGATCACCATCAAGTCGTCGGGCGTCGAGGAAAAAAAAGACATGATGGCGGACGCCCCATTTATTTGGGGATCAGAATCGAAACGAATTCAACTCAAAATACCAGGCAATCTGTTGGGTGAAATGCCCGGAGTCATCACTGGACTAAGCTGGTTCTGCAGCCTGCAAAACCGGGAGAAGGCTCTGGAGAAATTTCAAGCCAATGCCGAAATTCCGTATCTGATCGACCAAGATGTCATTTTCCCCCGCCTCCTCATACGTCTCGGACACGCTACATTTGAAGCACAGGACAAAGGACTTTCCCTGGACTTCGACCGAAACTTAGACGACTTCAGCGGTCGGCCGGTCATTCAAACTGTCGCCGCTGGTTCATTTCACGGCGAGTACGTTGTGCGCAAGCGGCGCATGAAAATTCACAAAGTGCAGGGCGAGACCCTCTTGGAAGACGGGGCTTGGATCGATTTGATGTTTGAGCGCCCTTTTGCCTACGAAGGAAATCGACGAGATGTGATTGTTGAAGTCGATAATGTTCGTGGAAGTGCGGCCTTAGACGGCAGTCATATATCCCACGAGAATAGCGATTTACAGTGGTGGGTTCGCGAATCAAAGGACCCGAGACCCAACTTTTTGACCACAATCCGGCAAAAAGAAGGGGATCGCCGTAAAAACCATACAGCTTCACTGGAATTTGCGACGAGAATCCACATTCAGAGCTACTTGGAAGTTGTATCCGATTGGTACACCGCTGATATCGACGATCCTGAATATTTCCTCGTCACATCGGCTGATTACCTGGATGCAAAAGGTTCTGAGCACGAGGACTTTCAGTTCCTCTTCCAAGGAAAGCGAGGCGACGACAGCCTCACTCCTTGGACCCGCTTGGAGGCCTTGGACAATTGCCGTAAGATTCGCGTGAGATTGAGGTTTCTGCCTCGGGCGGGTCGCAAAATGGGTCCTCTGCCAAAAGTGCGGAGTCTCAGAATTCGATATCGCCGCAAATAAACGGCCTCGTATGGAGTTACAAATCGATGAGCAGACAAACTTGGCTTCTCTCAGTTGCTTTGGTGACCATTCTGGCATCCCAAAGTATGGCCCAAGACTTTTTGAATGCCCCGTTACCGCTGCCGCCCCTCAAGAAAGACTTTGTTGCGGTTGAAACGGTTGACCGCGGGAGCATCAAAGTGTCTCCGGGGGTCGCTGCCGTTGTCGATGGTCAGGCGTTGAATTTCGCCGACCTGATGTGGGTGTTATTGGAAACGAACCTAGCCACCATCGCGAACAATCTGATCGACATGAAGATGTGCGAGTTGGAGATGGAGCGGGCCAACGTGAAAATCTCACAAGAAGAGATTGACGCCGAACTCAAAGAAATTCTCCCCAGATTTGCGCCCGGCAAGACGGCTGAGCAGCTGGTCAGTGAGGGTGTCTTCACCGCCGAATACTTGAAACGGACAGCAATGACATCTCGTGGCTGGAAGGTCTTGATGTGGGCGGCAAAGAACGTCCCTGAAGATAGGCGCAGCGATCAAGCCAATGGCTTCATGTTGAGGCTCTATAAGAGCGAGTTGATGAGTAAGTACTCCATCATGATTCGCGGCCGCAAGCCATCACCTCCCAAAGGTGCCATCGCAGCCCTAAGCACCATCATCAAGAACAAGACTGTGACTTACTCAGTGTTGCCATATGAAGCGATGAATTTCCTCCAAGGTGTTCTGCGCCCCGCCACCGTTATCCAAGGACAACGGCAATTGGTTGCTAACTTCTTGGTCCAACGTGCCATGAATGCCAAGGGTTCGATCGTGACTGATTCGGAGATTGAAGGCTACGTCCGTGAAATGCAGCAGAAGTTCAAACCTCCATTCAGTTGGAATATGGTTCTGCAAGCAAAAGGACTCACTCAGGATCAAGAGCGCGTCCGGTGGCACAACGTTCAAGCATGGATTCGTTCAACAAACGCTGATGTTTCATCTGAAGCGATTCAAGAATTCCGCAAGCAACACGACGAGCACTTCAGATCCCGTTACGTCAAAGTGAAGCACATCCTTGTTTCGACGGTCGAAATGTCCACTGGCATGTCCAAGGGCGAAGATGCTGTTGTAGCTGGGAAAAAGAAGGCTGAGAAGATTCTCGAACTGATCGAAGAAGGTGTTCCCTTTGACGACATTTGTAAAGAATACTCCGACGACAGCACCAACGCAGCTACTGGTGGTGAGCTGCCCCAACCAGTGAAAGCACTGGGCGGATCCTACGACCGAGACTTCTCACAGGCAGCATGCAAGTTGACTAAGAAGGGCGAAATCACCGGCCCGGTCAAGTCAGTCTTTGGCTGGCACATCATCAAGGCGAAAGAAATCAATCCGGCCAAGACAGGCCCCATCGACTTCCTTGACCCCCGCTATGCCGACTGGATTCGTGACGAATATGAAACCCACTACATGAATCAATGGATGAAGGAACTGCAGGCGAGCGCCGACATCAAATACATGTCTCGTGACGAAGTGCTTGAAATAAAGAAAGCTACGGTTGAAAAAGTCCAATAGCCCAAGACAAATAGCAAACGCGAGTCTCTCCTGACTCAAGAAAACAGGGTGCCTTTACTGGCACCCTGTTTTTTTCTGAGTTCGTTCCAAATTAGCCAGTCCGCCTGCAGCTACGCCGACGTCCTTGAAATTGGACATACCCCTTATTGAATTCGCGATGCCTGGGAGCTCGGAGTTGATCATGAAATTGATCGTCTATTCGTTCTGTCTCTTTGTTTCTTCCTGGGCTTGTGCTTCGACCCAAGCACAATCCCTCATTCTCACGACAAAAACCTTTGCAGCTACGGTTGGTGGTCCAGCCGGTAGCTTTGAACCCCAAGAGATCTTAGTGGCAGACAGTCACCTATCAGGGGCTCGACATCTCGTTCCTCAAACCGCCCTCAACACACTGATGGGCGACGGCAACGGAGACTTCTCTCTCAATGACTTCAATCGAAATATCGATGCACTCTCGCCGATCCTAAATCCGGGGGTCGAAAATACATTGAGTCTACTTTTGTCGGTCGACCAGACCATGAATGTCATCGGCAATCAGGTCAAGGACGGAGATGTCTTCACGATCGACACCAAAGGACGTGTTCGCATCGTCTATCCAGAGGCTCACTTTGCCAGCACCACTCAAACATCAACGGTCGATGTTGACGCCTTCCATGAAGCACAAGATGGCACCTTGTATTTCTCTTTTGCCAACGATGAGACCACGACCTCCCCTGCTCTCATAGCAGCCAATGGTGGTAACCCCGTGCTCGATGAGTCAACCGTGTTTCAATTGGGGTTCGGTCAGCTGGCAGCGTCGTTGCTTTTTACTCGGAGCGATATCCTTCAGTTTGTCAACAACGCTATGAGCAGCAGCTACTCGTCCATCGTTGATCTGACCGGCCTGACACCCGATCCGAATTTTCCGCAAGAATGGATCTTTGCAATTGGCTCGACCAACTCCGCGATCGAGGGACGGCTCTTCAGCACCGCATCTGGCGGATCCATCGCCACGCTATTCGGACTCGCCTTAGACTCCAATTACTTTGGATTCATCGACGAAGAAGTGATTGAAGGACTAGCATATCGCCCAGTCGACTCCGCCATTTTCTGCTTGTACGGCCCTAATACAGTGCCCTCTCCCGCAGGGATTCACAGCTACGCCATCAGTGGCGGGACTCCACATCAAGTTGTGCAGCTCTTTGCCTCCAACAGTCTTTTCCCGGCGCCAAGCACATTCCAGTACTCCGGTTTCAATGGCTTCCCCTTTATCTACGTAAATCCATCAGACATGCTATTTTCGGAATCCGTGTCAAATCTTGACTTCAGTCGTTACGTCGATGTCGCTGGCGAAGCTGTCATTTCCTTTGCAACAGCACACCTCCCCATCGGCCTCAGAATCACGATGCAAGCGGTGGATACAGCAACTGGGTCCATTTCGATGCCTGCTTCGGCCGGTATCTGAGCTCTACTTGGCAGAAAAAGACCAGTTCATCGAAACTAATTGCAGAAGTTCACGTCGTATATTTAGGAATTCCTTGGACGATGGTGCCATTAGGAACGTCGACCTCTTATGGATTGCTCCCTTGGGAGGTCTGGGGTAGGTGATGGGCTCTCTTGATGTCTTGACCAGTTAGATCATTGATTCTCGTCTCTTTCGACACACGGCAATTTTGACGCGTCAATCGGGTTCTGCCCGATGACGCTCTTTGTTGTTGCAGGGAACCAACACACGTTTTATGATCGACGGTGGAGCGTAGACAGGGGTTGAAAACGATGGCGAAGGCAGACAAATTCTTCCTGCTAATAGCGATCCTCATTGTAGGTTCGGCGGCCGGTGCTATCGGCTTGCTCTATGGGTCCAGTGACGATGCTGACTTCGACAACACTCCGATCGAGTTAGAAGTATCAGACGCGCCAAACGGTAGCGGCATTCATAGAAATGCTGGCCCCGGTCGCCGGAAGAACAACGGCCTCTCCACCGATGCCGAGAAACCCAAGAAATCTGTCGAGATCATCGTTGCTGAAGACGGGACGATTGTCGGCACCGTCTTGGATCATGAAGACCAGCCGCTTGCAGAAGTCGAAGTCAAATCCACGCTGTCCTTTCCTTATGGCCAGCTCAACTACGGCTTAGTCAGCAAGCACTCGGGCAAGGCAATGACCAACGAAGAAGGTCGTTTTGCCATCAATGTTCCAGGTAACGGCGTTTACAAAGTTTCGTTCAAACACTTGGCCTTCGCCCCTCACATCGAAATCGACGTGAAAGCTGGTGCCGACCTCAAGATAAAGCTCGAGGTCGCCGGGGCCATCGCCGGTGAAGTCAAATCGAAAGAAACGGGCAAAGCCATAGCCGGAGCCAAGCTAGTCGTTCGTAAGAATAAGGGCAGTTGGACCGAAACCGCGGTCACCGACGATGAGGGTAAATTTACGATCTATGGTCTCTATGTTGGAGATCTCTATATCTCGGTAAGTGCGGACGACTTCCTGCCGACAAAAGATCAGCCGATCCTCGTCAAGAAAGGCGAAATCTCAAAAGTCGAATTTGAGTTAAGCGCTGGACGTGCGATCAAGGGAATCGTGTCGGACGATAAGGGGACCTGGATACCCCACGCTCAAATTAAGGTCGGAGCAAGAACTGTGGCCGG
>JBLINQ010000140.1:0-13230 GCA_047639315.1 Planctomycetota bacterium
TGGGATTCTTCATGGACTTCAATCAATGACACCACAAGATAAATTATCACGACAAGATTCAGTCGCAACTAAGTTGCGCGCTGAACTAGGCAAGACCTTCTTAGACGACAGTCTCGAGTCAGTTGTCGAATTGCGCAGAATCACAGACTCCTATTTGGTTAAATATCCCCACTTGGCCGATTTCGTCAGAACAGAATCGGCACAGTTCCTTGCCGAAGAAGCCGTGACCGGACGTGTCCGTCCTGCCCCCGAATCGCAGGTAGAAGATTTGGATGCGACTGTCGTGGCCGGCAATGCTCCACAAGTGATCAAGAATCGCCCTGACCTCGACGAGGATGACCCAAAAAAACTGGGCCGATACATCATTCAACGTCGACTCGGGCGGGGAGGCATGGGCGTCGTGTTCCTGGCTGACGACCCGACGATGCATCGCCAGGTTGCGGTCAAGATGCTGCCGAAAGGCATGGTCCATGACCAAGACGCAAAGCAGCGCTTTCAAAGAGAAGCCGCTGCTGCTGCCGATCTCAGTCATCCGTCAATTGTGCCGATTTATGAGGTTGGTTCTGAAGGAGAAATTCCCTTCTATGCCATGCGACATGTTGTCGGTGATTCGCTTCGGGAATTTGCGACGAAGGCGCTCCATCCAGAATTGCGCTCGACCGACCGCAAGGCTCCCTCTATGGAAAGCGCCAGCTTTCTCCGAAATGCCATTGGCCTGATTCGCACGACAGCCCGAATAAGAGCCCGCGTGACAGTGTCAGCAAAAGGCATTGAAGCGATCCTGCGAATCGGCGAACAAACAGCTCGGGGCTTGGCCCATGCACATAGTCGCGGGGTCATCCACCGAGACGTCAAGCCGGCTAACATTATGGTCGACCGCCAAGGGTCGGCCCAACTCCTCGACTTTGGCTTGGCGAAGATCGAGTCTCGAGCATCCATGACAAAGACGGGGCTCATGGTTGGCACGGTGGCCTACATGGCTCCAGAACAAATCAGCGACGAACTCGGCGCAGTCGATGGGCGCACTGATATCTACAGCCTCGGAGTAACACTCTTTGAGTGCCTTGCCGGTTGTCGGCCTTTTCGGGGTGCGACTTCTGAGGCGCTGATGTTCCAAGCACTGAACAAGGCGCCACCATCGCCCTTGATCTTCGTACCCGAACTCTCTCGTGACATTGAGACAATCATTCTCAAGTGTTTGGAGAAAAAGCCTGATCGTCGCTACAAGAATGCGATCGAGTTGGCTGAGGACATTGCCCGCGTCAGGGCCCACAAGCGAATTGAAGCCCAGCCGATCGGCGTTCTTGGCCACTTGTGGCGCTGGGCCGAATATCACCGTGGTTTAGCGGCAATGAGTGTCGCCATCTTCTTGATCCTCGCTGCAATTCCATTGCTGTCGTGGCAGCGCACCATCGTTCGAGAAAATCAACTGCAGGCCGATTTTGAACGCGAGAACTCCATAGCTAAGAGTGCGATGAACAACTACCGCTCTTTGTCCGAAGAACTCGACATCGTTGAAGTAGATCTAACCGGGCGCAGAAAATCGACTCCTGAATATCTTGCGGCTACGGACAGCCGGAAGGCAAAGGTCTTGGCTCTCGAATCGAAGCGCGCCGAACTCATGCGGGACCGGCGCAAGAGTGCCCTTCGGGCAGAGTTTGCCCATGTGCGAGCACGAGAGATATTGGGACGGCCGGACGCTGCGTCTGAAGAGAATTATGTCGACTTCCTTTTTGCTCAATATCTTGAAGCCGAAGAACGACGAGATGAAGATTCAAAGCAAACGTTGGCTCTAAGGCTGGAGAATACCAACCGGGAAGGCCAGCTCGCGGGACAAGGAAAACTGACACTCAATTCATTCCCCGATCGCTCACGCTTTGCGATCCGAGAATTACGTCCCCAATTCGATCTTCGCCTGGAGGAGAGTGCCGAGATCGTTGCCAGCGGGACTACCCCGATCATCAATCTCGAGCTCCCGTGTGGGCGCTACATCGTTGAATTCGAACATGATGGACGGCAAACGGTTCGCTATCCCATCTTCATAGAACGTGGCGAACACTGGGGCCACCCATCTTGGCACAACAGAATTTTTCTCAACCGTAATTGGCTTGTTGTCCTTCCAGAGAAAAACGCGTTCGAGAACAACGAGTGGGCCTTCGTACCAGCTGGGCCTTTCTTAGCGATCGACAATCGAGATCGCGGCACTCGGGAAACATCACATTCCTGGCGTTGGGTTGAGAACTTTATGATGAAGCGCGACGAATTGACCGGTCGCGAATTTAGCGAGTATATGAATGACGCCGCCGTCCTTGGGAAGCGAAAAACCGAAGCGCCATTTGATCTGATCCCGCATGATCCAGACGGTAACTTGGTAGCCGCATATGTCGAACCATCTGCAGTTGCGGGAGATCCACCGCAGATCAAAAAGAGCATGATGAACGCACCAATCGGCGGCTTAAGCCAAAGAAATGCGTCCTCATATGCCAGTTGGTTGTCAGAGAAACAAAAGAGAAAAATCGAACTGCCGACGGCTCTCCAATGGGAGAAGGCTGCTCGTGGGGTGGA
Organism: Planctomycetota bacterium; assembly: GCA_047639315.1. Classification (GTDB taxonomy): domain Bacteria; phylum Planctomycetota; family DRQF01; genus S139-23. The sequence goes on from JBLINQ010000140.1 coordinate 2,566, forward strand.
CGGGCGTATCTATCCATGGGGTGATGTCTTCGATGCCGCATTCTTAAGACTCTATGGCAGAAATGGTAGCGAGATCATTCTTCCTAGTGCAACAAACAAGAACACAAAAGACCGCAGCCCTTACGGTGTGAGAGAATTGTCGGGGGGAGTCCGTGAATGGTGTCAGGACGGCCATGACCTCAGAGATCGGGAAGTGAACCCGTACTTAGCTGGAGGAAATGCTGTCCACGGCCTTCTCTCGTCTCGAAGCTTCATGGCGCACCCACGCGAGTTTATGGCCTACGACAATTCCACATTTGACTCTGGTGTTCGCCTTGTCATTCCCTGGGAGACTCAGAAGAAATGAACCCGGACAAAGGCAACCAAGCAAGATTCTCCGCCGTCGGGCACCATCGCAAGATTGATGCGATTGCTGCGATTCTCCAGAGATTGAGCCAAGAGCTTGAAGTCGCCGATGAAACACAACGGCTCGACATCATCGATCGCTACCTCATCAAGTTCCCACGATATGCAGACAGCATCAGGGAAGCCGTCGTTCCTGGCCTTGTTGAAGTAGGAGATGTTATTGATGCCGAAAACACGGTCGTAACCAGCGCCCCCAAATTCACTGAAAGCGAACCTGAGACCGCTCAACAACAGGCACCGAAGAAATCGCCGGTCGAAGACCATACACGCACCAAGGCCTCAATCGGCAAGCTTCAAAACGTGCCGCGAGTCGACCTTCCCGTCGGGGCACCCCGTTTCTTAGGAGAATACCGCGTCATCAAGGAATTGGGGCGGGGCGGGATGGGCGTTGTTTATCTGGGCATCGACGACACGATTTCTCGTTATGTCGCCATCAAAGTGCTGCCCGCAGAATATGGCCATCAGGAAGAATTTCTCGAACGGTTTCGACGAGAACAAGATGCGGTATCCCGACTCCAGCATCCCGGGATCATCGCCGTCTATGCAACCGGCGAACAAGACGGCATCCATTACTTCGTCATGCAATTTGTCCGTGGCATTAGTTTGACAGAATGGTTCAAGAGATACTGGCGACAAAACGGCATCAAGAACGAAGAGTCTCCGGACACCCTGCATCAAACAAATGGCGAAATGGAGCTTCTCCAAACGGGCACTGAACATCACTCCGCGACGGCCGAGATGACTGACCTCCTTGGCATCGGTGATTTCCTACACATTGCCGAAAGAACGGCCCAGGCACTTCACTTCGCTCATCAAAACGGCATTCTGCATCGCGATGTCAAACCCGGCAACATCGTCATAGACGAAGAAGGAAATCCGATTCTCCTCGATTTCGGATTGGCGAAACAAGAGACCGAGAAGACGATTACAAAGTCGGGAAATATTCTTGGCACCGTGCCCTACATGTCGCCCGAACAAGTCACTGCCAGGAAATCTGAAATCGATCATCGAGCAGATCTCTATGCACTCGGTGTCATTCTCTACGAAGGGCTTACCGGTTCGCGCCCATTCAGCTCGGATAAGATTGAAAACCTGATGGTGAAAATTATCAGCAAGGAGCCCAAGCCGCCGTCGGAATTCAATCCAGAGATTGGCCTCAATATCAACACCGTGATCTTGAAGTGCCTGGAGAAGCGACCACACAATCGTTTTGCAAACTGCGAAGCACTCGCTGACGAGCTTGGTCGCATTCGAGCTCATCGCAGCATCCTCAGTGAACCTATAGGTCGCCTGGGCCGACTCATGCGCTGGGCTTCAAGTAATCGCATGCAAGCGGCTTTCGGCGCCCTTGCCGTCGCGTCTCTCTTGTTCCTCGTTGCCTTCTTGGTCCAAGGTGAAATGGCAGAACGTCAGCATGCTCGGGAGTCAGCGCAGATCCAGGCCGACAAAGCACGCTCATCCCTTTCTGCTGCGAATGATACCCTGCAACGCGAAAATGCTCTTCAAGCAAAGCAAGAAAAGGCGACGTCGACGACCGCAACATTCGAATCCGCGATGGTCCTACAAGACGCCAAGCGCCAACTCGATGGCCTCAGAAAAGAGCGCTTCAACTTGTGCCAAAGCTCGGTCGCCAGATTCGACGAGTCATTCAAACTGAATGCCGACGACTCTCTCAAGAAAGAACGAATTTCAGCCCTTCGGAGCTGGCTGCAAGCTGCAGAGGACCTGGGCGAAAAAGACACCTGTGTCTTGATCGTTGAACGCCTTCAATCCGAAGGAGTCGATGGAGATTTGAATTCAAAGGGATTCTTGTCGTTGGTGACAAGTCCTGCTGGTGCCAAGGTCACCGCACGACAATGGCTCCCAACTGGTGATGGTCGGTTACGCCTTTCAGAGGAAGCCTTAGATTTGGGAGTTTCACCGATTTTGAAGTCGCCCCTGGCTATTGGATCTTGGAGCTTAGAAATCCAGCATAACGACTGTTCGGATATCACCTATCCCGTCTACATTGAACGTATAGAACATTGGGGCGACTCATCTTGGCACGCGAACAAATTCGCGGATAAGGACTGGTCAGTTGACCTACCAAAACGCCAAGACTTCGACTCCGAGAAGTGGGCCTTCATTCCTGGTGGGCCGTTTCAGCAAACTTACCCAGCGTTCTACAAGGAACTCGATTGTCAAACGCGATGGGCGTGGGAGAGCTCGTTCTTTATGGCCCGTCGGGAAACAACCTTCGGAGAGTACTTGCCGGTCTTCGAGACCATCCTCACCATGAATTCGAGAATGCCTATAGATGTTCGCAAAGACTGTACTCCTTACTATTTCGACGACGGGAAACCGAAGCCTCGTACCGAGATCGGCGACGACTTTGGCATCGAGATCACCGAACTTTATGGCCGAAGCGAAAACCAGTTCATGGCTTCGGCCTTGTGCGGCATCAAAGGCCGGGCAGCGTTTTATTTTGCCGGCGTTGCTTCCATAGCGCCTGCTCCAGTAATGAACTTGCCGTCCGGGAGCCAATGGGAGAAGGCTGCCCGCGGCGTTGATGGGCGCATCTTTCCTTGGGGGTCAGGGTTTGATTGGTCCTTTACTGCGGGGCGTCGATCTCAAGAAATTCCCCTCGGCCCCGGATCCATCACGCTGCCACCGGGTAGTTACCCAATTGACACGAGTCCTTATGGCTGCGTCGACATGAGTGGCAACGCGTCAGAATGGTGCCTCGATATGACGCCCGCCGGTCCCCAATTGTTTATTTCCGGAGGCATGCTCATGAATACCATGTCTTCCTACTTTTCAGCCTGGCCACGTGAACCGGTTAATCTCGATCACTTTCGTGATCACACAGGAATCCGGTTAGCTCGCAATCTGGAATAAAGACTCACCCGCCCAAATGTCGATTCTTAAGAAAGGCTTCCATGTGCTTTTCTAGGGAATCGGAATCAATGTCGTCTAAAGCCAAACGAATCAAATACTCCGAAGTGCTTACTATTGTTGCACTTGCTGCGATTTTATTGGTCGTGGCAATCCCGACGATTGGTGGTTTTCGCGACCATCGCCATGCTCAGCGGATCGTCGATCTTGCGGAAGAGCTCAGCAGTGCTGCCGTGTCATTCCGCAAAGACGTTGGCAGGGCCGCAATTGAGTTCACGGCGTCGAGGGACGGTGAGTCCTACGTTCATCCCCGATTTCATGAGTTATCCATGCCCCAGTCGAGTCGCGGATGGCAGGGTCCATACTTAGATCAGCCACTTAGCCGAGACATGAATCCCTATGGTCAGGCTATTTACCTGCAGAACGACCTGAGCGCTTCACCGGCACACGGTTTCGTTCTTCATGGTCTGTCAAAGGAAGCAAGCGTCGGCTCAGGTCAGTTCGTGGTCTTTCACGGAGTACCTGAAAGAATCGCGCAGCAAGTCGACGAAATCTTAGACGAAAAAAATCGAGGTCGCCGTGCGTGGCGATCACGAGGTCGCGTTGAGTGGGCACCCGGTGGCGGTGGCTCACTTTCAATTTGTCTCTTAGAGAACAAGAGAGAGTAGAAAACTATGAGTCGCATGAGTGGAATTCGACAAGCAATTGTGCAGGGGTTCATTGCTAGCAGCATATTCATCGTGGTCGCAATCGTCGCGACACCTACGATGAACGAGATCGTTGAGGACGGTAAGTCACTCAAGATTCTACGCTTGTACGAACGCCTCAGCGTCGCTTGCGCCAAACATCACAAGGACACGGGAAAAGTCGCCTCCGAATTTGCGAGCTCATCTGAATCAGATCGTCGCAATTTGAAGATGTACCACCAACTCTCGGTCAAGCAGCTCTACTCCGGTTGGCAGGGACCTTACATTCAAACACCAATCTCTCAATCCGACAATCCGTTCGGTGGCAGTGTTGAGTTGCACAACAACCTCTCGACTCACCCCGCACTCGGATTCGAACTCGCAGACGGAACGACAGCCCATGAAGGCGGTCAGTATCTCGTTCTCACGAATATCCCAGAGGAAGTTGCTGAGCGGTTAGATCGTCATCTCGATTCGAGTCTCGCTAACGGTGACAAGCTGACCGCAGATTGGGAAACCAAAGGTCGCGTGGAATACAGCCAAGAGAATGGCGGGACTCTGTCCCTATTTATTCTCAACGTCCCCGAGTGAGAACCCGAAGTATCGCCTGACTTCACGCGCAAGTGCGTCGTCATCGGCCAAGGGTGTCTCTTCGCGGCGTCCATTTCGCTCAATAACCAAGACCGAATCGCGAATGGTAACTCGACCATCTGGGGCGGCAATTGTGCAAATCAAGCCCCCGGTGAAAGGTGAATCTGGTGAGGTTTGGTGGTACTCACAACCCTCGCCAAAGTCCTTCAGATCCCACCTTCCCGGATTCACCCGGTAGACTGGCTTGAACCGCATTGACTTGCGCTCAAACGTTTCAAGCAGAAGCCCACCCGCTTTGTCATCTCTTAGCTGCCACTTCCCGCCACGTTCGCGAACCTCTTCACGATACTCCCACTCCAATGGGTTCAGGAATCCCCGACCGAAGCCAACATCAACTAAGTAGGGTTTATCAAAATCCACTCGCAGTACTGCATGGTCGAACGGAATGCCAAACTCACCGGCGTCGTTGGTTACGTTGGCCTCAAGCATGTGCACCGTGAAGCCCAACTCTTTCAACAGCCAGGCAAACGCCCCATTCAACTCGTAGCAGAATCCTCCTCGACGACGATTGACAACCTTGTCGAGAATCGCCTCAATTTCGAGGCTGATCGGCTTCTGTATATAGATGTCAGCGTTTTCAAACGGAATGGTCAATAGATGACGCTCATGCAACTTCGACAAACCATTGGCATCAATGGACGGAGCCGAAGAGAATTGAAGACGATCGAGATAGTTCTTTACCGTCACCATGACTCTTATCCACCTTCTGGGGTGATGAAGTAGGCCTCGAGTTTCTGTCCGTGAGTTTCCAAGGCCATCAGACGTTTCTTACCATAGAAACGTCCAGCAAGGAGACCAAAGATCGCGCAAGTTGGACCCGGGCTGGGAGGCGAAAGTGTCATGACGTCGAGGGTTTCCAATAACCCGGCGCCGGCAAAACTTGCACAGGACACAATCGTGTTGAGGATTGCACCGCCATCGAGATCACTTGATTCCAGTGGATCAGAGATGGCATAGCGGGCAGCAAGAAAATCGGCTGGGACTCGACGGCGGAGATTAATGCCCATGGTCAACATTCTCTGAGCCTCGCGCCTCAGGCTCGCCACAGCTTCTTTGTTGCCAGGAGAACAGAAGCCTCGCGGCCCAAGCCAAGAACGAAGCTTCTCCGAGAGCCAATAATGAAAAAACAAGTTCGTCTCGGGCTCGATACTTGCAGCATTCCAAATGACATGAATGAGAGCTCGTGGCGCGGCATCGGGCAAACTCGAAAAAGACTCGAAGCGTGTTGAGAATAGAGCTTCGTCATCCATCCCCGGATCTATCTTGGAATCTATGAGCTCAAAGCTGATTTGATTTTCAGAGCCAGATGATGACGAGCGATTGCAGGAAAACTCTTGGAGTGAATCAGAGAAGAACTGTGGCGATGCCAAGTCCAAACGAGAATCCAAGCCATCGTTGTCACGAGAAGCATGAAGGTGTTGCGCTACTTGACTGAGAAATTCAGCGCCGTCGGACTTATCTGCTGTGGTATCGACCATGACGGTCTTATACCAACGCCCCCGGACGAAGAACATGAATCTGATTACGCCCTGACTTCTTCGCGTAATAGAGCGCTTCGTCGGCAGACTTTAAAATGGCTTCGTACCCTTCAACCCTGGGATCAGCATAGGCGACGCCGATACTCACGGTCACGTTTTGGTCAAAAATGCCGGCCTTGATATGATTGGATTCGATCGCGGCCCGTAGTCGTTCGGCGGACACTTCGGCTTCCTCGGGCGAAATCACCGCGCTGACCAGGAACTCCTCGCCACCGATCCTTGAGACCTGCTCCCCGGCCCGCGCTTGGGCCCGGAACGCATTGGCCGTTTCTCTAAGCACTTCATCGCCGATATCATGGCCAAAGGTATCATTGACCATTTTGAAGTGGTCAATATCAATCATCATCAAAGCGACAGGCCGACCTTCGTCACGTTTGGCTTCAGCCCAATTCGTCTTCAACGATTCCATCGCGGCGCGGCGATTTGGCAGTCCCGTCAAAGAATCTGTCATTGATGCTTTCATGAGTCGCCGATTCAGCACCGCCATTTCGGCGACTTGTGCCTCAAGCTTCTTGCGTGAACTGCGAATTTCACGTTTCATGAGGACTAATCGTGTACCAGCGAGAATATGAGCCCGGACAAGCGGGGGATCACAAGGCTTCTGAATGAAGTCGTCGACACCATTGGAGTAGGCTTCCAGTTCGACCTCAGGATCGGCATTGCCACTCAACATGACAAAATAGACTTGCTGTCCGTCACCATACCCGCGAAGGGTATTGACGAGTTCAATGCTGCTCGTGCGCGACAAGTCGGCGCTACAGATCACAATATCGGGAAGCGACTCCAGAATCACTCCCAGCGCCTTGGCGCCATCTCGGCACGTCGTCACTTCATGAGTTGTATCAGCAATCGTCTTGGAGAGAATTTGGACTGACAATGCATCTTCATCGATGATAAGGATGCGACATTTTCGTCCCCCCATCTCGGCAAGAAGACGCTCCGACTCGGTGCGCTTAGGACTGGCTGACGATGATTGTTCGTCGAGCTTGATCGGTGGCACTGAGCGTGTCGTCAGTTTTAGGATTGCGCCCCATTCTTGCCAAGAGTGAGCAACCTGATTACACCAAGCCTCAAATTCTGCCGCTGTCATTCCGGAGTTTTGAAGCGCTTCAGATAGGCTCTCAGTATTCTCTTCAGCACCTACACATGCCCGAGCAATCGGCTCTGCGATCGACATGATTTTTCTCAAGTCAACCATCGTCTGGTCAGCTGACTCCAAGTCGACTTCATCGGGACGGACGCTTAGCACACTGGCAATCTTAGAGGGCAATCCCCAATCCAAGAGCATGGCTTCGCCCAGCGCTCCATGGTGGACGTCAAAAGCGTCCAATTCAGCCCCCCAAAGGTCTGTGCCCTTCTGCGCCGTCAAGATCTCGCCATAGGCACTGGGATGAACGCAAGCCAATCCGAGCTTGCCAATTCGGTAGAGAAGCCCGCACACATAAGCTTCCGACGGATTGCCCAACTGAAGCGCCGAGGAAATTTGTTGGGCCGCGAGTGCGCTGGCCAAAGACTCAGACCAGAAACCTTCGAAGTCAAACTCTTGACAGGCGCCTTCGCGATAGCTGCCAATAAGTGAAAACCCGAGGGCCAAATTTCGCAAGGTGCTGATGCCGATCCGATTTACGGCTTCATCTACAGTCGCGATTGGAGACACAGAGGCGTAAGCGCTTGAGTTGGCGAGTTTCAGTATTCGACCAGTGAGGGCCGGATCCGACTGAATCGCTCGAGCGACGTCAGCAATACTAAAATCATCGCCTCGTGTTAATTCGAGGATTGCCATACCGACGCCGGGAGGCGAAGGCAAACGGCCTGTTAGTTTGAGTTCTTCAATGATTTGAATGTCACTCACTCACTCTCGTTTGTGCCGACCCGCGAGACCCACTGCAGGGCCTCCAGGTAGGACTTTCTCAGATCGATGGAATCGATGAGTTCAGATTGGAACCGCGCCTGAGGCGTCCGTTCATAGGCGATAGCAAGTTCCAAGATTTGTCCATGAAGCCCATCGTGTAGAAGCATCGCCTTGGTGACTTCGTCCGACAAGGGCAACTCGTCGACGATGTCCGCCATATTCATGCCCAGGAGTGCGTCCAAGACTGAGAACATGCCGACCGTGAAAAACTCATCCGAGTTTTTGTGCCCCAGTATCTCAGCCAAAGTCTTGCACATCGAGGCTCGCATTAGCGCCGTCGTCAAGATTTCGTTGGACTTGCCTTTCTTCCCTGACAGCACAATGAGGTTCGCCCAATTACGCACAACGCGCTCGCCCAACAGGGTCATGGCGTGGTGAATCGAATGAACAACTCCGGTCAACGAGAAGGCCGCTGAGTTAATGTAATTCATCAACCGATAGCAGAGCATGGCGTCGTTGGTAATGATCTCCTCGAGCTCTTCACTTGTTGAATGCGGGTCGTTGAGGCTGCCCAGAAGCTTGATGATGCCAATGCCATCGTCTTTGGCTTTGGATCCTTGGATGATCTGAGGCCGGCACAGAAAATAGCCCTGGAAGTAATCGAACCCCATACTCTTGCAGGCTTCGAATTCTTCGTGGGTTTCTACTTTCTCAGCGAGAAGTTCGACGTCAAAATCGGCAAGGATCTCGAGTTCCTGGGCTACTCTTTCTAACCCGAGTTCGAGAACGTCAATCTTGATGAGGTCGGCCAATTCAATCAAAGGGCGCAACTTTTCGCCGAAAACAAAATCGTCAAGCGCGATCCGATAGCCAGCGGCCTTTAGGGCTTCAACGCTCTTAACGATCTCATCCGTGGCCTCGACATCTTCGAGGATCTCGACAACGATACGATCCGGTGGAAAGAGGCGGGCCAATTCGGTGGTAATGAGATGATGAGTCAAATTGATGAATGCCGGCTTGCCGCCGGTCACGACATCTAAGCCGAGTTCGACAAATGCATTAGAAATAACAGATGCCGTGGCCTCATCGCCGCAATCGAAGTGCGCTTCATCGTCGAAGCCCGATCGATACAGGAGCTCATATGCGTGCACTCGCAGGTTTCGATCAAAGATGGCCTGCCGCCCGACGAATATGGGCACAGAAGTGCTCAGAGACGCGGGATGCGAGGTTGATTGATGCGAGTCAAGATTCATTTTGTTGCCATTATCGTGGTGTTTTTTTCGGTATCCGGTCGCGAGCCTTGTGAATCATCGACATCTGGGAATTTATGGTGAAGAGAATCGCCCGTATTGATGCGTACCAGAGTTAATCATACAGCAAGCGCCAGCGGATTAGATGCCATGGGTATTCATGATATACGCACCCAAACCGAGCATAGGTGCCGTTCATGGCTAGAACATAGCTCCTCAGAAAGAGCACGCTTGGGCTCGACTGGGTGTTCATTCGATCATTTCTGCCACGACCAGAGCTTAAATCTTCACAAGATTCATCGGGCTGCACTTCAAGCGATGCGAGTGGGCAAGTAGAATACGCCACCACCATCAAGACAGTTCGTCTTGCGAAGGGTGAGGAGCGAGGGATTCATGGTTCGGAATTTCGATTTTGGCGACACTTTTGCTCGGGTCTTTCGCGTGCTGTTCGGTGGGTTCGGCACCTGGATTGCCATTTCGGTCCTATTCGCCATTCCAATCGTGCTGCTCGGCATCGTGCTCAATGAGATGGGCGTAGATATGGAATTCTACGTGCCATCGCCGACGGAACCTGTTGATGAAAAGGTTCTTCCAGCAGATCCGATTGAGTTAGTGCTGCCGCTTATTGTCTACGCCTTCTTGATCCAGCTTCACGCCCAGCTCACCACTGCCGGCCTGATGGCAGGTATCTACAAATTGCTTCGGGGCGAAACGCCAACCGTTGGCGAGTGCATGGCGAAGGCGAGCTCGCGCATGCTGAGTATCTGCGCCTTGGGTTTCATTCAAAGTTTTGCCGTGGTGCTTGGAATCATGTGCTGCTGCGTCCCTGGTGTCATGTTCGCTGCCTTCTGGTACGTAACAATGCCAGCCCTACTGGTAGAGAAGATCGGGGTGGGTGCTGCCTTCGGTAGGAGTCAGGCGCTCACGCATGGCTGCCGGTGGCCGGTCCTCGGCATCGGGTGTCTTCTCTTCATCATCATGACAGGCATCGGGATGCTTGTCGGGATGTTTCAGTTCATTGGCCCAGAGGCTTATTTCGGCATGTACATAATCCACCTTATCGCCACACCTCTCATTGGAGCGGTTGGACCAGGCGTGACTTATCACGACCTGAGGGCGGCCAAGGAAGGCCTCGACGAACAGGATCTCGAAGATGTTTTCACTTAGGTGTCACGACCGCCAGCCCAGCGGTGATCATTTGAGATCATCGAACTTTGTCAGCTTCTTCTTGCCCAGAAGCATCTGCTCTTCAAGCCGCGCACGTTGCGCACGATAGAATGCCTCCAAGAAAACGGCGGCACCTTCTCGGTTACTGCCCTGCCAATTGATCTTGTTCTTGATCTTCTTCGCGACGCTTCCCAAAGTTGCCGCGCTCGATCGCTTCGCTTGACGTAGCACTTCTTCCAGAA
>JBLINQ010000141.1:0-13206 GCA_047639315.1 Planctomycetota bacterium
GATCTGGAATGGTCCCGGTCGCCGTGAGCGTACCGAAAAACGTTGAGAAATTTACTGCTCGTATGACTTTTGACAATTGGGCCTTTGGCGCAATTGAAGGTAAGCCGAGAAATTAGAAATTGGGGGTCGGACTTGGGCAACCAAGTCCGGCCCCTTCTCACCACCAACATCCGCTCGGTTTGGATGTCGAAGATCACCTTACCCATACCTTGCATAATTCCAGCGGCGATTTGCTGTTGGGCTTTGCATTGACTTATCGGGGGGGTGTGACTCCACTGGAGAAGACGCGTGTTCAGGACTAAGCTGACAACCTACGCCTTTCTGCTGGCATTTGCTTTTGCGCTACCGACCGCCTCAATGGGCCAAGATGGGCGATTGAAGGTCAAAGTTGTCGGTGGACGACTCGTGGCAAGTTGCCGCGTTTCATCTGACACCGCCAGTCTGCCGGTGAATCTGTTCATTTCCTATGATCGGCTGTGCGGGCTTGAACTTCACAATCAAGCAACCAAGCCGCTCAAGGTTGAGTTTCCCGATGGACGGACGAAGCCGATCAGCATCAATCTGCCAGGTATCGATATTGAGGTTCCTGGCCGTGAGCATGGTGACGAAGACTTCCTAAACAAGTTCACCAAAGCCTATTCCGAAGAGCTCGAGGAAGTTGCTGTTGTTGGCACCATCGGTGCCAACGTTCTGTCGAACTACTTTGTGACCTTCGATGTCGGCAATGGACGCATGTCCGTTACCGAGCCCAAAGAATCGACTTTGGATCGTCCGGAGGGTAGTGCGGCCAAGTACATTCGTGCCGCAGTCACCAGCCAATTGGTGTGGTTGCCCGTAACCTTGCAAGGCAAATTCAAACGCGTCCTGGCCATCGGCAGTGCCGACTATGACAGCATCGTCGATGTTGATCTCTGCGACGAACTGGAGCAGCCAGGAGGAACGATCGGCGATGTCTTGGTTGGCGGCCTTAACTTCTCTGAGATCATTCCTTGGCGTCCTGAAGATTACACACTGGTGCATCTCGATGGAGCCCTTGGCACTTTGGGCATCAATTTTCTTGAGAACTACAAAGTCTCAATTGATCGCGTGAACTCGTGGGTTGGTCTGACAAAAGTAGGCAATCGTCCTTTTCCAACAGAAGAGCGTGATTTCTTTGTTGCTCGGGCAGAGGAAGAAGCCGAGCCTGTTTCAGAGTGGCTCAAGCAGCACTATGCAACTCGTTTAGGTGGTGAGGCCGCAGACTTGCTGCTTCAATCCTACGTCGATGATGGCGCCTCCGACGAAGACGTGAACGCTGCCATTGAATGGGTCGGCAAGACGCGCCTGAAGAAACTCCTCGCAACACAGTCGATTGAGGTTGTGAAGATGTTGATGGAGTCCGCTCGATTTAATTCAGCGGTGGAAGCTGGCCGAGTCGGCCTGAAAGGCGGTCGTGAAGATCGTTACCCAGAAAGCGTTCATCGCTTGCATGCCATGATGGGGCAGGTGCTACTTGACACCAATCGCGACCGAGAAGCTTGGGAGCATCTGATGTCAGCAGCTTTCGGCTTGAACGAAGCGATTGGCGAAGCGGATCAAGCGCGCGTCAATCTCTTACTCGGGCGCTACTACGAGAAGATCAAACGTTATAACCGAGCCTTGTCTCGCTATGTGCAAGCCGTCGTCACTCCTGAAGCCGGCCCCCAAGCGATCAAAGCCCTTATCGGCCTTCAAGAAAAGATGGGTGGAGAGACATTCTCCGTCGATCTCGTCGAGAAGTTGATTGCCGGCAAAGTTCGCAACATGACAGCGCCTACGAAGTTTGTTGAAGACAAGCTCACGGCCACCAATCGTTGCGTTTTGGTTGAGCATGTGATTAATCCTCATTTGGGGGGCAAGGCCAAAGGCATGTGGCGTGCCTTCACTGAGGGCGGCTCCATGGTCTTCGAAGGACTGCGCACTCACTTCCCAACCGATCGTGTTGCCATGATCAGTTATCACGTCCCAATGCCGAAGCCGATTGCGATCATGAACGAGGTGTCCATGGCCGCAGGTGACCGCACCAATGGCCGACCGGCCTTCATGATCGATGGCCAACCCGTCATGGCAGGTGCCCTCGAGTACTATAAAGCCGATGCCGCCTATGGCAAAGCGAAGAACGCCGTGAAACGTCGTCTCGCACTTCCTTCAGACTACGACATCTTGATCGACGCTAAGATCGAAAATGGCAAAATCACCGGCAAGGCTGTCATCGAAGGACCCAAAGAATACGGCGTGCGCATTCAAGTCTTGGTGGCTGAAAAAGGCGTCCTCTATCCAGGTATGGGTGCGACGGTCGTTCATAAAATGGTTGCTCGGGCCTCACTCACCAAGGAATTGGGAGGCCAACGATACGAGTCGGTTGAGGGCGGCATGACCGTTGACTTTGAGCGTTCGGTCACCGACATCGTCAAAGCCAATCGCCTCTTTCTCGAAGCATACGAGAAGAAAAACAACGTCGATGCCACTCGGCTTAGCGTTGACATGGACCATGACCAGTTAGTTCTCTTGGTCGTCATCCGCAACAACAGCAGCAATGCTGTTCTTCAAGCTGCCGAATTCGACTTGTCACCGCAGGAGAAATCGTCGAAATGACCGATCCGAATGATGACAAAAATCTGAAGCGGGCCCTGAGCGATGCTGCGGCACCAGTCTCACGGACGATCAGAACCCATCGTGGGAAGCACGCTTTGTACCAAGCGGTTGCTCGCGTCTTGCCATTGGTTGTGGTTATCCCGGGGATCTATGCTCTCTTTAGTCTGTGCCTCAGAAGTGTCGGCGCAGACTTTCGACCATCACTTTGGTGGATTGTTGGCGCGTCCATTGGCTATCCCGCCTCACTTCTCATCGCATTTTGGCGCCGTGGATTGAAGAAGAAGGTTCCTGATCGTTTAGCTTTGGCTGCTATCGATGATGAACTTCATCTCAACGACCGTCTTTCTGCCGCCCATGAATTTCTTGCAGCCGATGAACGCTCTTCGTTCATGGAAGCTGCCATCGAAGACGCACGCCAGCGAATCGATGAGGCGAAGAAGGCCGAGATTGCAGTAGCCGCTCCGACTTTGTCATTTAGGCCTAAGCAAGCTCTTTGGCTTGGTGCTGCTGTCCTCTTGATCGCGATTGGTGCCGCAATCAATGTTCAGAACCCATCCGTTGCCAATCGTTCCACGTCTGATGTGGGAACAATGGCCGAGAATGAGGTCATCGATCTTAATGACGACAAGCAAAAGAAGAAGCGCCGAGAGAAGACCGAACAGCGCAAAGAGAACCCTCTTGAGGATCGTAAGGCTTCGGGCCGCAAGAACGGCGGTAGCGACGAAACTCCGGCAGAAAAGAAAGCATCGAAGGGCAAGGTTGGCTTAGGCAAGAGCGCGCAAGCGCAAAGCGCCGGAGGCCAAAGCTCTGGCGAAGGCGCGGCATCCGCACAGGCTCAACCGACCAAGGGTGGTGCGAAGAAGAAGCCGAAGAAGCAGCCCACCAAGAAGAAAGACTCTTCGAACAAGAAGAACAAACCGCAGGGTTCGCCCCCTGATGAAAAAGAGTCGGTCGCCAGCGCTGGACGTGGGCGTGGCAAAGGTGCGAGCCGTAGCCCGACTGCAAGTGACTGGTCAAGTAAAGATCAGATCGTGAGCGACGAAGACGAAGAGTTCGACGAAGACGAAGACATCGATGATGATGAAGAAGAATCTGACGCAAGAGGCGGTGTTCAACCAAACTTGCGCCAAAGAAAACCACCCGTGAACCGTGATCTCAACATTGGTTTCGGTGGCGGCAAACCGCCACCCTTCGCCAATGGACGCGGTGGCCCTGGCTTGCCAAAGAAACAGCGTGGTGTCGCTCAGCTTATTCTTGGTGTGCCGTTCCCTGATCAGATCACCGGTCAACCCAATCCGGGGATGACCAAGGTCACCCAGGAAAGAATTGAACCGCAAGCAACTGATGCGAAGAAGATAACTGCTGAAGCACGCAAGGCGCGTGCGACCCCGATTGGGCAACTCAAACACCGCGTCCTCAAGCCGTGGATGCAAGACCTCGTACGCGAATTTTATGGCCATCTGATTAATCAGGCCGTCAAGGAGTAGATCATGGCAACGTCCCCAAACGCTACATCAGAAGATGCAAAAAAAGATGCTGCAGCATTTCGTGAGTCTCACGACAAAATCAAGAACGAAGTCCAGCGATTCATCGTTGGTCAAGAGCGTGTCATTGAAGCCGCTTTGACCGGACTCTTCGCTGGCGGCCACGTCATGCTCGAAGGCGTTCCTGGTTTGGCCAAGACAATGCTGGTGCGAACCATCGGTGAGTCCGTTGATATTGACTTCTCGCGAATTCAATTTACTCCCGATCTGATGCCTGCTGACATTCAAGGCACAAACGTTCTCGTCGACACCGAAGGCGGTGGGCATGAACTGAGATTCCAACAAGGACCCTTGGTAGCGAATCTTGTTCTGGCTGACGAAATCAACCGGGCGACGCCACGAACCCAATCGGCCTTGCTCGAAGCGATGCAAGAGCGCCAGATCTCGGTGGCTAACCGTGTCATTCATCTGGAAGAGCCATATTGCGTCATGGCAACCCAGAACCCAGTGGAGCAAGAGGGCACCTATCCATTGCCCGAGGCTCAGCTTGACCGTTTTCTCATGAAGATCTTAGTCGGTTACCCGAATATTGAAGACTACGATGCGATCATCGATCGTACGACCGGTGTTGAGGAGACTCAGGTCAATAAGGTCTCTTCAGGCGAAGAGGTGATGCGCTGCCGCAAAGTCATCCGTGCCGTCCCGGTACCAGAGCGTGCCAAGCACTTCGCTATCCGCGTGGTTGTCGGAACTCAACCAGGAAGCGACTTTGCCCCGGAAGTGGTCAACAACACAGTTTCTCTCGGAGCGAGTCCGCGTGGTGTTCAAGGCCTTATGCTTGCCGCCAAAGTAAGAGCGCTGCTTGCTGGGCGTTATGCCGTGAGTGTCGATGACATTCGCGACGTTGCCCACGATGTTTTGCGCCACCGCGTCTTGATTAACTTCCATGGCCAAGCTGATGGTGTCACACCTGACCAAGTGATCGACGCCGTTCTTGCTCACGTGAATCCGCCGGAGTAGATAGTAAAACATGTCAACCGACATCATTTCTATTCGCGAACTCTTCGATCCTGAATTTGTCGAATCGGTCTCGAGGCTCAAGATCCTTGCGCGTCGCGTAGCACCTTCCGGCTCCCCAGCTGAGAAGCGCTCGCGTCAAAAAGGATCCGGCATGGAGTTTCGCGATTATCGGCAATACACGCCAGGAGACGACTTCAGTGCGATTGACTGGAACGTCTATCAGCGACTTGGGCGAGTCTTCCTGCGTCTCTTCGAAGAGCAACGCGATCTTCCTGTCTACATCACACCCGATATTTCGGCGAGTATGTTTCATGGGGATCAACCGCGAGTCCATGCGGCGTTGCGATGCGCCTTTGCACTCTCTTCGATTGCTTTGCGCGAGCACGATAGCGTCGGAATCTTTCCGTTCTCAGACTCTCTCCAGACGGCGCTTCGGCCCACGGGTGGCAAGGGGCGACTCATGCGAGTTGCTCAGACACTCAGCCGAATTGAACCGGGAGGCGCGACCGATTTCGCTGAGTCGATCAGGAAGTTCCGTCATCTGAACATTCGTGAAGGCCTCATGGTCGTGATCTCTGATTTCTTCGACCCGAAAGGGCTTGAAGCTGTCTGCGACGCGCTGAAGTTAGTTCGTCACCGCTTGCTCCTCGTGCAGCTGGTTCGCAAGAGCGATGCCGATCCGCAGTTGCAGGGCGATCTTCTTCTTAAGGACTGCGAGTCTGGCGAAGAACAAAACGTTTCAGTGACGAAGGCTGTGCTCGACTCCTATAAGAAGAGTTGGGCAGACTTTCATGAACGACTCGGTCAATTCGCTACCCAGCGCCAAGCGGGCATCGTTCGCATTGACGTTGAGGAAGATATTGTCGGTCAGCTGGCAACACTCTTTGAATCAGGGGCGTATGTCGTATGACTTTTCAATTCTCGTCTCTCTTGGTGGCCGGTGGATTAGCCGTCTTGGCTGGCGCTTTCTTTCTTTTGCAGAGACTTCGAGTTCGGCAGCGGTCGGTTACTGTTGAAACCACGTTGTTCTGGAAGGACGCCGTTGAAGATTCGCGAGCTCGCGTCTTGGTGCAGCGTTTTCGGCATCCTTGGGTTTACGCCTTCCTCCTTTTGATCGCATCCTTGTTGTGGCTTGGTTTCGCCGGCCTTGAACGAGGTGGCGATGCTAAAGGACGTCAAGTCGTGCTTCTCGATGGCTCGGCTGCGATGACAGCTTCCGGGCGTTTCGACCAAGCGGTCAATGAAACTGTTGACTATGCCAAGACCTTGCCAACATCCAATCGATGGGTGGTTCTTTGTGGCTCCCGCCCTGAAACCGTACTGCGTCCAGGTGAAGACATCGAGCTCTTGCGCAAGCGCTTAGAGGGCGTCACTCCGCAAGCTTGTCCTTCCTCGATCGAACGTACGATCTCTCAGATGTCGGCTACCAACACCAAGGTCGAAATCTGTGTTGCTGGCGGTTCGGTTGTTTCGAATGAACTGATCGAATCTCTCCCTGATAATCTGAAGGTTGTTCGACTTGCTGAGCTCACCGGCGACGATGCAAGCAACCAGGGTATTACCGCCTTGGGATTTGCTCCGGCCAAGTCAGGCCGGTGGGATTATGTCGATGTTTTGGTTCAAGTCGTTCAGAGTGGCATACAAGTGGCCCCGTCCATCGAAGTTGAAGGCCAATCTTGGGCAGGAAGCCCGGAGGCACGCTCAGCCGCCAATAACTCATCAACGAATTATTACTACCGCGATCTTCCCGCGCGCGGTCAAGAGCTACGTGCCAGCATCAAGGGTGAAGATTCTAATCTCCTGGATGATGTGGCCCTGCTGCTGATTCCTGATCGCCGGCCGATTACAGTTCAAGTCGGAAGTGGTTTACCACCTGCGCTCTTACTCGCGATTGAGTCCGATCCTGGAATCTCGATTGTCTCTGATCGCGCTCAAGTGGTTGTGCGCCGGAGCGGCGACGCCATCGGACAAGACTTGCCAGCTCTCGAGATTGGCTCTGAGGAGACACTTGAGGACGGCATTCTTGCCATCCATCCCGCTGCCGAAGATCCGACTGATGTGCTGATGTCCTTGCACCACGATCTTGGCTTGTCAGAAATTGATGCCAGTGATCTTGCCCGTGAAGGGGGTGCGGCTGTGACGATGGGCGCTTCCCCTGGGCCACGTCGTAGTCTTAAAGTTTGGAACTCACTCTTCACCGACGAATTCAATTTCATTAAGTCGCGGGCCTTCCCGGTCTTTGTCGGTACCGGCTTGCGCTGGCTGGCCTCTTTTGTGCCATCACCTGAGTCGGCAGCAGTGGGGGCGGAGATGGTCTTTGACGGGGGCATTGTTCGCGACGACCAAGGGCACGTCTTTGACACGCTCGGTGATTCTTTTCGCCCGGCGCGATCTGGGCGTTACTCGGCGTCCATCGGTGTTGACTTTGTCGCATCTTATTTGTCAGACGCATCGCGAGTTCCATTCGAAGACGAAGCCCAGCTCTCGGCAGCCTCTTCCGCTTCAGCGGGCAGCAGCCTTGTTTCAATCATATTAATGGTGGCAATGATCCTACTCGTCTCCGAGTGGATCCTCTATCGCCTTGGACGTATTCCATAACGGATTTTCTATGACTTTTTCGTTTCTTGAACCTGCATTCCTTTGGACGCTCTTGTTGGTACCTCTCGTGTGGTTCGTACCGACCAGGGTGAAGGATATCCGTCACGCTACCATTCGATCGGCAGTTCTCTTATTGCTTGCTCTTGGTTTGGCGCGACCTGTCCTTTTCTCCTCTGACGAAGCCCCGCATTTTGTAGTCATCCTTGACCGGACTGAGAGTGTGACTGACGTCGCCGACGAGAGTGCTCGCGAGGCTGCCAAGGAGGCGCTCGCGAAAGCTCCCAAGGATGCCGTCAAAGTTTTGATCGAAATGACCTCTGCAGGTGGCCGCTCGCGCGGCGCTAGCAAACTGAAGGTCAGCGAAACCCATGCTTTGAGCGGTGAATCGACTTCGATCTCGTCCGCAATCTCATTGGCTGCGTCTTCAATTCCCAAGGGTGCGCCGGGCGCTATTACTGTCATTTCTGACGGTATGGCTACGGACACACGATGGGGAGATGTGGTCAGCGAGTTAGTGGAACGAGAGATCCCATTGCACACGCTGAAGGTTGCGCCTGACCAATCAGACGCGAAGCCAGTCACGTTGACTCTGACTGCTGGCCTGCGGGTCGGTCATTCGGCGAAGGCGCGCGTGCGGGTCGTCGCCGGTGCTGCGAAGGTCGATGTGACACTTCTTGATGGCGACAAGATACTCGCGACCCAATCGGCGATCACAGTCCGGGGAAGTCGTGATGTTGTCCTTGAATTCGAACCAACGAAGGCCGGCTTTCGCCGCTACAATGCGAAAGTTGTCGTTCAGTCTGGAACTGACACACGAGTCGACAACAACGAAATCACCACGCTCGTCGCAGTCCAAAAGCCACTCCGAGTCCTCTACCTTGGACATCGTGTCGAAGGTTCAGGCGAGTCGGTCGCCAAACTCCTCGGTGCCGGATTTGAGATTGTCGAAGGCGACACCTCCGAGGCGCCGCCAGCTCCGGGTAGCTTTGATGTCGCGATGATCGACGACAAGCCATCCGCCGAATTGCCAGATGAATGGCAAGAGTCGTTGGTGAACGCTGTGCATGAGCATGGCGCTGGGCTCTTGGCCAGTGGTGGTCGCGCAGCCTTCGGTCCTGGAGGTTATTCCAAGACTGCCATTGAACGCAGTCTTCCGGTCGAGATGATTCAAAAGGAAGAGAAGAAAGACCCCAGTACGACCTTAGCGATCATCATCGATACTTCTGGGTCAATGGTTGGCAACCGCATGACGATTGCCAAGCAAGTCGCACGCCTGGCGATGCGTCGCCTGCAGCCGCACGACAAGATCGGCATCGTCGAATTCTATGGCACCAAGCAATGGGCTGCGCCGATTCAATCTGCCGCCAACCAAATCGATCTTCAACGCGCGTTGAACCGCCTTGGTGCTGAGGGCGGTACGATTCTCATGCCAGCCATCGAGGAAGCCTACTACGCTCTGAAGAACGTCCAGACTCGTTACAAGCACGTCCTCATCCTGACTGATGCGGGTGTTGAGACTGGGCCCTACGAAGCTGTTTGCCGGCGCATGTCCGACGAAGGCATGACGGTCTCAACTGTCCTGGTTGGCCCAGGGCGGCACAGTGAATTCTTGGTCGAACTCGCTGACTGGGGTGGGGGGCGATACTACAATGCTTCCGACCGCTTTAATCTTCCGGAGCTACTGCTGAAGCGCCCAAGTACATCCGTGCTTCCCGCTTATCGTCCAGAGCGAGTCAACTTAGAAGGCCGTGCTGGCGCCGGCTGGTGGGGCAACATCGACCCGGCCGACGTTCCGCCTTTGGATGCTTTTGTTGAAACCGAACTACGAAACGGTGCCGAACAACTCATCACCACCGCCAAATCCAAGAAGCCAATCTTAGCTTCTTGGGTGCATGGTCTGGGGCGGGTGACAGCCTTCATGTCTGAACCGACTGGTCCTGGTACGAAGTCGTGGGCCGATTGGAGTGGCTACGGACCGCTTTTGGGACGGGTTCTGGCAAGAACTGCTCGCGGCGCCCGTGAACCATTTGAATATGAACTCCGCCGCCGAGGTGGTGAGATCACGGTGATCGCCCAGCGTGCTGTCCGTGAAGAATTACGACCAACGATCACCGTTGCTGGTCGAGATCAGGCTGAAGCCAACGAGATCGAATTCGAAGCTGTGAACGGCAATGCTGCGGCCGATCTCGAGTCGCTTAACCTTCGCGAGGTCGCGCCCGGTCGATTCGAGGCCACTCTCTATTGGCCGGCCGACCAACCTTTCCGGGCTCTTGCCCAGGCAGGCAGTTTTCGGCGCCGACTGTGCTTAGATTCGAGATCTGATGAGTCGAAGGAAACGCAGGTCGATGGCAACCGCGCATTCCCAATGGCACGTGCTTCAGCCGTGACTCGAGGTCGCTCATACCAGGCGACAGAGGGTTCATTCGATTTGACTATCTCTGCTGGTATTTCTCCGACCGCACTAAAGCCAATATGGCCCTGGTTCGTTCTGGCATCCTTGTTGTTTTTCATTGCTGATGTCTACCTGCGCCGACGCGCTGGTGGCGTTAGGGAGGTCAACTGATGAACCCGTCGTTCGTCTTTGTCATTGCATTTAGTCTCTTGGTCAACTTCTTGCCCCAGGTATCCGGGCAAGAAACCCAAGAGAGCTTAGATGCCACCATCGTTGCTCAAGTGAAGTCTTTACTTGGCGAGCATGATGATCCACGTCCATTCCACAACGACTTATGGTTGGCAACGCGTTCAACCCACGGACATGTTGACGTGCTGGTCGATCATTTAGAAACACTGATCGATGAGACGAAAATGGAGGCCTTGAAGGTGCCAGCCACCAGGCTCTTGGCTCAGATTCAAAGACGAGATGGGTATTTGCTCGAGGCTCTGTCGACGCTTGACTCTATTGGCGATGACAAGAAGAGTGTTGCCGACCTCGTTTTCAGAGCTGAAGTCTTAGATGCGCAAGGTCGAACCGAGAAGGCACTCAAACAATACAGTGAAATCTTAACTCTCGAACTTGACGGTGATCTGCGCAAGACGCTGCTCTTACGCTCGGCTTTGATGCAGAAGGAAAGCGCCGCCGCACTTGCAGAGTTCGTCAAGCAAGATGGCCGAACAAGAGAGCAGAAAAACCAAGCGAGTGTCGTCTTGGCTTTGCTCGACGATCAGGAAACCGCGATTTCGGCATTTTCAGTCGAAGGCGTGAAGACCGTTCGCTTCCGGCAAGAAGTGCGTCTCGCGGAATGGGCGATTGAGTGCAAGAACTTCGATAAGGCACAAGAGTGGGCATGGGCTGCCTGGCAGAGTGCGAAGATGCGTCGCGATCAGCGTTACGCCTTGACGCTTATTGCTTCTGCCTATCGCCGCGACAAGGCCATTCCCGAATTGCTCGAACGTTTCGCCAAGTTGGAGGACATGAGCGCTGATGCTCGCCAACTCTGGATTCGGCTTCTGCGTGAAGAGGGGCGCGTCGACGACGCACTCAAGTTGTTCCGCGAAGGCGGCGATACGAAGTTCACTGCGGCCATGCGACGCCAGTTGCTTGAAATTTGTCGCGAAACTGGCCGTGAGGAGATCCTCGTTGCCGCTTTCGAAAATCTCATCCGCACCGATCCTGGAAACCTCGAATGGCGCAGCGGTCTAAGCCGTTATCGCCTTGAGAATGGCGACAAAGAAAAAGCCGTTGCCATTTGGGACGACTTTGCCACGGAGACGAAGCCTTCGAAGCTAATTGATGCTTCATTTACCTTGGTTGACGTTGGCCTGGACGATGTCGCCGAAAAATTGGCACGCCTGGCAGCGCAGCAAGAAGGATACGAACAATCTGGTCTCCTCTTTGTCTTTAAGATGCACTTGAACAAAGGAGATACTGAGAACGCCCTTGCTTGCCTAAAAGAGCTCAGCGCACTGGCAGCCCCGGATAGTGGTTTGCGGGCTGACATCGCTGATGGCTACGAACGCGTCGGTCGCCCCGACTTGGCGGTCTCGACACTCAGCACTTTGCGCGAGAACCGTCAGGGGTTCTTGGGAACAGATCTTGAGATGAAACTCGCGATCCTGTTGTCAAAGACCGGCCGCGAAGAAGAAGCTCTCAAAATTTGGCGCTCGCTTTGGGTCAGGCTCCGCACCTCGCCGCGGGCACGATTTGTTGAAGACCGCATGATGACGGTCGCCTCACGGCTTGGAGTTTTGGCAAAGATCGCCATCGAATTGGAAGATCGCTTGCAGGGTGGCGATGCCCAAGATCAGGATGTCGACCTCCTGGTCAGGCTCTACATCAAGGTTGGCGACCCGGCGTCGGCGACCGAGATTCTCGAAGAGTACCTGACGAATTCGGGCAGCGCCGACTTGGAAGTGATGAAGCGCAAGGCGAAGATCTTCCTGGCTTGCCACGACTACTACAACTACGAGACTCTGATGGAGGTCTTGGTCGAAAAAGACGAAGAAGGCCGCCTCGATCATCTTCGCGAACTCGCGATGAGTCAGCTTGAACGTGGCCGCCGTGATTTGGCCATCGGACTCTTGCCCAAGATTCGGGCCGCGAGCGGCGAGAACGTTGAAATCGCTGACGAGTTTGAAGCGGGCATCTACGGCATTGTCGGCATGAAGGCCGAAGCACTTTCTGCCTACCTCAAAGGAATGGGGCGCCACCCAGAGAGAATCGACACCTATCTATTGATCTCGAATCTCTTGCGCGAAACAGGCGGCGAGATGCGAGCGGTGCGCATGTTCCAATACATGGCACAAACTGCTAAACGCGATGACCTCTTTACCATTGCGATTGATGGCATCCTTAACTTGCGCGCGCCGCGTCAGTCAGGTGTGCCTGATGAGCCTGTTCGTTGGGCGCTGAGGACGACGATGGAGAGGCTTGCAACCAAGCCACATCGTTTCTACCTCTATCGCTTGGCTGCTGACCTCGCCGAAGAACTGAAGGACATGCCTTTGGCCATTCGTGCTCTGAAGGCAGGCCTGCCTGTCGCCGGCGAAAGGCGGACACCGATCATGCGTGAAATCATGAGCAAGTGTCATGCGCTCGACCCGGCTGCACGCCAGATCTTTGGCAATACCGAATTTAATCCGAGCAAGAAATGGGACGCCACTGAATACATCATGGTCGGCCGTCGTCTGCTTGGACAAGGCGATCATGTTCCGCCTTCGATTTTCATGAACTTGGCGACGATCTTCATTCGCCAGGGCGATATCAAAGCGGCCATGCGCACATTTAGTCGTGCAGCTGAATTGCTCGAATACGCTGAAGTCACCCGTGAAGCGGCCCGAGTCTTAGAGATGGCCGGCGAGATTGAGTCTTCGCTCAAGTTCTACCGTCGTCTCTTGGCGACTTCGCCCAACGATCCGTCGTTGGTTACGAAGGTTGGCAACATCGAAGAAGAACTGGGGAGAGCACCGGCCGCTCTCGATATGTATCGGCGCGCTCTGTCGATGATCATCGCCCACAAGCCCCAATTCGTCACGCGACTTCAAGACAACAAAG
>JBLINQ010000142.1:0-13061 GCA_047639315.1 Planctomycetota bacterium
CGGTGACACAGTCAATGTCGATTTCCTGCAAAAAGGTAGACGCAAGAGTGGGAAGCTCACCATTGCCAAAACTCCTCCATCTCCCGCAGAAAAGGCCATTTTTTCTCTCTGCGGCTTCGAGTTTGCTGAGGCACCGAAGTCGCTTGGGGGAATCGAAAAGAACGTACGGGGGGTGTTAGTTACAGCCGTTCCCAAGAAGTCGAAGGCCGCAGCTGTCGGCATCCAGACTGGGGACATTGTCTACTCACTTGGTCGTGCCTCAGTCACCAACAAAGATATCACCTTCCGCGTTCTGCAAAGATACGCCCGCTACAAGTCGGTTCCGGTTCACTTGTATCGTCCTTCGGAGAAAGCCTATTACAGCGGGGAGTTACCACTCACACGCTAATCAGTTTGGACCAAACAAACGCGGGTAGACCCAAAGTAGCTGACTGAGGCGCATTCCACTGAATGCGCCTCTTTCAATTGCGAGATGATCTAAGGCCCACAAACAAACGGCGCGGGCAGGCTTCAGCAACTCCTGGGAGCCGCCGAGTTGAGCGGCGCGCACAAGTCCGAGAGCAAAGAACAAAGCTTCCTCCCCCGTCGCTTTCCCCCCGATGAACGTCGGGGCCTCGCCGACCTCCGTCATGATCAATGACTTCGCCAATCCCAACTCAGGCCCTCTCCATGCCGCTTTCAAGATGGCCTCAACAGATTTGATGAATCGCTCTGTACTAACCTTCTTCTTGGCCAAGGGCGGGGCATGCCAAATCGCTTCGCCTAAGATTCCCACTGCTACCCAAGGTGCCACCTGGTAAAGACCTTCGCTTTTGGGAATGGCGTCAAAAAGTGGAATGGTCAGCCCTGGCGCATGATTTATTTTCTCGAACAGCCCATTGATGAGGGGACGGCTTTGCTCTTCATTGCCAAGATAAAAGACATCAGCAGCAAAGATCAATGACCATGCTACAGAACGAGAATTGAGTTTTCGTCGAAGCAACCGTGGGGCCACGCGAAGCCAGTCTTCGATCATCCCTTCCAGGCTTTCGGCAAGAAATGGGTCGCCCCCAAGAACAGACTCTTGGGTCGCCCCAGCCAACCACATATGCCCAGCTTCAATGCCGCCATGACGATGATAGGCGCCATGGATTAGAGGCAGACCTGTTTCTGACAAATCGCGTTGAAAGAGGTGGCGAATCGCGGCGCGTGCGCAGTCGAGTAGAGTAGGATCATTCAGATAAGCTGCTGCCGCCCTGAGCCCTGACGCCGTATCGTATTCGAGATTCCCGGCGTCCGTCTTGTTCCACCGCCAATCGCCGTAATTCTCCTCTCCGTTCCAAGAGAATCCACGCCTCCTTGCTTGGGCCGGCTCTAACTCACAACGAATCAGCTCACGGATTTGGTCGGCAATCGCGGAATGCTTGGCTAAAGGGTAGTCAGGACGCTTGCTCAAATCACGTCGACCAAGAGACCCTCGTGCCTTGATGGTCGGACGATGAAAGGAAAGGAGTCGCCGCCTTCTTTGGTTGGCTGCCAAGCCAACAACATAACGGCGGCCTGGCTTGACACCTCGATACCAATGGTAGGACGAAGAGACTAAGTTGATCAGCCCTGTGGTTCTCGTCGTCAGCTCAAGACAACTTGGCAATTTCTCAGCGAAATCAGCGACACGAAATGCAACACCACCAAATTTGCCATACAACTGGAGCTGTTGAGCAAAAGGCTCAAAGGTCTCTTGCTGATGCCCGAAGCCCACATGACCGTCCGTCGTCGCCAATAATTTGAGGGGCAAGTCAGACAGCCCAAGTCGTTCGGATCGAACCGAAGTGCGAAACTTCGTCGCCGGATCTGTCAGTCGGAATTGTAGAGCAAGCCCACCGCTGGGGATAACTTCGCCACTTGATTCAAACCACGTTTCGACCTCGATCTCCGACTGTGCACGGCCGAGGCTTATCCGACGATTAATTGCAATCAGGCACTCACTTCCTTTTTCCCGAATTTGACCGCAGATGAGAAACACAACTCGATAGGGCCCAGCTTCTTCCAGGATGATTGAAGCATCGTCGACACCCTCACCGATTATCATTGGCTCCAAAATTGATCGGCGTCGACCCTTCAAGCGAAATGCGCTGATGACGCAACCTGGATCCGCCGTCAGATCAAAAGAGACCTTCGAATTGGCACAAGAGAACCCACCGTCCTTGGGAACAATTGAGAATGGCGATTTAGGAAGCGCCGGTGCGTGTTTCTTGGATTTGGGGACGACCCGAACCAGAGCTGATATGCCGGGACTCATCTTGATGGGAAATGTCAGACGAAGCCAACGATAGCTTCCGTCTGGCCAGCGCGACCGAACTTGCACCTGCCCGCGCAGTTTTTTCGCTCCAATTTGAACGCAGGGTGTTGAATCGTCATGGTATTTCCCTCGAGGGGCAAGAAAGCCCATTGAGACGATACGTGAGCCCCGTGGGGCACTTTTCGGCAATTGGAATTCAAATGACTGCCCCGATGCTGTCGGTAAAAACCAAAGGAAAAGTGCAATGATAGACTTCAATCGCGGAGCAATTGGGTGCATGATGATAACGACCTCCTCAATGCAGGACGTCGATTCACGCCGCTAAGACCACAAAAATAACTCGGGGGAACTCAGGAAATGAGAATTGGCTATTTCGGGGGGAGCTTTGACCCGGTCCACAAAGGACATCTGACTCTGGTCAAAGAGGTCCGAGAGTTGGCACAATTGGATGAAGTGTTCTTGGTGCCGACTTGCCGTGCCCCACACAAGATTCACCGCCGAGCAACATCGGGGCTTCATCGAGTCAAGATGCTCGAAATCGCAATTGAGGACGAACCGAATCTCTCGATCGATACGAGAGAAATCAATCGGGATGGACCAACATACACAGTCGACACGATGCGAGAAATCAGAGCAGAGCGTCCGCAAGACGACCTCTTTTTCTTGATCGGTATGGATAGCTTGGCTGACTTGCCGACCTGGTATTGCATCGAAGAATTGAGCGCTTTGGTGACTTTCCTCGTTGCCCTGCGCCCTGGTCATAAGACGGAAGATGCAGATGCTATTCTCGCCGGCTCGATCATTAAGTACGAGATCTTGCCAACGACTGCCGTCGACGTGTCGTCAACGGGATTGCGCAGAGAAATTGCTCAGGGGGCGAACACGGCCGACTTGGTTATGCCACAAGTCGGAGAATACATCCGTGGTGCCAAGCTTTATCAAACCACCTACTAAGCAGCTGTTGAAACAAGAAAGACGTGACCGCCTGATAAGGGCGGTCACGTCTTTTTCTTAACTGTCTAAGTGCTTAAGGATGTGGGCTGCCGCCTCTTCAACCTTCACTTCAACTTGTTCGCCGACGCGAATGTCTTTCAGCTGAACAACACCCTTGGCAGTTTCCCGCGAGCCCTGGATCGCTACGAAGGGAATGCCGAGCTTATCAGCATGACTGATCTGCTTCTTGAATTTCGCATCAGCGTAGAACAACTCGGTGGGTACACCGCCCTCGCGAAGCTTGCTCACAAGAGCAATCTGTTCGTTGATGTCGACATCGCTCATCCTGAGGACGAGCACTCGAGTTGGTGTCTTGCTTGCTACCAATCGATCCATTTTGAGGAGAGCACTCAAGACTCGCGACAGGCCAATTGAAACTCCGGTCGCCGGAATATCACCTTTGCCGTAGATGCTCATCAAATCATCGTAGCGACCGCCGCCGCCGAGGCTGCCAAAGTTCTCTAACTTGGTAATCCTAAATTCATAAATTGGACCGGTGTAGTAATCCAACCCACGGGTCAGAACGAGATCAAAGTGGAGCAAGTTCGCTGGAACTCCGAGTGCCTCCACATGCGAGAAGAGTGCGCGCATCTCGTCCAACGCTTGAGCACCTTCTGGGATATCGCCGAGCCGTTCGCCGACGGCTTCAATTAATTCTGCGTGACAGGTAGGGCCGATTTTTTGTCCCAACTTGATGGTGTCAAAAAGGTGCTTGATGGCATCCGCAGGAATCCCCGCTTCGACAAGCAGCCCTTCAACCTTCTCCTCGCCGATCTTGTCGATCTTGTCGAGGGCGGTACAAACGACCTTATCTTGCTCAGCATCGAGCCCGGCAGCACAGACCATGGCCCGCAGGACTTTGCGGTTATTGATGCGCATAATGAGACCGACATCATCGCCAGCTAGGCCCAATTCACGGTAGACCTCGTAACAAACAGCGATATTCTCAGCGTCAGCGACCAGGGAGTCGCTGCCGACCGTGTCGACATCACACTGATAGAATTCCCGAAAACGCCCCTGAGCTGGCTGCGGACGGTCAGCGCGGTACACAGGTTGGATCTGATAGCGCTTGAATGGCATGGGCAGGTCGCGGTGCATGGCGACTAAACGAGACAAAGGGACCGTTAAGTCGTAACGCAGTCCCAGAACGTTGCCGCCTTTGTAGGCCAAGGGATAAATCAACTTATCCCCCTCTTCCCCGTATTTTCCTAGCAGAACTTCGAGGAATTCCATGACCGGCGTCTCAACCGGGGCAAATCCATACTTTTCGAATATACGAGTCATCACTGCGAGCATACGCTGCCGTGGAATCATCTCTTCTGGGAGGAGATCTCGGGTGCCATTGAAGACACGGGCTTGGATTGGGCCGTTCATGCTTGTCTATTTTGCTCCAAAAGGGGCGCTTGGACTCATTTCGGCAATTCTAAGACGGCCATAAGTCCTTACAACGTTATTTCTTAATTTCGATTGACGGTATCTTCCCAGCACTGCTATAGTTCGCCCGCCCACTGAAGGAGATTCCCATTGCGGACAAATCCGCTGGGACTGAGAAGATGGAGAAATCTCGTATGCGTCTTACCACTACCGTGGTTGCCATGGCTTTGGCTTTGTGTGTGCTTCCGGCTTGTTCGAGCACCGACACCGATCCTCATTCTGACACGAATGCTGCCGGTGCTGCTTTCACTATTTTGGATGCGCCTTTTGCTGCTCCAAATGCACTGATGGCAGAATACTCTTCTGTCTCCTATGACTACACTCCTGCTCCAGGCGGTGGTGATGGCTGGGAGTACTGGGGAACTCGTAGTCACAGCTTCTCGCGTCATATGACGCGCATCTGTGACAATATCATGTACAACTTTTTCAACACGAACACACGTTTCCCACCATATGACAACGTGTGGGATGTGATGCAGAAAGACATGACTCAGAATCTCAAAACGATCGACACCCATCTCTATCGCTTCGATTGGGATGACGGTTACATCAACTAAGAGATTCTCATTCGGGCTTAGTCCGAAATTGAGTTGACTGATACAAAGAAGCGGCAAGCCCATTGGGTTTGCCGCTTCTTTTGTTGGAATGAGAGCGAATGCCCAGAACAGCACTGCCGAGTGCTTTGAGCGCTTAGGACTTAAGGCTTGGACGCCAACCAAAGTGGCTCAAACTCGGCCATGATTCGCTTAGAAATCGACTCGACATCATCGCCTTCGCTGCAAACGATTCGCTCAGCCTTTGGATAGCGAGTCATCCACGTCAGCTGCCGGCGGGCAAACTGCCAAGTCTTAGTCTTGATTCTCTCGCGCAAGGCCCCCTCTTTACCACCGATGGCGAGGTGTTCTTTGATCTCTCGGTACCCGAGAGCCATGATCGCTTCTTGACTGAAGCCGCAGCTTGAATCAATCGACGCCACCTCGTCTACCCAGCCGTTCTCAAACATCTTGTCGATACGGCTTCCGATGCGAGCACGAAGGACATCCCGTGGCCAAGTAACGATATAGACCTTCGAATTGTATCGCGGATCGCGAAACCAATTTGCTTTTTGTTCGCTGGGTGGATTGCCAGTTTGGGTAAAGATCTCAAGGGCACGCTCGATGCGCTGATAGTCATTGGGATTGATCTTCTCACCAGATTTTGGGTCGATGACCAGGAGCCGAGCATGAAGCGCAGGTAGTCCAATCTCTTCTCTCTCGATTCGCAGTTTCGCACGAAATTCGTCATCCCGCGAAGGACCGTCGTGAACGCCGAAGAGGAGGCCTGTTAAATACATAGCCGTGCCGCCAACCGCGATGATTGGACAATCTTCCTGATGGCGATCAGAAACGACTTTGTCGGCCTCGGCCAGAAATTTAGATAAATCGGTGCGTTCCGTTGGGTCGAGGATATCGATGAGATGATGTTTCACCCGCGCCAAATCAGCCGTGCTAGGCTTGGCTGTGCCAACATCCATACGGCGATAGACTTTCATCGAGTCCAGCGAAAGAACTTCTCCTTGCATCAACTCCGCAAGGCGAATCCCAACGCCGTTCTTGCCAGAGCCGGTCGTTCCCGTAATGCATAAGAGTGGTCGTTTCGAAAGTGTCATTTGTCCATCGGTTTGATTATGTACGAAGCCCACCCGGCGGGCTCGATTGCCTTCCGAACAGTGCTCATGATGCGGTCCAATTTCAATTTCATCAACTGTTTACCGTGGCCAAGATAAGGCGCGTCTTTGACATGACAGTCAGTGAGGTTCCAGCACGCGGTGCTGACGGAGTCGAGCCCCCGGACAAAGCTGCCGTAGAAACTTCGTCTTGCCCTTCGCAGATCAGCTGCATTGGGCCCTTCAGCCAGAACCTTCTTAAAGCCCGCGAGAATCGCGGCCTCCAACTTCTCTGGAGTTCCGGTATCGGCCGAGAACATGATGAATCCATATTCCCGTTCGACTGACACGGAATAACCAAAGCTATCGTCAATCAGATTGGAGCGATAAAGATCGGAGTAGAATTCGGTTCCCTTGCCCAGCACGGACGCCATGAACAAATCGAAGCTCATTTCGACTTCGTCAATCGGTACGCCCAAATCGAGAGGATCAAAGCGGAATCCCAGATTGAGTTTGGGGCCAGACACGGGCATGTTCGCAACTTGCCTCCGGACACTCGGTTTCTTTCTTGGCTTGCGGCGATGGCGCTTGAATTCGACAGGACCGGGGTTGTTGCGGGCAACAATCTCCTCGACGATGTCGCAAACTTCATTGGGATCGCAGTCACCGGCAATCGCCAGTTGCATATTGCCCGGGGAATAGAAGGTGTTGTGACACAAGTAGAGATCGTCTGCCGTAATAGATTGAATACTCTCGACAGTCCCCGCGATATCAACACTGACGGGATGGTTGGCATAAAGTGACTCAAGCACCCCCATGTATCCACGCCACGACGGATCGTCACGATACATGTTGATCTCTTCGGCGATGATGCCCTTTTCCTTGTCAACCAAAGCCGGTGTAAACCACGGGTTCGTGACGAAGTCGACAAGGACTCCCAAGCTCTCTTGGAAGCTATCGGTGCATTCAATCAGATAGCCCGTGTGATTGAAGCTCGTCATCGCATTGCTGGAGCAACCGAGAGCCTCCAGGCGTTCCATGACGTCGCCATCTTCCTTTTCGAACATTTTATGTTCGAGGAAATGGGCGATTCCTGCTGGCAGTCGCTGACGTCCTTTGCGGAGTGATGTGGTGAAATCGTTGTCGATAGAACCGTAATTCGTCCCAAACAAGGCGTACTTCTTCTGAAGTCCCTTCTTGAGGGCAATCTTGACTGCCAAGCCACAATCGAGAATTCGGTGATGAACGCATTCGTCCATTCCTTCTTCGACCCAATTTGTCTTTTTTGATGGGAGGGTTTTCATGCTGTGACCTCCGAGGGCGCTAGAGTAAAGATTGTGTCCAACCGCATCCGATCCATGACTTTTGCAATCCTGTCCGGCTTAACTCTCAGGTAGCGATCCAAGAGTACTGAGGGCGTACTTTCTTTTCGACCGCTCAAGACTTGGGCCAGATTGAAATTGATCATGCCATCTGGGGAGTCACTCAAGCCGAGGAAGTGTTTACGAAACGTTGCAAAGATCGGCTGGAGATCGTCTTTGGTAAATCGTTCGTTGGCCAATGCCTTTACCTGTGCGCGCACGAGCTTGATGACTTGCTCAACATTCTTTGGATCGACACCAGCACTGACGGCACAAACACCAGTGGATGCATCGAGTCCTGAACCGACGGAATAGGCAAGACTTCGCTTCTCACGCACTTCACGGAACAGCCGCGAGGACGAAACGCCACCGAGCAGCATGTCGCCTAAGATCGCGGCATGAGCATCAGATCGACGCTTGTAATCTTCAATGCGGTATCCCATCGCCAAACGCCCCTGGGTCAAGTCTTCGTACTCATCGACTCTTTGCATGCGACGACGGAGCGGCGGCTGAGTGATACGATTAGCCTTAAATTCTTTTCGAGCCCCGAGCTTCAGGTGAGTGGCCAGGATCTTCTTCAGCTCGGAAGTCTTACGAGGCGACACGACGTAGATCATCAATGGCTGATTTTCGACTAAGGACCGAATCTCCTGCGCCACACCTTCGGGTTCCAGGAGAGCTACTTCTTCAGGGCGCCCAAACGCCGGTTGTCCGAAAGGATGATTCGGAAACATCGTTTCTATCATCCTTTGGTTGGCATATTGTCCCTTGTTGTCCGCCTGTGACGCAATGGCGCGCAAGAGATTACGTTTCTCTCGTTGGAAATCTTCCGCTGAGAAGTCTTTTCGAGCCAAGTAAGGATCGCTCAAGAGCTCGCTGACATAACCCAGCAAAAGCGCCAATGGATCGACTTTCCCGGGGGCATATTGGGCTGCGATCGTTGATCCCCGCAGTACCAAGAGATGGTTGCCAAAGGACTTGGTTACGAACGAGCCTAAGCTCGCTCCGCAAAGGTCCTGCATGAAACGCGCAACGAGCTCCATACCCTTCTTCTTGCCATGACCATGTCGCAACAAATAGGCGCCCAGAGCCCTCTCGGCCAAGTTCTGACGGAGATCACCGAGAAACACAAGTTTCATCACTTCGGTCTTCCACTTCGAAGAACGATGATGAAGCAATGTGATCCCCGGACGGACCTGGGTGGACTTAAATTCGAAATCGATACCAGTTTGTGTCACGAAAAGTCGCTCACTTTCCCGTTTGGACGGAGGCCCCAGGGACTTTTCCCTGGGGTTAACTTAAGGACCTTCGCCAGCCAAGAATGCTGATGCATTTCAAAATCTACCGTCCCGAGCCGAAAAGCGCCGCGCGACAGAAAAGAGGCAAACCACGAAGTCCGCAAAGTCTACCCCGAGATGCCCTTTACCGAAAGATCTTCATGCAGCAGCGATGCCAACAGAATTCAAGTTTTCTACCTCAAATGGGTGAACCTCTGCGTAACAAGCGTGGTTGGATTTCTACTAGGACGCTGGTTGTCCGAATGGGCTGATTGCTTGAGTGGTCCACTGTTAGCGAGATGTTAGACTGGACGGTGGAAAAGGAGAATCGAATGCGGATTCAAATATTAGCCATGACGGTCTGTTGGGCGATCTTTGCCATTTCTCAGACATTTGGCCAGACGTCTAAACCAACTGTTTCAGTCACATCTAAACCTGCGGCAACTTCGAAGCCGAGTGAGAAGTCAAAGTTGACGGCAAACTCGACCACGAAGATAGTCGCTAAGTTCATTCCCGACCCTTCCAGGAAGGAAGCATCTGCCCTTTTTGAGAGCGCCAAGAACAACCAGGTTGGCAAGTTGCCCCGCGGGCAAGTCACCAGCTTTCAGGGCGACTTCGTCTTTGGCGCCCATGTGCCTGAAGATGGTGATCAACCTGCTCGTGATGTCGAAGGTGATTACCAACAGCTTTGGGCCTTTATTCAAGAAGACGGTAAACGAAAATTCGCCTATCGCCGTTCTGTCACCGCCGATCTCTCCGACTGGAATGTGACCCTGGTTTGTGGCTTTGATGATGAGATCTTTGGCTTCGATGGGAAGCGACCGATCAAGGTTCAAGGCAAGAAGAACAACTTGAACAAGAAGCGTATCCGGGAGGAGAAACGTTCGGCAAAACGACTATTCTCTCTCCTCTTTCTGAATGAACTGCGCCCGGTTCCCGAGACATTCCGCATTGTGGCTCGCAATCAGGCTTGTCCAATCCGCATTGGCAAAGCCAGCATCAGAGCTCGCATGGGCTCCAAGTCTGCAACAGTCATCGGATTCAAGACCGAGAACGACCAACTGATCAAGTTGTGGATCGACGCTGCTGGCGATGCAACTCCGGAAGTCATGAAAGCGGAAGTTGTTGACACGAAAACACTCTTCCACGAGAAGGTCGGTGGCAAAGATGTCATCGCACCAGAAGTCTTCGAGTTGGGATACTACGTAGAAGTGAAACTTCCGACGGGAGAGGTGATCCGCTTCCCTACTCGAGTGCGCTACAAGATTGGCAGCAGAGAATTGATGGTCATTACCGTTAACGACAAGAAGTTGATTCGCATCAACAGCATCAGCGGCAAGAGAGCTTTGGCCAAGACCTTCCGCTTCGACGACTAAGCGCCAAGTTTATTCGTTGCGTAAGAATTGCCGCTCGAGGTCTTTCATCGAAAGAGCAATTCGCGTCGGACGCCCATGAGGACAGGCGGAAGATTCGCTACTGCTTTGTTCCCAAATTAGAAGTTCACGAATCTGGGCATCACTCAGACGATCATTGAACTTGACCGCAGCGCGACACGCCATATTCGCAACAACATCGCGCTTCAGATCCTTGATCCCTGCACCCAATGTATGGTCGTCAGAACGAAGCAGGGTCTCTACTAATTTGCCCGGTGAACTCCGCGCCAATTCTATCGGGACTTCTTCGACCGCGATGGATGTGCCACCAAATGGCGACAGGACAAAGCCAATCGCCTGGAGTTCATCGGCGAGGCCGCGGAATCGCTCCAGCTCAGCAGGTGAGAGTTCGATGACTTCTGGGATCAACAGGCGCTGAGAGAGTTGCTCGCCCCTGCCCACTCGTTGCCAGATTTGCTCGAAGAGCATTCGTTCGTGCATGGCATGTTGATCAATGATGTAGAAGCCATCTTTCTCCTCAACCAAGATATACGATTTATGGATCTGCATGAAGCGCAGCGGAGCCACCTCGGTCGGCTCGACTGGTACCGGAGTATTGTGAAAGTACTCAACCGGTGCGCTGCCCGCTTCAATGGGCGGCGTCGTCCGAGTTTCGAACTCAGGGCTACACTCACGCAACTGATTGGCGAGTTCTGGAAACAACTCTGCCTTCATCCCTTCGACCCGCTCATGACGAGTCGGCCTAAATTCAACGGGAGCAATCGGAGCAGCTGCGACCGCTTCGGCCTCTTGAGGTTTCGTAAAACTCCAAGTTCCGGTTGGTCGAGACTCGGTGAGAGCAATGCTGACGGCTTTCTTGATAGCTGAGAAAACTTGGTTTCTCTCACGAAAGCGCACTTGCGCCTTAGTCGGATGCACGTTGACATCGACAGTGCTTGGATCAATATCGAGATAAATGAAGAACACCGGATATCGACGCCCCATGACAAAGCCTTCAAAGCCCATCGAAACGGCGTGGGAAAGACTCTTGTCACTGATAAACCTCTCATTCAGAAAGAGGTATTGGCGGTTCGAACTGGGACGGGCAACCTCAGGTGTACCGATAAAACCGGAAACAATGATCCCCGGCATTTCAGCGTGAATCGGCAGAAGCTTCCCTTTAAGTTCCTTGCCAAAAAATTTGATCAGCCGATCTTCTTCGCTCTTAGCAGCATCGACAGAGAGGACGCGACGCCCGTTGTGTTTGAAATCGACCTTGATGTCTGGCCGCGCCAAACAAAGTCGTGTCAGGACCTCACTTGTTCGAGCTACTTCCGCGCTATCACTCTTGAGGAATTTACGGCGCGCTGGCGTGTTGTAAAACAAGTCGCGGATCTCGACGGTCGTGCCTTCAGGGGCACCGGCCTCGATGACCTCGGATGTCTCGCTGCGTTCGCACTCAATCCGATAGCCATCTGGCTGCCCGGTGATTCGACTCACGATGGAAGCGCGAGCCACAGATCCGATACTGGCCAAGGCTTCACCTCGGAAGCCGTACGACAAGACTTCAAATAAGTCTTCGGGCTTTATGATTTTGCTGGTGGCATGAGGATGAAACGTCAACTTGAGGTCTTCTTCGCCAATGCCTGATCCATTGTCGGTGACACGAATCAGCTTCTTCCCGCCCTCTTCGATCTCTACCGTAATTCGAGTCGCACTTGCATCAAGGCTATTCTCGACCAGTTCCTTAACGACACTGGCAGGACGCTCAATGACTTCGCCTGCTGCGATCCTGTTGGCGATGTGGGCGGGCAATATGCGGATCATGTTGAAGCTCCCGATCTAAACTGGGGCCGATTGGACGAAGGTGTCTTGAGATTCTTCAACATGAAGAAGACAAAGAGATCGCGCGGGTGACCGCCACCGCTCTTGAGGTCTCGATCCAATCGCTCAATATCGACAACCGTTTGCCCCAGCGCCTTGGGTGTGCGTGCCTCGAGTTGAGCACGGATCTTGGGAAACAAGAATGTTCGTCCACGTCCGACCACTTGACCACAAGCATCATCAAACCCATGGCCGTCCCGCTTCAACTCCAAGATTCGTCCTAATTCTCTCATGCGCGTCGAGATCATGCTGAGGAGACGCAATGCGATCTCGGCACTGTCGAGGCTGCGCTTGCCTTTGGCGTTCTTGATTCCCTGTCTAAAAATGCGATCAACGGCCGACATCGTTCCGGTCAGTGAGCCGGCAGCGAACTGATCAACGACTTCGAAAATACTCGCCTCAGCATCGTCGCCAACTTGCTTCTGAACGTCTTCGACACGAATGGTTGTCGCATCGCCGAGGCTCAAAATGATCTTGTCGAGTTGGGCAGCAATGCTACGCAAGCCGGAGGTCTCGCGGCTGTGAAGGGCATAACCCGCCTCGAGGCTCATTTGACGCCCCAAGACTTTGGCCCGGGTTACGACCCAGCGGCTGAGATCGCTATCCCATACCGGCTTGCCAAAGCCAAAGGGTGAAGAATAGAGCGTGCCACAATCGACAATCTGAGCACCAGCGTCGACCAAGGCTTGGATTGGCTTGGTAAACTTCTTGGTCTTTCGCTTCACGATCGAGTCGTCTTCGAAAATAACCCAAACTTGCGGGTCTTCTTCCGCGGCAAAACGAGCAATGGACTTGCCCTGCTCCTTGAGGAATTTC
>JBLINQ010000143.1:0-12982 GCA_047639315.1 Planctomycetota bacterium
ACTGGCTGGATCCACAGGATCATTGCTCCATCCTGCTGGAACAGTGAAGATGGTTGGATTGCCAGCCCCGTTGTTCCCGGCCAGCATGTCGAAACTCTCTGTGTAACCGACGCCCTGAACGGGTTGGTGCAGGTTCAAGGTTGCAGTGTCATTTCCTGGATCTTGATCAAGACCTGCCCAGACAACTTTCACTTCAAGTGTGTCTGAACCAGCAACAGAAAGATCAACGGGAATTGTGAAAGTGAATGGAAAGGAGTCGCCTTGGTTATAGGGCATCGTTGTAACGGATGCATCAGTGGCCGCCAGGACACCGTTAACTCGCAGTTCATAGAGAAAGACGGTGCCAACAGGAATCTGGACTGAACCAATGGAAGTCGTTGTCACTGCAACAAACTCGTTCGCTGTCAGAGTTGTGTTGATACAAGCTTCCTGATCGGTGACAGGTGAATCAATAGAAGTCAGTTCGAGATCGTTTTGGGCTGGTTCAAAGACTTCAACGTTGTCGATCATCCAGTACCAGTCCCAAGCCGCGATGTAGTTGAAACGCACTTGAGAGTTGGTGGCGCCACCTGCCGCCACGGTAATGTCGATGGAATCATGCTGTGGCATCGCTGACGTGGCAATATTAACACCAGTCACTGTCTGGACGACGTTCCAAACAACTCCGTCAAAAACTTGCGTGGACACGGTAGTGGCAGCCAACGAGTTCATCCATTGATCCCACTCCAAAAGGAGTTGAACTTGGGTTGATGCATCAAACGTTGGCGACGTCATAGTCGAATTCGTGGTCGTCCCAGATCCAGCGTTGTCTGAGTCAATGAGTGCGATCGGAACAATGAGTGGAGAATTGATGGCCCAATTTTGTGGGTTGTCAAACCGCCAAAGAGCCGCACCACCTGATGTGGTCCACCCGGTCGGTGGCGTGGTAGCGAAGCCAGTTGAAAAGTCTTCAGACAACACTGATTGTGCGCTTGACGGGCTCGCCAGGGCAAAGAGCACGACAACACCAATGAGGGCAAACGCTGACCATTTCGAACTATCCATCCATTCTCTCCGTTTTCACCATTTTGCGCCAAAGACGTGCCCTCTCCTCCCCAGAGGAAAGCAACAATCTCGCCGGAGGCATTTCTAACTTACAAAGCAACTTGGACACTCAAAGGCGTCCTTCCATCCGACGCAATTCAGCAGGGTGATATGTGTCGCGTGCTTTTGTGGCACGCTCAGCCGTAACATTGCACGCTAATATACCGAATTGGCCTCTCAACAACTCAAGAAAACTTGCCCAATCTGCGCCAGGGGAACGATACTTGGACGTGCTCATACCCGCGCGCCCCAAGTCGGACGGCTCCTGAAAGAAACACCATAATATAATAATATCAAACAACTTACGGACGGCCAACTGTGGCAGGCTCGGGTAAATATGCATATAAGAGTAAAATCCCCCTCCTGCACCGGAAGAACAACGCGAATTTTCTGTTGCCGTGAATAAAGGGAAGCCGATCGGAGTTAGAGGGGGCAAGTCAGACCAAGTCAGCAGGTCCTGCCGAAGGAATCTTTGAAATGCATGTAGTGGTGATAGGCAATGGTGCCGCCGGGGTGAGTGCCGTCTTTCGAATTCGAAAGCACCATCCCGACTGGCAAATTTCGATGATCTCCGGTGAATCCAAGTTCCACTACTCACGACCAGCGCTGATGTACATCTACATGGGACACATGCGTTACCGTGATACGAAGCCCTATGAGGATGACACCTGGGCGAAGAAGAACATCACCTTGGTGCGCGACTGGGTCACCAACATCGACACGAACAATCGAACGTTGACGCTGCACAAGAACAAGGCGATCAAGTTTGACCGCCTCATCATCTCAACCGGCTCAAAGCCCAACAAATTTGGCTGGCCGGGCCAGGACCTCAAGGGCGTTCAAGGACTTTGGGGCCTCTATGACCTCAAGAACTTGAAGGAGAACGCCGAACGCGCCAAGAAGGCAGTTATTGTCGGCGGCGGCCTCATTGGCATCGAACTCGCCGAGATGCTCCATTCGCAAGGGGTGCATGTCGTCTTCTTGGTACGCGAGAAGTCATATTGGAGTTCCATCTTGCCGGCTGAGGAATCACAGCTTGTCAACGAGGTCATTCGGGAGGAAGGCATCGAGTTACGACTCGGAACCGAACTCAAAGAGATTCTTGACGATGGCCAAGGTCGAGTCTCTGGCATCGTCACAACCAATGGTGAACAGATCGACTGCCAAGTCGTTGGCTTAACGGCTGGCGTTTCTCCCAACATTGACATGATCAAGGATACTGACATCGCCACCGGGCGCGGTATTCTGGTCAATCAACAGCTCCAAACCTCCGACGAAAACGTTTGGGCTGCGGGTGATTGCGCCGAAATTGTAACGCCGGGGGATGGTCGCAATACGATCAATCAGGTGTGGTACACGGCGAAGATGCAAGGAGAGGTCGTTGGCGACAACGTTTCAGATATCTCACGCAACTACGCTCCACCGCTTTGGTACAACTCCGCCAAGTTTTTCGACCTCGAATATCACACCTACGGTCAAGTCAACATCGACCGGAATGCCGAACGCTACTTAGTTTGGCAACACCCGAGCGAGAAGAAACTCATCCGAATCGTCCACAACAAAACGAACGAAGTCATCGGCATCCAAACCATGGGAATACGCTTTAGACATCGTGTTTGCGAACAGTGGATTAACGACCAGAGATCGCCAGAGTTTGTGCTCAAGCACCTCGAAGAAGCGAACTTTGACCCCGAATTCTATCAACGTCACGAGAACGAAATTCGAGCGGCCTTCGAAGGAGTCATCTCGTGATCGATGCGAATCTCCTGGATTACGACCACGACGAAGAGGCTCTCGGTTTCGGGATCCCCGAACCAAAAGAACAACCCAAGCCGACCATTGCCCATCGCTTTGCGATGGCCTGTTGCGCCTTAGGCGGCCTGTTCTTAGTGCTGCAATTGGCATCGGGTTTCGGCATCGGCACTTGGGGCGGGATCATCCTCAGTTACGGACTACTCGCCTCTGGTGCGCTGCTCGTGTTTCGGGAGAATTTCAAAGGGACCACACCCGGAATCAAGCACAATCGCACCTTCTTCCGCCCCATTCAGAATCGCGGGTTATTGGGATGGACACTCGGCATTGCGATATCCGGCTTCTATGTCGTTCTTTATTTCTATGACGACCTTCAAAGAGACTGGGGTATGGCACCACTTCTGGCCCGCCCGACTCAAATGCTCGACCCATTGGCCCAACTCATGTCTGGGTCAAATGCGAGCCGTTGGTTCCTCTACGGCTTCCTCTACACCGTCGCGGTCTTGGTGTTCGGGTTCCGTATGCTTCTCAAGTACCGGCACAATCGCTATCAACAGATCCGTACTTTCTCTGTCATGTTCTTCCAATTTGGCTTTGCCTTTCTCTTGCCAAATGTATTGAAGGCCTTTCAGCAACCTGAGTTTTACTTCACCTATTTTTGGCCACTCAAGCCGGAATACTTGTTCCCAAGCGGTGTCGACTGGTTAAGCAACTCGTCGGCTATCGGCACCTTCTTTGTCTTCTGGGGCATGCTTGCCACCTTCGTCTTGACTCCCTTGCTGACTTGGCGATTCGGCAAGAGATGGTATTGCTCCTTCGTCTGTGGTTGTGGCGGTTTGGCTGAAACTCTGGGCGATCCCTGGCGCCAGCAATCGTCTAATAGCACGACTTCATGGAAGATTGAACGCTGGACGATCCACACTGTGCTCATACTCATCACCCTGACAACAGCTGCTCTTTGGCTGGATCTCGGCGACTTCTCTTTGTCGCTGAAGAAATGGTATGGCTTCTTCATTGGCGCCATCTTCTCAGGTGTGATTGGCGTTGGCTTCTACCCTTTGATGGGTAGCCGAGTCTGGTGTCGATTCGGTTGTCCCATGGCCGCAGTCCTGGGGATCATCCAGAGACTCTGGTCGCGCTTTCGGATCACAACGAATGGCGATCAGTGCATGTCTTGCGGTAACTGCTCAACATATTGCGAAATGGGTATCGACGTCCGCGCTTATGCCGAAAAAGGCCTCAATATCGTTCGTGCTTCTTGCGTCGGATGTGGTGTTTGCGCCGCGGTTTGCCCCCGAGGTGTCTTGAGCCTTGAGAACGGT
This sequence comes from Planctomycetota bacterium, assembly GCA_047639315.1. Taxonomy (GTDB): domain Bacteria; phylum Planctomycetota; family DRQF01; genus S139-23. The sequence continues at coordinate 4,158 of JBLINQ010000143.1, forward strand.
ATGACACCAGCTGACCGATTCGATGGTGCCGACTCACCGCTTTTGGCACTCGCTGAATCGATCAAAGCCTCAACCGTGATCCCTGAACGAGAGACCATGCTCGGCAATTCATGTGGCTCATCTAATTGTGGATGTAAGGAAGAGAAAACCTCGAGCTCGGGTGACTAAGGTGATTATTAGAGAATCGGGCGAAGCCGGACATTGCGGAATTCGATAGCCGCCCCTTCGGACTGAAGAGCGATCTTTCCAGGATCTTCTGCACAGTCCCAAGCGCGGTTTTGGACGACACCGTTGACCTCTAAAGTCAGGCGCCCACCATCCATGCGAATGCGATAGCGATTCCATTCACCGAGCCGTTTTTCGTTGGACGACATCCGTTTCGCCGTTCGTCGACCTTTGGTGCGCCCTTCGGCGACGGTCATTTGGACGTTTTCAATATTCCAAATGTCACCAGCATTCCGATGCATCAATTGCGCCTCGATACTCTTCGGCCAGACTTTGTCATCATTCACAAGACGCAGGAGAACACCTGAATTACCTGGCCCTTTTTTTGGATCGAAACGCCATTCCAAAGTGAGCTCGAAATTCGTGTAGTCATTAACCGTACGAAGGTAACCCACCGGATTACCGCGACATTGAAGGACACCGTCCTCGACACTCCAAACATCTTGCATCGTTGCTTGAGGATCGTTCAGATGAAAGGTCCACCCTGACAGATCTTTGCCGTTGAAAAGCGCAATTTCAGGTCCGAACTGTGGTTCTTTAAGCGCATCTTCTTTCAAGAACGCGGCAACGTCGACGAGTTCCTGAGGTGTCAAACCAAGCGCAACATTATCAGGCATCGTGGATAGTTTGAGGCGACGTCGAAAAACAATTTCATCTTTAGGAATGAGTATCCGGCGACCCGTTGTGTTCTTGAGAATCACAACCGGACCATCGGCCAACAGAAACCCGGTGTTGACTTCACCATTCTTGGTTTCAACCATCCACCCTTCGTAACCGAAAGCGATTGCCGCACTTGGGTTTAGGATATTGTCGAGCAGCTCGGCACGAGCATATTTGCTGTGGATGGCTGTCAAGTCAGGCCCAACATCGATCCCGCGTCCGTCATGGATATGGCACTTCGAACAACCGGCACGTTTGCTGAAGAACGCTACGCTCCCAGATCGTGGGTCGCCCTTGAGCTTCAAGAGTTCCGGCAGAGTTGGAAACTCCTGCCCACCCTGAGCAACTTTCGGAAACCACTTGCCAGCGAGTGCCCGAACGGTGAAATCTTCGTTGCGGTGAATCACATCTTGAATCGGCCGACGTAAGCTCTCGGGTAACTGATCCCTGGCAGCCAAGCCGATCAAAGCCATGGCACCTCCAGGATCTTCGGCCATCTTCTTGGCTAAGGCTCGACGGGCCCGCTTGCTTGTCTCTTGGTGCAGAAGCTTGGCGATATCGATCTTCGTCTGTTCACTCTTCACGTATCCCATTGTGAAGACGTGAAAATCGACCGACGTTGCCGCGATCGCTTGCTTGGCCCCACCATCGTCGGGCCCCACTTTGAAATCAAGACGCGTGAATTTCCCACGAGGAAGAGCGTAGTAGACCTCTGAACTGGCATGAGTGCCAATCCCATTGCGATAAACTTGATCTTCAATGCGCAGTGGACCGCCGGCGCAGTTCTTATTCTTGGAAACCCGCCCCCAATCGGCCTGTGCTTCGATCCAAGCTAGGTCGGTGAGAGGCACCGAGCCTCCCGGCCCGACCAGAGTCGGTTCGATCCAATTGGCCCAATCACAGCTGTTGCCGTTGCCGCCATTCGTAGCAACGAGCCACAAATGCTTGACACCTTTCAGGTCGACGGAACCAGTCTTGAGCCCATTCTTCATGATTCCACTGGTCCACGCCGGTTTGGCATCTCTTGGACGCTCCCCACCGATTGTGCTCAGAGCATCACGCCCTCGCCAGATACCCGCGTCATTCTTCAACAGCCAAAACCTCGCCAAAGATCTCAAGTCTTCGGGACCGCGCGTGGCTACAGCCACCATAGCCGCGGTTGCATCTGGTGATTCGGAAAACCCAATCGCGTCGATGGCGCGGCGCCGTTCTTCGATGTTGATCTGTGCCGAGAGCGCACGCACTGAAAATGCCGGGATGGCTGCATCTGGATGAAGTCGCCACGCAATGGCAGCGAAGGAGTCAGACCATTTGAGAGGTTGATCGCCGAGTGTCGCCAAGAGAGACGAGTAGACTTGACCCTCAATTCCCTCGCAAGCGAGACCAAAAGATTCAATGTAGTAGCGATTTGTGGCATCCAAAGACTTGGCCAGCGCCTTGATGATCTCTTGCGATTCATCAAAAGGAACACCACGAAGATGAAGGGCTACTTCTGCTCGCACGATCGGGTGCGCATCCACTGCCATCTTGGTGAGAACATGATTACGGTTCACATCATTGGCCAATAAGGCTCGCATTGCGACCAATCGAAGCCTCGGATTCTTCGCTTCAAGTGCCGCTATGCAGAATTCCTGTCCACTCTTAGATGCTGCCAGCACCCAAAGAGCTCGCGCTGATTGTGCTGGATTTTCATCGGCCAAGACCTGGCTCAATGACACGGTTGCTTTGTCACCGAAACTCCTGAGAGCTTCGCCAGCAGCATAGCGCGTGTTAAGGAGAGGATGTGTCAAAGCCTTGATCGCTCCCCCAATCGTGGTCAAATCAACGATTTGAGGCCTTGTGTCACTATGTCGCCGTGCGACGCGATAGATTCGACCAACACCCGATTTGTCGCGCATTAGGTGCCCGCCGACCACCGAATCGTACCAGTCACTGATGTAAAGCGCGCCATCAGCACCCACGACAATATCACTTGGTCGAAACCATCGATCCTCTTTGTCTTTCGGTTTGATGAATTCGGTCGATTTCCAAGTGAAGCCGTTCTCAGTCAATTTGGGACGGGCTAAGAAAACACATCCACGTCCGGCATCTGCCGAAAACACAGTGTTCTCATAGTCTTTTCCTAGGGCACCGGTTTCATGCACGAGCAATCCGGTCGGTGCTCCTGCCCCAGTAATTTCGCCGCCAGGAAAGACACCAGGATCATCTTGGTGCCAATGGGCCATGGCGGTCACTTGCCCAGGACGCTTGTCGGCACGCCACATTCTGGAGCCGTCGGCACTGCAATAGCCCAAGTTGGCCCCTCGTGGCAAATGAGCGATGCGGCAACTGCGATTGCCATCATCATCGTTATCGTTCTGCCACAAATCACCGAAGGCATCGATGCCAACTTCATAGCAATTACGGAAGTTGTGACTATGCACTTGGAGGTCTGTGCCATCCGGTTTCATGGACAAAGCCAAGCCCCCAACCCAGACATGACCATCATCGCTCTTCAAGCCGGGTTCATTGTCGCCAGTTCCAGGATCGTAGATGCTTCCCGAGCGTAGCGTCTTGCCGTTGCCATCGGTTACCACATGGCGACCGGCATTCCCGACGTTGAACCACAGCCTGCCATCCGGCCCACCAACGACTGCGTGCAACCCATGGTCGTGATCTCGACCGCCGAAACCAGTGAGCAAGATCTCCTTCTTATCAGAGACATCATCACCATCTGTATCGGTATAAATGAAGAGATGAGGCGAACATGAGACAAACACGCGGTTGCCAAAATGAGCAATTCCGAGAGGTGACACGAGATCCTTGTCTTGAACAAAGACCTTCGAAGAATCACAAACGCCATCGCCATTCGTGTCCTCCAAAATTCGCACACGATCGCCCTTAGGAGCGGACACTCTCCCCGCCGTAGGGTTGCGGAAGTCTCGGTAGTTGACGGCTTCTGTGACCCAAATGCGACCACGTGTATCCACGTCCATATTCGTCGGGTTAAGAACTTGGGGAGTCGTTGCCCACAAGGTGACAACCAATCCATCTGGCAAGGTAAATTCGGTGGTAACATCAGAGCTTTTGTCTTGGCCCATGAGGGCAGCACTGAGCACTGCGAAGATGAATGCAAAACGCATAAAGGGATCCCTTCTTGCCAATTATCTCGAAACAACTGGACGATTCACATGGTATCGCGAGAGACGCTAGTTGTTAGTGAACGGACGAGGGGCCAAACGAAATGGCTTCATCTGTCCGAATACAGCTTCTCTCGACTTCATCTCTTTGAGGCGTTCCTTCATCCCATTTGATCTGGCCATGCTGATTCCTTCCTTGAGGAAGTCCAAAGCTTGTCCAAAATCTCCTGTCGCAGCATAGGCCGCCGCAAGGATGTCGTAGCTAACGGCGTTCTTGAAGACATCGGCGACTTCTTTCGCCAATTGGACAGACTCAAGAGCTTCCTGAGTCGTGCATTTCATGTTCGTTGCCAACGCCCAGGCAAGATGACCCTTGATGTTCGACTTGGCTTCTTGCGGAGCCAAGGTAAGCGCATGCCTCAGACTTAAGATCGCGTTCCCACTTTGCCCGAACATGGTGAGCGTCGTCCCGTACGATATATATCCGCCATATTCTTTCGGCTTGGCCTCAATCGCCTTCTGGAAACACGTCAGAGCAGATTGGTACTTGCCTGCAGAAACAAAGAGCTCGCCCAACAGAATATACGCTTTGGCAAAATATGGGTCGAGTTTCAGCGCCTGCTGAACCTGCTTAAGTGCCTTGGAATTCTGACCGCTTTTTTGCAATGCAATACCGTAGTTGAATCGTAACAAGCTGTCCGTGGTGATCGATTTCAAGGCTCGTTCGTAATGCGGAAGTGCTTCCTTCGGGCGCCCAGCCAAGACCAATGCGTTACCAAGATCGGCTCGTAAATCAGGGTGGTCTGCAACCTTCAGCCCCGCCTCGAACTCCCGAATCGCATCGTCGACCTTGCCTTCCAACACGAGGACACGCCCCATCCGATCATGACCTCGCCAGTCGTTGGGACTATTGGTCATATACTTTTGAGCCATGGCCGTCTTCAATGTCGTTTTGCCGTCTTTTGCAAGAGGTTCCAACATGAATGAGCACGTAGCCATTTCATCTGTGGACAACGGACCATATCCAACGTCCTTGGGCGGCGAGCTGGGGTTGCGCGGATTTGCTTTCGTGTTGTCGAAACTGATTTGCATGACGACACGTGTTCCACTTGGCAGCTTCGGTGGGTCGACATATTCGTACTGATCTTGCCAATTGAAATCCCAGTCGTCGTTGTAGAACAACCAGACTTTCTTGCCATTAGGAAGAATGGCAAAAGCGCGTATGGTCTTGCCAATATAGTGAGCATGAGGGTAAACGCGGAGAATACGTACGGGAGTTGGTAGGACGAAAGAGTCTTCCACCCAATAATCTTTGACACCGGCAGCAACGTTAATTTCATTTTGACGCAGTAGCAGTGAGTACGACTCCTTGGTCGGCGCTTGGTCGGTGAAATACAACCCGACTTCGCAAATCATGGGCTCTGGCTTCCCGGTCGAGACCATGTGCATGTTCAAGACGATGTCGGTGCCCCGCTCCAATTTCCAAGCCATTCTCTTGGGGCTAATCGCCGGTTTCTTTCCCGGTGTCCAACCAATGAACTGACCGCCAGGCGCTTCCGAAACGCCAAGGTCCATCCCAGCAAACCCAGAATCAACGGTCTTCTTCGCCTCTTCTCTTGAGGCCGAGGTCGGATCGATATTCATCACACCATGATGGGCAGCCTTGAGATTGCGGGGCCTGATTTCGACCGCCCGAACGAACTTCTTGCTATCGACATTGACTGGCATGACAAAATTACGAAATGAGTCACGTCCTTCGGCAGGAACAACAAAAGGCTTGTCCATGCGTACGACCAGATCGGGCTTACCAAGATCCCAACCGACGACCTTCTCCTTTAACTTAGGAGTCTTCGATAGGTCCCCTTCCGGGCAACCATCTTTGTACCATTGCTTAAGCTGGGCAATCTGGAGAGGCGTCAAGCTCCTCTCTTCATGAAAGTCGACATAACCTGGAGTCGGCCCCCAAGGTGGCATGAATCGGCTTTTCGTAACCTCAGCAATCTGTTTCGCGCGTCGTTTGATCTGGCGATAGTTGAGAAAGCTGAAAGGAGCGGACTCCCCAGGTCGATGACAATTCGAACAGTTTTCGAAGACAATCGGTGCAACATGTTCAGAGAACGTAATGCTGCCAGTCGGCAACGTCGGCCCTTCAGAATTGGCTAAGTTAACAAGTGGCGGGCTCGCAAACTGAAGCGCTTGACCACCTGTTGACTCTGATTCGCTTGCACCAGAATCATCACCGCAAGAACTCAAGATAAGAGACGCGACAAGCACCGCGGCCAGGGATGAAACCGCTTTGGAGAGAAAGCTCATTTTAGTTCTTCTATGTAACAACCAATCGCCTTGGTCTCGCGAAACGCGAGCGTCTTGCGGTCAATGAGGTCGGTAAGAATTTGACGTACATCTCGATTATTGGGCTCGTTCCGTTGCTTGCCGAAGTCGACGAACATGTCGTCGATTCGACCGCGATAAACCATTCCCGTTGAGCAGCTAAAGATCACCGCTTCTGGCGTAACTGTCGCGCCCGATAGTTTGACCAAGCGACGCTCAGGATCTCGGAACGTTGGGATCTTATAAGAGAATTCGATCAGGTGATGCCGAATGACCTCTGGTGTCTCTTCGGGATCGACGAACACAAGTGAAAATTGAATCCCCCTGCCTGAGAATTCATCGTAAATCCGGTTCACTTCCGCTGCATACCGATTTGAAATTGGACAATCGATACGAGAGAAAATGAAGACTTGGGCCACGTCATCAGATTTCTTCGGCACTTGAATTTCCTGGCCATCGAGGTCAAGGATCGCCACTGGCGTCGGCGTCCATAAGGCCTCATTCTTCGTCGATTCTGAGACCCCGTCATGGCAGCCACCGAGAGAGATCATGACAAGGACTACAGTGGCGAAGATCGACGGTATGGTTTTGGGCGACAAATTAATCATTCCAAAATACGAATTCGACTATCTGAAATATCGTAGATCTGGTCATAGCATGCGTCAAGGTTGTTCGATTCTACCTGATTCGAAGAGATCAGTTGAGGATTTATGCAAGGATTTGCCCCTTAGAGCTAATGCCAAGCCACTCCGTGACTCGATAATAATCCAGAAGCGTAGGGAAGGTCCCACCAAAGATTTCAGGGTCCAGCAGATCGAGATCAAAAGATGGCAAGTCGGTATTCGATTTTCGGCAACTTAGGTCCAGAAGAGTCCCGGGAAGTCGACGCATTTCGCTGGCAGTATGAAGAAGCCTTGGATCTGGCGTCCGAAGGCGACAACGCCGTTGCCATAGCTCAATACGAAGAACTGATCGCCAATCCGGAGTTCCCTGACGAACTCCGTGCTAAATCGCTCAATGACCTGGGATGCATCTACTTCGCCGATGAGGTCTGGGAGCCATCCTTCAGCTCCTTTCTCCTGTCCCTCGAGTTCAATCCGTACAGCACTGAAACCGAACAGAATTTGGTTGGCTTGATGACCGACACTCGGTTTGCCCAAGCTCTTACCGAATGCCGTGGGGAGATCGCAAGCTGCCTCTTCTCCTTGGGTTTATCACAAGGCCAACTGGCAACGGTCAACCTACGCGATACACACAGCCTACTGAGTAAGACACAGTCGGAGGAGCTCGCCACACTCGCAAAACAACGTGGCTTTAACATCCTCCAAATCGGAGCAACCTCGGCTCCACTATTTGAAGGCAGCGTCGACTTGCGCGCGCAGCTCTCGCCCTTAGCGCAACTGGCTGTCCTACGCCTATCAAAGCTGCATGCCGGTCCCGAAATAAGAGATGGCGTCTTGGCCTCCCTATTCAACGTCGAGTTCTTTGCTGTTGAAACGAAGACAGCGCCGGTACGCGCCTCTGAATCCACTCTCCTTCCCCCGAGTGTCGATTCGGGTCCCAAGCGATCTGCTGACGCCATCCAAATCACACCAAACAAGCATGTTCTCTACTACTCACTGGAATCGAAGAGCCGCAACTGGTTTGAGTGCTATGGCGGCGGTTATCCTTCGCCCAATTTCTCACGCCTGGCGGAAATGAGCCAAGTATTTGAAGACATGAGTTCTCCAGGATGTTCGACCGCATTTTCGCTCTCAGCCATTACCAGCGGACGTTATGCTCACGAATTTGACCGTGCCGACTATCAGGGCACATCGTGGTTTGAGGATAATCTCTTCGCCGAAATGCAGGCGAAGGGCAAACAATGCTACTTCGTTTCTAGCGATGCTTTCATCAATGAGTATTGGGCGAAGATATATTCCGGCCCAGGAGTGAAGACGATTGGAATTCCTGAATCGGAATTCACCACCATGCTCATGGCCGAGACTGTAGTTCAAATCCTCGCCGACAGCGACGAACCATGCTTTATCCTGTCACACCCATGCCCCCTCAAGGGCTGTGATCCGAGCCTCAAGCCAGAATGGCGCAATGGCATGGAACGCTTTGTTTGGGACTGTGACCAGGCTCTCGGCCACGTTCTCGATCATCTAGACCTGGACGAAACCACACTTCTCGTATGCGCCGACCATGGCAACTCCATGGGTGAAAAGAACCACATTTTCTCACACGCATTCTATCCTTACCAGGCTCAGGTCGCGGTCCCTTGTTTGGTCACCGGAGCCGGCGTGGGGCGAGTTGATGGTTCATTCTCGAGTATCCAAATTCGTGAGTTGCTCCTGGGTATGCCAATTGCCCCCATGGATGAGATCTTCATGGATACACTCTACGCTCTACAACCGCATCGGGTCACAGCGATCCGCTTTGACGATTGGAAGTACGTCGCCCACTACAATTGGGGCACGGCAGTAACCGGAATTCAAGAAGAACTGT
>JBLINQ010000144.1:0-12922 GCA_047639315.1 Planctomycetota bacterium
CTCGATCGTCGCGGTACTCGTCTGGGATTTCGTGAGCGCCCAAGAATGTCGGTTCTAAATCGAGGACATGATTCTCTTGAGCTCGGCGGATAGCTCGCAGTGATTTTAATTCGTCTTCGGTGCTGAGCCCGTAGCCACTCTTGGCTTCAATGGTGGTCGTGCCCAAAGCCAGGAAACCGTCGGCGCGTTTTTCGATAAGTTCGGTCAATTCGTCTTCTGATGCTGACCGGAGCGAGCGAACAGAAGAACGAATTCCACCGCCAGCCAAGGCAATTTCAACGTAACTTTTGCCACCGTTACGCATCTCGAATTCGTCTTCTCTGGTGGCTAAGAAGACCGGATGGGTGTGTGGGTCAATGAGGCCGGGCATGACTAGGAGAGCGCCCCAGTCTTGGGTCTCTTTCGCTTTGAAGTTGCCCTCGATCTCCGCCACAGGTCCGATCGCTGCAATGCGTTGATCCTTGACCGCGAGGGCCCAGTTCTCCTGGGGAACAAGGTCGCTCATAGCCGCACCGCATCGCGGCCCAGTGTTGCCTTGGTCAAGAGTTAACCAAGTTCCACGACTCTTGATGATCACGTCCACTTGTTGCATTTTTCTTCTCTCGAGATTCTCTAATTCTGGCCCCGGGTCACGAACACAGCGAAATCAAGTCTAAGCAAGGAAAGAAGGGAGCGCCAACTCCTTGGGAAAGCGCATCCGAGTGGTGTAGAGTGCGGATAGGCCAATCGTTCAAACCGGGCGGAGCCGAGAGAAGGGGAATCTACGTGTTTCGATGGACCAGTCAGATCAGCTTGTTGCTCGGGGGTCTCGTCCTTGGCTTGCTCGGCGCTTGTGGCGAGTCCGAGGGTGAGCTGATTGTCCAACAAAGGCGCGAACCCAGGACTCTCTTGCAGCAGGGCACGGCCTTGACTGAAGCAGAGTCCACCCGGCGCAAAGATGCTCAGGAAGCCGCTCGCTCAAAGGCTCAAGCCGAGCAGAAACTTCTGAAAGCGATCAGCAAATTGAATGGTGCCAAGAGTGTTGATGCCATTGTCGAATCTCTCGATCGCTTTCGAATTTCGGGGCCCAAAGCCGCTCAGTACTTCTCGAAGATTGAACCTTTCATCAAGCACAAAGATGCTGATGTTCGGGCGACGGCACTTGACGCTATGTCAGCTGTCGACCCTGAAGCTGCCTACCGTCATCAGAGGGCGGCACTAGAGGATGAGGTGGCGCTGGTTCGTCGCAAGGCAGTTGTTGTCTGGAGCAAACATCGACCCGACGATGTCGGGTCACTCCTCAGCCTGCTAAACGACGACGATGCCCGAGTTCAGTATGAAGTCATTCAAGCTCTTGGCGCTGGGAAGCCCGATGCCGAGACCCTGTCGCGAGTCGCCAAATCGGTTGAGGATTTGGACGGCTCTTCAGCCAAAGCAGCCTTGATCCTGATTCTCCCGCGACGGCAGGAGGTGAGTGAGTTTGGCACGATGGTCGAGTACTTGTTGGATCACCAGGATGAAACGACGCGCCTCAAGACCGCTGAAACGCTGAGGAAATCCAAGGTCATGAGCGATCAAATTGCCATCAAGGTGGCCCAGACGATTCTGGAAGATCCATCCCCAAGCGTGCGTCGATCGTGCTACGCCTGGCTCAAGGCTTTGTGCTCCAAGCCACTGCCTCAATTTGATCCTGATGCTGACGATGCCACACGTATGGAAAGTTACGACGAATTATTGGCCTTTGTGAAGGGCCTAAAAGGCACTTGGGGCCAGTGATTTTGATGTCTGTAACTCGTTTCCATTAGGTGCTTTAAGGATAATCAGGCCGAGGCTCTTCATAATCGATTTGGGTTTTCAGAATCACCTAGCCGATCTTCAATGATAGAACGGTTAGAGAAGGTGGCTGCAAACCACGTAGAATGAGCGCCCCTTCTCCGGGAACTTTGTATTTTTCAGGAGTTCAATTCCACTTGGACGACAGTACGGCTCTCATGCTTAGCTTTGTCTCAGGCGCAGGATTCATGTTTGGCCAAGCCGCCGAATGTGCACTCCTGACCTATAGCCACAGTAAATTGGAAAAGCTCCTGTCCGATGACGAAGAAATCGCATCAGTCAGCAAGCGATTACAAGACGTTGACGGTCACTCCTTTGCACTCTCTGTCTTCAACACCCTGACGTTGGTTCTCGCTGTTTGTGGGATTCTGCTCAGCTCGAGGACTTCCGGTGAGGTGCCATCAAGCTGGTTGTACGTCCTGACCTTGGCCGCGGTCTTTGTGATCTTGCCTGTGGGCCTGTTGCGCGCCATTGTCAGCCGAGCGCCCGAGCATACTGTGCTTTTGCTCCTCGGATTTATCGGCTTCATTGCCAAGGTGTTTACTCCCCTGACTACGCCGTTGGCCGCGATTGGCCACTTTTTTGGCCGGCTTCTTGGCGGCAATGAGAAACCTACGGAAGAAGAAGACGCCGTCGAGGAAATCCTCGATGCCGTCTCTGAAGGCGAAGCCGAGGGTATCCTCCAGGGCGACGCAGCCGATTTCATAGAGAACATCATGGAATCTCGGGATCGCATTGCCCGTGAGATCATGACGCCTCGCCCTTCACTTCTATGCGCTAAGTATGACATGTCGCTCGATGAAGTCCTCGGGACTTTGGGCGCGCACGGTCATTCACGGGTCCCGATTTATCGCGAGAACCGCGATCAGATCGAAGGGGTCCTGTACTTTAAGGACGTGTTGAGGCATTTGAAGAAGCTCCAGTCAAAGGAAATGACTTGGACGGACATCATTCGCGCCCCGGTCTTTGTGCCCGAAACCAAGAAAATCAATGAGCTCCTCAAGATGCTCCAGGAGCAGAGCATTCACATTGCGATCGTTCTTGATGAATTTGGCGGTACGGCTGGAATCGTGACAGTGGAGGACATTCTCGAAGAGATTGTTGGTGAATTGCGCGACGAATTTGATCTAGACGAAGAGTTGGGTTTCGACGAAGTTGACGAATCGACTATCGAGGTTGATGCCAAGATCACCATCGATGATCTGAACGATAAGCTGAATATCAACATTCCGGATACCGGCGATTACGACACAATTGGCGGTTTTCTTGCCAGCGAATTGGGCAAAGTGCCTGCAATGGGCGAGGAAGTTGAGCTGGAAGGTGTGATCTTTGAGGTCACAGATGCAGACGACCGCAAGGTAAAGCGTATCCGCCTGACCAAAAATCCCGCGCAAGAAGAGCCCGAGTCCTAAGTCGACTTCGAAACCGTCCTGCGCCAATGTAAGATGGCCACATGGAAGTCACGGAACTCCAAACAATTGGTCTTGTTCTACGCCGATTCGACTATGGCGATACCAGCCAGATCTGCCATATGCTGACCCCGGCAGAAGGCCGTATCTCGGTCCTGGGAAAGGGCATCAAGAAACCCAACGCCTACCTCAAGGGACCCTTTGACCTCTTCCAAGTGGCCAAGATTACTTTCCGCAAACGCAGCGGCAGTGACCTCTCGTTGTTGCAGAAGTATGAGCCGATCACGGGTTTCTCTTTGTTGCGAACCAAGCTTTCTAATCTGCTGGCGGCGTTCTATCTCATTGAGGTGCTGTATGAAGGGGTTCGGGAAGAAGACCCGAACCCGATGGCTTTCGAGGTGATCGTCCGGGCCCTGGGAGCGCTCGAGGAGAATACCGCCGCAGCTTCGCGAGGCATCGTCATCGCCACCGAGCTTGTCCTTCTGGAATCCTTCGGTTTTGGCATGGCCTTGGATCATTGCACGCAATGCGAGCGGAAAGTGGCCGCTCACCCTGTCACGGTCTATCCGATGGCCGGTGGCATCATTTGCAAGCATTGTCCCAGCCCTCCCACATTCGGGACTCGAATCGAGTCGACGGATCGTCAACTCTTGGCGGCGCTACACCGTGCTGGCCCAGGGCATGCCCACAAGATTCAAATGTCAAAACGTCAACATGCGACCTTGCGTGGTCTGATGCGACAGGCCTTTCACGGGGTCTTTGAGAAACCGTTGAAAAGTGAGCCTTTTGCGCTCGACCCAAAATATGGATTCTTGCCCCATTTGCGTGGTTCAGCCCGCCCAGCAACCTTAAAGTCAGTACCATTGTCTGACTGACCAGGAGTTGATCTCGTACCCCGATCAAAGTAGGATTCCGATGGATCAGATCTCGAATTCTAAGATCTTTTCTGGAAAGGGTTTAGGAAAATGCCGCAGGCGCAACTGAAATGCCGTATCGGGCTCCACATTCTTATCGTGTTGGGAGCGACTCTTGTCCTTGGTGGCTGCGGCTCATTCGGTCGCGAGTTTAATCAGTCGCTGCCCGACTTCTTGCGATCCGATCCAGGCGCTGATGAGCTTGAGCGCTATCAAGCAAGAATCCGGGTCTTAAACCGTTCTGATGAAGAGTCGGCTCAAGCTAAGGCGTCCTTTGACACGGCTAAGGCATTTTACGAAGAGGGCGACCACGGCAACGCCGCCCCGGCCTTGGCGCTCTTCCTCGAAGACTACCCAGATACGGTTGATGATCGCATGGCGAGGCATCTTCTGATTAAGTCTTACATTGAACGTGAAGACGCCACCGACGCCCGTATTGCGATTACCGAATTCGTTCGGCTCTACCCGATTTCTGAGCTAAATGCTGGGATTGAAGAGAGCGCCTGGATTCTAGGTAACCAATACTTGGAAGGCGACCACAACTGGTTCATCTTCGATCAGGAATCTGACGGTGTTTCCCTGCTACGGCTCATCGTGCTGAACTTTCCTAACGGCCATCATGCTGATGAAGCCCAGTGGAAACTGGGCAACTACCTGTACGACAAAGACAATTTCTTAGAGGCCGAAGCTGCCTACGCCACTATCGTTGAGCGCTACAATCGTTCTATATGGGCGCCGAGAGCCCAATACAACCAAGGTCTGTGCCGCCTCGCCATGTGCAAAGGACCAGCATATGACCAAGAGAATATGTATGACGGCATTTGGATTTTCGAGAGGTTCATTGCAGACTACCCCGAAGACGAGCGCCGTGAAGAGGCCTTGAAGCACATCAGTTTCTTCAAAGAGACTCTTGCCAAGAAGCTCGTATCGATCGCGAATTGGTATGTGGGTCAAGATCACCCATCGGCTGGTAGGTTCTATCTCCGCAAGTGCCTGCGCGATTGGCCGACTACCGAAACGGCAAAAGAAGCTCAGGAACTCTTGGCTGAGTTGCCAAAGAACACCGAAGATCAGTTCTTCGAAGAACTCGAAAATGAACGCGAACAAGATGCCAAGAATCAGCCGATGAAGGTGAACGATCCGAAGAAGCCAGCTGAGCCAGCCAAGGACACAAAGACCACCGGAAACGGATCATGATCTCGAAGTCGCTGCTAATTATCATCGCTGGATGCCTTCTCGTTCTGCCGTCATGTGGCTATTCCACCAACTCGCTGATGCCGTCAGGCGTCGACCGAATCGCCGTCGATGTTTTCGGCAACGACACGTTTTATCGTGAAATTGAGTTTCAGCTCACTCGGGAGATCACCGCTGAAATTAACCATCGTGCTGCATTGAGAGTGTCTCGCCGACGCAATGCAGATGCTGTTCTGACCGGCAAGATCGTTTCGGTCAGTCGCCCGACGATGGTTGAGACCCGAAATAACTTAGTTTCCGAGCAGGCGGTGCTGGTCACCGCTGCCGTGGAGCTGCGAAGTGTCGCCACAGGCAAGCTCCTGGCTAACTTCGTGCTGGCCAACCGGGCGGAATTCGTGGTTGAAAGAGGGGAATCCTTGCAATCGGCATTCGATGAGGCGCTGAAAGATCTCGCTGAAGATATAATTAACGAGCTTGAACGGCAGAGTTATCACTCGGACCTTGAGAAAGTCCGAGCTAAGGTCCCTGAGTAGGAATTGAGCATTGCCCGCTCATGAGGCACTCTTAGCTTTTCCTTAATCTCATCGACGCAGGCAATTCTTTTGCCTCTCAGAGGCATCAGTTATCATTTCAACAGTCCTTATCGCGGGGCGCCTTGTGGGTTGACGCTGTTGACAGCCGATGAAACCCAAAGGGGCCGACCGTTTCTGACGAGTTTCGGCTCGTATTGCGTTTGTGGCCGCACCTAAGAGTGGCCCCTCACACGACAAGTAACGATCTCAAGAAAGCGTGAGATCAGGAGCTTCCCATGTCCAACGGCAACACACCGCCGCCTTCAGATCCTGGCAAAAATGACAACAAGGACGGAGGCCAACCTCCACGTCCAAAGAACTTCGCTGGGGTTCTTCTGATTGGATTGGTTCTCTTGATTGTCTGGATGGTTGTCAAAAGCAACTTCCAGGAACCGCTAGAACTGACTTCGCCAGAACTTCTCGAATACTTAGCAAAAGGGCAGGTCGAAGAGCTCAAGATCGAACAAAATGCGATCATCGTCCAGCTCAAGAAAGCGCCGAAGAATAGCCAAACGAAGAAAGCAACCGTGGTTGTTCCTTCGCAGGTCTCCTCCGAGTGGGCTGACCGTCTTACCGAGCTGCAGAGCTTGGGAACCAAGGCCGCCCGCAACGCCGAGTTGGCTGATGACAAGTTGTTGCAACTTGCCACTGCTGCCGACAAGCCAGGCGGAATCGCTGCCCTCGACTTTGCTGTTCATCGCCGTTATGTCCTGAACTTCAAAGATACCGACTACTTGCTGGTTCGTATGACCGAGCCTCCTGTGGCCAGCGAAGATTCGGTCACCGGCAGTCGGGTCGACAATGAACGCGGGCAGCAAGTTTACTTGTTTCAGCCTAAGACGTTCCCGACCGGCGACAGCAAGCTTCCTGTCCGTATCGGCTTCAATCGTCTTCTCGAATTGACCAACACCGATGTGGTGAATGCACGCTTGGGCCTTCCTTCTCCAGGTGAGTTGACCATCGACTTGGGCGATACCAAAGGCAAATTGAATTGGGCCACATCACCAGGTCTCTGGGAAGGCGTTCTGATCGGTCTCTTGCCGTGGGTTCTCATCATCGCTTTCTTGTGGTTCTTCGTTTTCCGTCAAATGCGTGGCAATGGGGTGGGCGGCAACGTCCTCTCATTCGGTAAAAGCCGGGCCCGCATGAGCACGCACGAAAAAAGTACCGTGACTTTCAACGACGTTGCTGGCGTCGACGAAGCAAAAGCGGAAGTTGGAGAAGTCGTCGAATTCCTGAAGCATCCCGGGAAGTTTGCACGTTTGGGCGGGCGAACTCCACGAGGCTTGCTCCTTGTTGGGCCTCCCGGAACGGGCAAGACCCTTCTTGCTAAAGCGATTGCCGGTGAAGCCGAGGTGCCTTTCTACAGCATTTCCGGTTCTGACTTCGTCGAGATGTTCGTTGGTGTTGGTGCTTCTCGTGTCCGTGATCTCTTTAAGCAGGCACGTGAGAATTCGCCGTGCATCATCTTCCTTGATGAAATTGATGCTGTTGGCCGGCGCCGTGGTGCAGGCCTCGGTGGTGGACACGATGAGCGTGAGCAAACCCTCAATGCCATTCTAGTTGAGATGGACGGATTCGAAACTGACACCGGAATCATCGTGATTGCTGCCACGAACCGAGCCGACGTGCTTGACGCGGCACTTCTACGACCAGGCCGATTTGATCGCCAAATTTCCGTTGATCTGCCCGACGTTGGCGGACGAGAAGCAATCTTGCGTGTGCATGGCCGGAAGGTGCGCCTGCACCCGACTGTCGACCTCGGTAAGATTGCACGAGGAACTCCTGGGTTCAGCGGTGCTGAGCTGGAAGCTATCGTCAATGAGGCGGCAATCGTGGCTACCTTGGCGCAAAAAGACTACGTCTTTGAAGACGACTTGGAAGAGGCCCGCGACCGGGTGCGGTGGGGCCGTGCGAAGACCTCTCGTATTATGGATGAGCAAGAGCAGAAGGTGACGGCCTATCATGAGGCTGGCCATACTTTGATCTCAATCCTGACTCCTGGTGCCGACCCAATCCACAAGGTGACTATCGTCCCTCGTGGCCAGGCTCTTGGCGCCACCATGTACCTGCCAGAAAAAGACTCGTACAGCATCACGGTTGGCAAGGCGACGACTCACCTAAAGATCTGCTTTGGTGGTCGTATCGCTGAGGAACTGTTCTTTGACGACTACACGTCTGGGGCTTCCAACGACATCAAGCAGGCCACGAGTATTGCTCGAAGCATGGTGCGCGAGTGGGGCATGAGCGAGAAGCTTGGACCGGTCAGCTACGAAGAGAGCCAGGACACGGTTTTCATTGGCCGAGACTTGGGCCGCCAAGCTCAATTCAGTGAGGCCACGGTTAGTGCCATCGATACAGAAGTGAAGAGAATCATCAGTGAAGCCTATGACGCGACCCGCGTGGTCTTGGCTGAGCACAAAGATGAACTCGCTATGATCGCCGAAGCGCTTTTGGAATATGAAGTGCTCACGCGGGAAGAAGTTGAAGGTCTTATGGCCGGTGAGTCGGTCGAGGCAGTCCGCGAGCGCCAAGCTGCGAATCGAGCTGCTATGGAGGCCACCAGCGAAGAGACTCCGCTCAGTCAACCAGCTCCGGCTTCTCCGGCTGAGCCTGAACCAAAACTACCACCGGGATTGGCTGGCGAAGGAGCTTGATGGCTGGAGAGTTTCAGTTTCAGACAAAGTCTGGGCCAATCGGCCTGGGGCAAAAAACCCAGGTCGCTGGAATTCTCAATCTAACTCCTGACTCCTTTTCAGACGGAGGGCGCTACGTCGACGCCGCCGAGGCCATCGATAGGGCTCAGGTTATGGTGGCCCAAGGTGCAGCCATGATCGATATTGGCGCTTGCTCTACTCGCCCCGGAGCAGCGGCAGTGGGGTCTGAGCAAGAATTAGCGCGTCTCATGCCAGTCGTTGGCAAGCTGGCCCAGAGAATCGACGTTCCCATTTCGATCGACACCTATCACCAGAGCGTGTTCCAGGCCTGCTATGACCAGGGGGCATCGATTTTGAACGATGTGACGGCATTGTCCGGCGATGAAGGCATGGCCGCATTCTTGGGCCAGACCCAAGCCCCCTGCGTGCTCATGCATATGCAGGGGCAGCCTGAGACGATGCAAGATCGCCCTGAATATGCCGACGTGGTATTGGATATAAAGCGCTTCTTCAGCAAAGTGATAGGACGGGCCGAAAGATTCGGTGTATCATGTTCTCAGATCATTCTTGATCCTGGCATTGGCTTCGGAAAAACTCTCGAGCAGAATCTCACCATTCTCCGTCGCATGAATGAGTTTCATGAGCTCGGCAGACCTCTTTTTGTCGGCACCTCGCGCAAGAGTTTTCTGGGCAAGATCCTCGATCGAGCAGATCCGCTGGCTCGTGAGCATGCGACGACGGCGACGACAGTGTTCTTGCAAGACAAGGGTGTCCAAGTTGTTCGCGTCCATGATGTCGAAGCTAGTGTGGACGCCTTGCGAATCTTGGACCAAATCAACAATGAAACGAATCAGCAGTGACTGACTTAGTGCAGACAATAACCGAGGTCGCGATTCTCGCTCTGATCTACTATGGCTTCATTCGCCATCTTCAGGCAACGCGCGGTGGTGGGTTGCTCGCGGGCTTTATTGTCTTGGTGATGACAGCCGTTGTCTCGTTCTTCATTGTTCTCAAGCAATTTGATTTGCCTCGTCTTGAGTGGATTGCCAATGCGGCTTTGCCGGTGCTGGGCGTGGCTCTCTTGGTGATTTTTCAACCTGAACTGCGACTGGCCATTTCGCGGTTGGGCAACATCCGCATCTTTAGGCTTGTCGAACGACTCTTTGGCACCGCGAAACCCATCCACCGTCAGAAACTCATCAAGTCGATCGTCCGAGCCTGTGGCAGCATGGCCAAGACTCGCACCGGCGCCCTCATGGTTGTTGAGCGTCGGGAAGGTATTGACGGTTTCGGTATTGGTGGCGTCCGTGTGAACGCTGATGCATCGACCGGACTCCTCGAAAATATTTTCTATAAGGGTGCGCCGCTTCATGATGGAGCCGTGCTGATTATTGGTGGCCGCGTCATGTACGCTGCTTGTCACCTGCCAGCTCCTTCTGGAATCAATGTCGGCCTCAGTCACAATCTCGGAACAAGACATCGGGCTGCTGTCGGATTGTCCGAACAATCGGATGCCATGGTCATTGTGGTTTCTGAAGAAACCGGGCGCATCTCAATTGCACATCGCGGAAAACTTCGGTTAGGCATCAGCGAAGAAGAGCTTGAGGCTGCAATCTCCGAGGGCATCAATGTCCAGTTTGACACGCTCGACAAGACAGAGACCCTTCCTCTTACAGCTGAAGCCATAGGAGAAGACGATTTGGTGCGTGATGATGATCCATTGGGAACCGACCCCATCTCGTCATCCGACGTTGAGGAGATGAGTAAATGAGCCCTTTTCAGTCGTTCCTGCGCTCCTTGCTGACAAAGCATCTCCTCGCCAAATTCTTCGCTGTGTTCTTTGCCTGCGTGACCGTCGCACTGATTGACGCTGATATCGGGAGTGAAACCGATTGGGAAGAAAAGCGCATTCCGATCTTTTTCGTGAGAGGTGACTCAAAAGTCTCTGAGAAGGGGCTCCGCATCTTATTGACAGCCGACCCGCGCGTATGGATTGACGTGAAATCTGAGGGTTGCAAAGTAAAGATTTCTGGACCCAAGAATCAACAGGCCAAATTCATGGCTAACCCTGTGATCAAAGTCCATGTGCGGGAAGAACAAGTGCCCGCGCTGCAAGCCGGTGGCGGGCCGCCGACAATTTTCTTGGACGCGTCCAACTACGAGCCAGAGATCGAGGGCGTGAAGGTTCTTTTCTTGGAAAAATTCGAAGTCGGAGTCGACTTCATCAAAGTTGAGGAAAATGTTCGGCTCAAGCTGGGGAACGTTGAGGGCGTGCGTTCCAATCGGATCGTCGACTCAGACAACACTCGGATCATTCCGTCGGTTGCGTCAGTCGTCGGTCCGCGTCATGCATTCCGGGTGAGCGACCCCGGTACTCCCCTCACTCTCACGGTGGTGCCCACCCAGAAGACCGGCCTGATCGATGGGAAGTCCTATGATTTGGAGGTGACGGATGGGTTCGGGGTCGTCAGTTTCATCACAGGCAACCCGATTCCCAAAGTGAAATTAAGCCTCAAACGCCCAGAGCCGAGCAGGGTAGATCTGGGCAACATGGAAATCTTCTGGGCCCTCACGGAAGATGTCCGTCGCCAGATGATTCGTGGGCAGGTCACAATGGTGGAAGAAGTCGGCTTCGAAAAGGCCCGCGTCAAGATTAGTGCGCCACCTAAGGTCATGGCTTCGTTTCAGGATCTCGATGCCCTACGCAAGTCGATTCGTATCATTGCCGACCCCAATCGCCAGATCGGCGAGATCTTGGTGGGGAATAAAGACGTCAAGATTCCTTTGATCGCCTTGGGCGTTCCACGAGGCCTGATCGTGGAAATGGAACCTGACACTGTTAGCTTGAAAATTAGCCGCAAGAACACCGAAAACAAATAGACACCTGGGACATCAAACGTGCACGCAAGACGATACTTCGGAACCGACGGCATCCGCGATTTGGCCAACACTGGAAATCTCTCTCCCGACATGGTTCTTCGGATTGGCCATGCCATTGGCAAGGTCACCTATGAGAACCATAAGGGTGAAGGCCGTCCAATTATTTTGGTTGTCCGCGATACCCGTGTCTCAGGGCCCATGATTCAAGGCATCTTGAGTGGCGCGATCATGGCCCACGGCGTTGATGTTTTTGATGGTGGCATCTTGCCGACTCCTGCCGCCGCCAGACTCGTCCGTCGGCGCAATTTT
The DNA here is from genome assembly GCA_047639315.1 of Planctomycetota bacterium. Taxonomy (GTDB): domain Bacteria; phylum Planctomycetota; family DRQF01; genus S139-23. Next base: position 11,748 of record JBLINQ010000144.1, read on the forward strand.
GATCTGGGCATCGTCGTTTCCGCTTCTCACAATGCGATGCCTGACAACGGTGTGAAAATTTTTGGTCCAGATGGTCGGAAGCTCTCGGACGATACCGAGATTCAAATCGAGAAGTTCATCGACTTGGCCGGTAGTCGTGACGTCAATATCACTGGTGCCGACGTGGGGCATTATGTCGCCTTCAACGAAGGGCTCGAGATTTATCGCCACGAGATGGTCAATGAATTGTTCACCGACCTTGACCTGAGCGGCAAGAAGATCGTCCTCGATTGTGCCTTCGGTTCCGGCAGTGTTGTGTCTGCTAGTATTCTTGAGGGTCTTGGAGCGGAGGTTATTGCCCTCAACGACAAGCCGACCGGCCTGAATATCAATGACCAGGCCGGCGTCGCTTTCGTCGATCGCCTCGGCGAACGTGTTCGCAAGGAAGGCGCGATCTTTGGCATGGCTCTCGATGGCGATGCTGATCGGGTCTTGATGGTAGACGAGCTCGGCGAAGTTCAAGACGGCGATCGCATCTTGGCGATCTTGGCCCAACGATTAGCACCGGATAGCCGTCAACTGGTGGCCACCGTTATGAGCAACATGGGCCTCAAGGTCTTGTTGAAGTCTCTTGATATCAAGATGCACCAAACGCCCGTCGGTGACCGCTATGTCGCCGAAAAAATGGAAAGCAGTGGAGCTCACGTCGGTGGTGAGCAAAGCGGACATATCATTTTTCACAATGAAAACGGTTGGTTCGGTGACGGGGTTTATACCGCTTTGCAGGTGGCGAGCGTCTCGGCCAGAGAGAATAAGCCGTTATCAGAGTTGGCAGGTGCCATGGAACGATTCCCGCAGATCTTGCAAAACGTCCTGGTCACCGAGAAACCGCCGATCACTGAGTTGACCAGCGTTGAGGAGGCCATTCGGCGTGCCCAAATTCAACTAGGGGATGAAGGCCGAATTCTCGTGCGCTACTCCGGAACCGAGATGTTGGCACGGGTCATGGTCGAAGGTCGAGACCAGGCCACGATCGGCGAGATTGCCAACGATATTGCTCAGGTCCTCAAAAAAGAGATTGGCGCTTAATTCGATCGAACTCGACTGAGAAGGGATGGAAGGAATCCAGCTCGGCGTTTCTGTTCGTCGTCGCCCCGATGGCAGCGTCCCGCCGCTGTATTTAAATTCTCAAAAAA
>JBLINQ010000145.1:0-12593 GCA_047639315.1 Planctomycetota bacterium
TGTGTTGCTTTGATTGCGACAGAGATGTGGAATTGGAACCTGGGAGAGCTGGCGTCCCGCCAGCATCTTCAAACTTTAGTTTGAAGGCATTTGTCTTGGCGCGCTCACGCGAAGAGGTCAAGCGTTGGTTGCCAAGAATGAAGAATGCCGGCGGGACGCCAGCGCTCCCGGGTGAGGTTGCCACCTTCCTACTCATTCGAAGCCAGGCACTCTTGGCGTGCCGACTTCTTCGAAAATTCTCTGAGCGACGTGCTCAACTACTTGCTTAGTTCGTTCATGATCTGAGGGATGCGAGGGTCATCAGGGAATTCCTTACGTAGCATCTCGACGGCAGCTTTGGCTTTTCCTTTGTCTCCCAGCCGAAGTCTTACAACGGCGATGTCGACCATCGACTGCTGTCGATTTGGGCCCTTGAGGCTATAGAGCAGAGCCTCCATGGCCTCGACCATGCCTTTTGGATCATTGGCGGCACGGGCGTAGTTGAATTTCTGCCGCTGATAGATCGCGTTTTCAGGGCGCAATTCAATGGCTTGTTGCATGGCCTCAAGCGCTGGTTGCCATTGCTTTAGAAACGAATAAATACTGGCCAAGTCAGAATGGGCTTCTGGATTTTCAGGAGCGATCTTGGCCGCACGTTTAAGTTCTTGGATCGCAGAGTCGGTATCGTTTTCAACGATGGCGAGCCACGAGAGTCGCGCCGGATAGCGAGCATCATCAAGCATCGACCAGGATTCGGCGCGAAGGTATGACGTTCTCGAACGTTCGACCTGTTTGGCCACGTCCTCTGGCAATTTACTGCCATCCTGACGCCAGGCCCACTTAGATACTTCGGTAGCCGTGAACGCATGGTTGCCGACAAAAGTGCTGTACTGCACAACGCCAAATTGAATGACGATGAGGCTCCAAAGAACTGTCAAGATCTGGAATCCACGACCGCTCCGTGTCCACTGATTGTCTTTTTTTAGATGATGATTGGTGATGGCTATTTCGGGTGCCTTCAATCCATGAAGAAAAAGGCCCACCAAAAAAGCTGTGATCGCGCTCAAAGAAAGAGAGAAAAGCAGGGGCGTCTGGCCGTGAAGTGACGTTCCCCAAGGGGCAAAAGTGTCAGGCAGCCCGGCAAAAGTAGCCAGGGAAAGTGAGAACACGACGACGATGGTCAAGTCGACCTTCCACCCGAAAGTCCAACCTCGCTTGGCTTTGGATGGGCGGCGCTTCTTTGCACCCAATGCCGGTTTGCCGAAGCCAAAATAGAGCGCTTCCTCCGGACAGGAGCTGACGCAATCGAGGCACTTCATGCACCCAGAATCGACGACCATGCCAAACTGATGCACCTCGGCAGCTACTTGAACATTACTGGTGCAAACTGCTGTGCAATGGCCGCAAGCTTTGCAGGCGTCAGTCACTCGAATTCGCCCTGGCGCGAATTTCTCGGCCAGCATGAAGACGCCGCCGTAAGGGCAAGCGTAGGTACAGAAACCCTTGGCGCCCAAGACGTACACCATGAGGCAACCTGAGACCAAGAACGTGGCAATTGTGAGCCAAGGGCCTGGGAAAGTCTCCCAGAATTCGGCCTTCACCAAGGCGGAGCTAAATTCTGGTAGGCCAAGGTCATGTCGGTAGCGAGCAATCAGTGGCATTCCAAACATGACAAAAGCCGCGCCAACCGGAACAAAGACCAAAAACCGGGAGCGTAATGGGCGAGGCCGAATTCCCAACTTCTTGAGCAACCAAGCACAGGCATCCTGAATGGCAACGAGATGACAGGCCCAGCCGCAAAAAAATCGACCTAAAACGAGAACGGAGAGGGTTGCCACCAACATGAGGATCGCGCCAGCATTCACCAATCCATCACGGAGGGTAAACATGGCCTCGCTCGGTTCCAGCGGAGTCAATGTCTGTCCAGTCATTCGCCAATGCAGAATATGGAGAAAGGCGAAGACATGAATTAACAAGAGGGCGATGGCCCGCCTCCTGCCCATCTTCGACGCCCGCACCGAGCCGCGGACCTTGGAGCCCGTGGCATATACATCGGGCTCGACAGTGTTTCGATTCTCATGCCCTTGGCATGGGTTCTTATTCATTCGGTTCTCCCCACATGATCATATCGACCATTCCCAAAATTGCACTGCATGTGGTAACTCCCCTTTATTCTGAGGGTGGTAGAATAAGACGGGAATGGGCATGAGGCGACGTGTCGAGAAAATGCTGAGGACATCTTCGTTCGTGATAGGACCCAAATCTGGTAAGAGTACGCTGTTGGTTTAACTCCGAAAGACGATTTTCGTCCACGCACCCTTCTTTTCAGGCTTAAGCTTCATGGTCCGAACTTCACAACGGAAGACAATTACCATCAGCGAAAAGCCCGGTCGTGCCATTTGTGGTGCCGGTATCGGCGTCTTTTTGGTGTGGTTCTTAGTCGATATGGTGTCAGTTCTCGAAAGCCCTGGTGAGATCTCGACGGCAGGCAGGCTCGCGGGCCTGGCGGTTCTCATCGGCACAGCGCTTTTGGCCGGTGCGTTGGCTCAACTTATTGTTGGTGCCGTGATCTTCATCTCTCGATTTTTCTCAACCATGTCAACAAAGAGGCGGGCCTTCATGACGGCGGTTCCCAGTGCCTTGGGACTGTTCTTTGTCATCGCTCCCCGAATTGTCGAATTGCTCAGCGGCGAGTGGGTCATCGATCAAGCGTGGCGGCCCGCAGCTTTGGTCGGGCTCTTGATCCTGACCATTGTATTCTTGCTCGCGCTTGGTCGAGTTCTCTGTGAGCTCATGATCGAAAGCGGGCAATTGCCCTGGAATTACGGACTTAGCGCCGTCGTTCTTTGTCTTGTGGTTTTTCTGGCTGATGCCCACAGCAGTCTTGCCCGTCACTATTTTGCCCTACACGACATTCTTGCTGTCATCGGTATGGTCGCAGCTGCCGGATTTGGCTCTTCCTTGCTGGCAAGCCGGTGGCGTCGCGTCGGAATGGCACAGGCCGCAATCGGGGCATTTGTCCTTGCGCTCTTGGTCACTGCGACTTTGCCCGGTGAGTCTGAGAACATGCAACGGCTGATCTACAAGAGCAGTCGATTGACGTCTCGAATTTTGGGCCGCTTTGCACCGGTAGAAGATGTTGACGCCATCATTGATCAGTCCATCTTGAAGTTTCTTGCGAAGCGTTCCGAAGTGGACGGAAAGATCCTCGATCAGTATTTCCCGGGACGTCGAGGCCACGACATTGTCTTGATCACGGTTGACGGCTTGAGACGTGACTTCTTGGACGCCAGCAAGAGTGCCACCTTGACGCCGAATCTCGCGCGTCGATTTGAAGAGAGTGTCGTCTTTCAAAACGCTTGGGCTCAATTTCCATCATCAGAATACGCCATTCACTCGATGTTCACGGGTCGCTATCCGAGCGCCAGTATTCTTCACGCTCGGCAGAAGTCTTCGGAATGGAACTCGCCGTCGAAAGCTCCATTGACCTTAGCCGCCAGTCTCGCGAAATCAGGGTTTTCGACTCGGGCTTTCACGTCTTTCCCGGCCGAGTCCTTTGCCAACAAATCAGCGTTCTTGGTGCGCGGTTTTGAGCGCGTGGAAAACGATGAAGGCGAAGCGGGCTCAGCCCCGAGCCGGGTTGTTGCTCGAGCACTCAGAAGTCTTGGTGACGATCGACAAGACGGACCCCCTCAGTTCCTCTGGATTCATCTGCAGGATCAGGATGAAGCCGAGTCTGAGAGTCTGGTTTCGGACGATGCCCCGAGTCAAAAGGAACAATATTTCAAGCGACTCAAACGAATCGATCGTTCCTTAGAGCGCCTGTTCTCATTCTTGAACGAATCTCAGAAGAAACGTTTTATCATTCTTCATTCCGATCACGGTGAGGAACAGCGAGAGCACGGGGGCGTCGGCCATCATTCCACTTTGTTTGAGGAGCAAATCGGTGTACCGCTGGCGATAAGTGGTCCGGGCATCAAGCCCCAGATCGTTGGTCATCCCGTTGAGCTGGTCGACTTGCCAGCAACTCTTTGCGCACTCACCGGATCCACCCCTGTCCTCGCAGACAAAGGCCACTCTCTATTACCTTTAATCGTTGGGACTGATGTTGGGCCGAATCCACCTGAATTGGTTTTCGCGCAATTTCGCGAACCGAGTTTGGTGCAAGGTAGCTTGGACTCTGTTCGCGATGAACGGTGGAAGCTGATTCATGATCGCCAGCGAGGCCACTACGAGCTCTTCGATCTCGCCATAGATCCATTTGAACGCAACAACCTTGCCAAGGAAAATGCGCCGCGATTGAAGGTCATGAAACGCAATATGGCAACGATGCGGTCTTATGCCGGCATCGAGTCGCAGGCCGATGTTGACGATCGCGTGTTTGTGCAGACCGTTAACGGGCTGAGCGTCGGCAAACCACAGCTGGAGTCAATTGCCAGGGTGTTGCGCCGGGGGCCAGGATCGAAGCCGGAGTCGGTGGTCTCCTTGCTCAAGCATAACGACGATCGCGTGCGCCGCTTAGCTCTGCTGCACATCGCCACCTATGCTGATGGGCTTGGGCATGCCTATCTGACTCGCCAGAGGCTCACGTCAAAGGGCGAACGTGCCGATGAGATTGAACTCGGTCTTGCGTTGCTTGGTGAAGAAGAGGTTCTCGGGTCACTCAGAGATCGTGACGAACAGTTTCTGGGTATTGACCGTATGGTTTTAGCGATCGCTCGCTTTGTGTCAGGTGACACATCCATGGGGCCATGCGTCCATCAATTCCTTGCTCATCCCAATAACGATCGCGATATCGATACGCTTGGTATATACGCGCTCATGCGCACACGAGATCCGTGGCTCTTGCCGAGTCTCTATGTCCGAACGAACCTCGGTATGAAGTTTGCCGAACATCGCATCGCGGCGTTCGAAACGGCGGCCCGCATGTCGTTTGATCTGACTTCACCCTTGATCAGACGATTCCTCACGCACCCAGACCGCGAGATTCGGCGTCGTGCCGATGCGATTCTCGCACAAGATCCAGGCATGGTGGAATGGCGGCAGCACGCGCTCGTTGCTGAGTCTTTTGCGCTCCGTGCGCGTGCCCAAGGGGTCGGGCCAGAAGCGTTGGAGTTGGCGACTCCCTTGTATCTTTCAGCCATTGAGGAGATCGCCAAGGTTCGCATCTTTGACTGGGGCTATGTCATGGAATTAGCATTCCTGTGGACGGTCAATGATCGGCGCGGCGAACTCACCGAACTCTTAACTCCCCACCTACCCGGGGCTGCGTCTTCCAAGAATTCTTTTGCTTTAGAATTAACGCGTCGATTATTGACGGTTTCGGAGACAGCCGGTGCCCCAGTCCGAGCTAAACTTCGATTGATCGAAGGTCAAGAGCCGAAGCTTACTGAGTCCGGCCGGGTCAACATGTTGGTGGAAGTCAGGTTGGCCCATGATAGCGCCGCTATCATTGGGAGCGTCGATCGAATGACAGAATTCCTGGGGGCCTCGCTCTTGGATTCTCGAGGTCATCCGAAAGGCGAAGGGCTGGTCTTGCCGGTCTCACTATCAGGCATATTACCCAGTGAACGAGTTATCTTGTCGGTTCCGGTTTTCATTCCTGAGAATGCCGGCAACAGATTCAAGATTGGCATCCAACTTGGCCGCGTCGACAACGAATTGACAGAGCCACTCGTTATCGACGTGAATCGTTAGTTGATTAGAAAATCTTGATGGTGTGAGCGTTCGAAGCGGCATAGATGCCGTTGTCACTCATCGGGGTCAGACAGAACGCTTGCAAGATGAAGTTCATGCCACTGAATCCCGGCGGAACCGAAGCAACGACGGTGTAGCCTGAAGGTGGTAGGAATATCGGTCCTGGGATCAATCCACCAGCCCCGGCCCCGATCACCATGAATCCACCATAGTTTTGGTTGATGTAGACATAGGGCAAACTGGCCGCTGTCGGTGGTGCCGGGTTGCATTCTTGGAAGCAATCAACGCCAAGTGCGATTTGCTGATTGGTGAATGTGCCACCAGGAGACTCAATCTCAACCGTGACCAAGTCTCCGTCTAATGACAGTTTCTTGTCAAAACCGACGCCGCCAAGTGGGCGAAGACCAAACGCCCCAGTCCGAATTTGGAAATCTTCTCCTGTGCCCGGCCGACTCAGGCGACCGATTTCGGCGCAATCAAACCCCATGGTCATTGTCAGGTCGCCGTTCATGTTCGTTGGCACAACAATCGAGGCATACGGTTGTGTGACAGTGTTGAATTGGAGGTTCGCTGACGCACCCATTTGTAGAGTCTTGTTGCTCGCACCTTCGCCCAATTGAAAGGCAGGCCCGTTATCCGACACGGCAATAGAGGCGCCTGTCAGGTCGTGGATGCCATACATCGAACCGGAAGCCGCAGTGAAGTAGACCCAAGTGAATGGTTCAATTGAGCCGCCATTGACGCCGTAAGCGCTTGGAGTCAGGTCGAGGACCGGCGATCCCGCCGGCGGAAAACTCGGGTCGCTGAAGCCAATCTTCCCCGTAAAACGGATGTCGACATAGAACCCGCGCGCCGGATCGTTTTGGTCATATATTTCGCCGACCAATTGTGCGGTTCCGTCGCCAAAATCTAAGAACTGACCTGGCGCACGAAAACGAAAAGTGCCCATCGGCAAGTTCAAGGCAAAAGCGCTGGGATTCAGAGCGTTCACAGGATCGAGTGATGTCTCACTAGTGAAGAGTTCAGAGCAGAATGCTGGACCGATTTCGATCACGGTTTGGACTTGGGCCGACGCCGTCTTGGCGACCATAAAGAGACTCAGAGTTATTACCGAGACCAGATTCAGGATCTTAGGGAGCGATATTTTCATCGATTATGTCCTCGAAGTACGAATTGCCACCCCGGGCAATCACTTAACTCGCGCAAGTTTGGATAGCTGGTCGGGATTCGACCGGATGATTACCCAGGTAGGGTTTCGGCAAGAATGAGGGCGAACTGAAGGATGCGATTTGAAAATGGGTAGCGCGGCATCAGACTGAGCTGTCTTGACGAGATTCATGTCAAAAACACATCGTGTCAGTATCAAACTGAGAGGTGGCAACGCTTTCTTTTGTCGCTCGAGATTCTCATATTGAATTCGTGTCTCGTCCCCTCAGGCGGCTAGGCTCAGGCTACGACAAAACCAAAAAAAAATGGGAGCCAATGACTGTGAACAAGGACCTGGAATTAGCCTGTATCAACACAGTTCGGACCTTGGCGATGGATGCTGTTCAGAAAGCAAATTCTGGACACCCAGGGACTCCAATGGCTTTGGCCCCAGTGCTTTACAGCATTTGGACACGCCATCTACGCCACGACCCAGCCAATCCGCAGTTGCCCAATCGTGATCGGTTCGTGCTGTCGATCGGGCATGCGTCCATGTTGCTTTATGGCACCCTGCATTTGTCCGGATATGACCTCTCGCTCGATGACATCAAGAACTTCCGTGTTTTGGGCAGCCCGTGCGCCGGTCATCCCGAATACGGTCATTGCCCTAGTGCGGAAACAACGACCGGACCGTTGGGCCAAGGATTTGCCAATGCCGTTGGCATGGCCATCGCCGAGCGCAAGATGTCTTCCCATTTCAACCGAACCGGTCAAGAGCTGTTGGGACATCAGGTCATTGCCTTGGGGGGTGATGGCGACATGATGGAAGGTGTTTCCATGGAGGCCGCCAGTCTTGCCGGTCACTTGGGCCTCGACAATCTTGTGTGGGTTTATGACGCCAACGAGATCACCATCGAAGGTAAAACTGGGATTGCCTTCACGGAAGACGCCGGTGCTCGAATGAAGGCCATGGGCTGGGAAGTTTCTTTCGTACCCGATGCCAACGATGTTGAAGCCCTGGCTGCTGCCATGGATTCGACCCGCAATCGAGGCGGCAAACCCCATTTCATCATCGTCCGTTCTCATATTGCTTTCGGCAGTCCCAACAAACAAGACACACCGGATGCCCATGGGGCGCCGTTGGGCGACGACGAAATCGCCGCGACGAAGGCGGTGTACGGCCTCGACCCGGCCAAGAAGTTCTATGTTCCAGCGGAAGCCAAAGCCGCATTTACTAAGCATTGCCAAGAGCGAGGTGATGCCGCAACCAGTGAGTGGAACGAGAAGCTTGAGTCCTACCGAGCAGCCGTTCCCGAAATGGCCGCGGAGTTAGACGCCTATCTCGCCGGTACGTTGCCTGATGGTTGGGATAGCGATCTTCCCGTCTTCCCTGCAGATGAGAAGGGCATGGCGGGGCGTGCAGCTTCGGGCAAAGCTCTCAACTCCATTGCCAAACACGTGCCATGGTTGATGGGAGGTTCTGCTGATCTTGGCCCTTCCAACAAGACATCCATTGCTGGTGAAGAGAGTTTCTCGCGAGAAGCGCCCCACGGTCGCAACATCCATTTTGGCGTGCGTGAGCATGCGATGGGCTCGATTGCCAACGGCATGACGTTGTCGGGCATGCGTGCCTATACCGGCACGTTCTTTGTCTTCAGTGACTACATGCGTCCGGTTCATCGCTTGGCCGGTCTCATGAAGATTCCAACTCTCTTCGTCTACACCCACGACAGCATCGGCGTCGGCGAAGACGGGCCGACTCACCAACCGATAGAGCATTTGCCAAGTCTCAGGGCGGTGCCAAACCTCGACATCCTTCGCCCTGGCGATGCCAACGAAGTGACCGAAGCTTGGCGCTACATGCTGTCCTTGGAAGATCGTCCAGCGGCCATTGTCTTGAGTCGTCAGAATCATCCGACGCTTGATCGCGAAGAATTTAACTCCGCATCGCTCCTTCATCGTGGCGCCTACGTCCTCAACAAGGACAAGGGACAGCCTCAGGTTATCTTGATGGCTAGTGGCACGGAGTTGTCCCTGGTGGTGGAAGCATCGCGGGTGCTGAAGAAAGAGGGCATTCATGCTCGGGTCGTGAGTATGCCATGTTGGGAAGCCTTTGAGCGCCAGGATGCTGTCTATAAGGAGAGCGTACTTCCTGAAAGCTGCACGGCCCGCGTCTCCATCGAGGCAGCCTCAACCTTCGGTTGGGAACGCTGGGTTGGACTAAAAGGAATCGCCATCGGCATCAACGAGTATGGCGCCTCCGCTCCTGCCACAGTTCTTTTCAAGCACTTCGGAGTGACAGTTGAAGCTGTAGTGGCGGCGGCAAAAGAACAGCTCTAAGGACTTGCTTCATCTGCGAACTGCAAGTGTCGCAACTTCGACTCTTATCTCGCACACTTCAAGAAAACCCCAGGTCGTAAGACCTGGGGTTTTCTTCGTCCAACCCGGTACCGAACCAGGTTTAATTCCTCACCCTCACCCTCACCCTCACCCTCATCATCCCCCGTCGTTTGCGATGGCACATTCTCGCAACGGCGTCGCCCCCCACGCAGGTCATAGCCCGCGTAAGGCCGGAACAATCAGCTGAATCGCTGCTATATGATTCTCCGTTTCGAGAGCGCTTGGTTTAACTCCCAGTCGATCAGGCAGGGCGGTTCTTGGGTTCATTTTTTCGATGCGTAACGCGCTTCATTATTGTTCAGTGCTGTCTCGTTTCTTCCAACTTAGACTCCCATTCATCAATGGGCATTAGTCGCCTTGATCCGCTCATATTCGGAGCATCACCACGGCGACTTTCCTCGATACTGCGACGGCCGCTCGTTTCTTTGAAGTGCGTCCGCCTCGCTTGGTTAGTTGTTCATCGAATCGCCATCAGGAAGCCAACGAAGACGCCGGTTTCGACAATATCACCGTTGTTGTGATGAATGTTTGCCATGATGGAAGCGGGTCGAGTCCAATGCCTCGCTGCGCAGCAAGCGAGAAGCAGACGATCAAGATCGATTGGGACGCATTGAATAAAGCGTGAACGCAATTAGGAAAAAGCCGCCTTAGTAGGCCATGATGGTGTTTGCGCCCCCTCTTCCTATTTGTCGATCTCCACGGCGCTCTTTTTCATGATGCAGGGAGGGTGGCGCGCGATAGCTTTTCTGTCGGTCAAATCGGCCATGGAATAGGAATCGGTCTTCGTTACCTGTTGCCCTTTGGTCCGGCACGTCTTGATTTCGCCCATAATCCTGGGCCATCGTTCGCGGCCAAAAGAGACTGGGCCATTCATTTCGGCTTTGGCTTTACTTTTTTGTTTCTTTAGTACGGTGCAGGCACCTCTGCTACGCCAACCGACTAGTGGTGTCTGGCACCGAATAAAAGAATTAGACCTGGTTCGGACTTCCTTATGGCCGCAGTCGCTATGAATCGCTAACCTCGCATCATGGCTGGAAACGACTTTTCAAATTTTGCAGATCTCCTTGGCAATTTTGGCGGCGGTGATGACGACGAGGACGACGTTGTCGAAGCCGTCGGCGGCGACGAAGCCGTAGCGCCAGACGAAGAGGTTGATCCTGGTGACTATCTTGGCGGCGCACGTGCAATCATTGATGCTCGCCCCGATGGCTTTGGGCCGATGGCGCACGGCCCCAAACGCTATGAAGACGTCGAGTCGGAAGAGATGGAGCTAATCTCCTCTTTCCGCGTCCGCACGATTTTCCCGGCCGACGTGTTGGCCGAGACCGACATACTACCGAATGATCCGCCAGCTGCTGATTATGAAGGGGTCGAGTACCGTCAGGATCTTCGCAAGGAACGTATCTTCACCATTGACGGTTCTGACGCCAAAGATTTTGATGACGCGATTTGTATTCGCGAAGTCGAAGGTGGAGTCGAAGTGTCCGTACACATTGCTGACGTGAGTCACTATGTCTGCCCCGGCACTGCTTTGAATGCCGAAGCATTGGCGCGAGCAACCAGCGTTTATGTCGCGGACCAAGTCGTTCCGATGTTGCCCGAAAAACTTTCGAACGGACTCTGCTCCCTTGTTCCAGGGCGCGACCGATTGGTCTTTTCGGTCTTCATGACCTTCGATGCCAAGGGCAAAAGAACCGGCTACTATCTGGCGAAGAGTGTCATCAACAGTTTTCGTCGGTGCACCTACAAACAGGTGCAAGAACTCCTTGATGATGTGGACAACGAAGACACGCAGAAGATTGCCGACCTCAAGCCAGACCTTGAGCTGTTTCAAACTTGGACCAAACAACAGCAGACCATCCGGGATCGCAAAGGCTCTCTTCGTATGCAGAGCAAGGAACGGAAGTTCAAGTTTGATGCCCAAGGGGATGTCGAGAAGATCTATTTCGCCGATAACTACTTCTCGCAAACTCTCATTGAAGAGACGGCCCTAGCAGCGAACCAAGCTGTCGGTGATTTCTTCAAGGCGAATGGCCTGCCAACGATCTACCGCGTCCACCCCGAGAAGGATCCGGAGGAAGTGGCAGAAGTCATTGAGATGTTGGAGAAATTCAATGTACGGGTGCCAAAGAAAGAGCGGCTAACTGGCCGCGACATTGGGGCCATGGTGAGATATGCGCGCCGCTTAGCCAATGCCGACACCATGATCCCGCGCATCATGGGACTACTCGAACGCGCCGTTTATGAAGTTCAAACAGAAGAAGACGAAGCTGAGCACTTTGGCTTGGCACGTGAACACTACTTGCACTTCACGTCCCCCATCCGTCGTTATCCTGATCTCATCGTGCATCGCATGCTTTTTGAAGTCTTGAGTCGGGGAGAAGCAGCCGGAGCGGACTTGAAAAACCCAGATAAGATTTCCGATCTTTTCGACGTGGCTTCTCATTCAAGTACGCAAGCCGAAGTGGCATCAATGGTTGAAATCGCCGTTGACGACCTCAAGATCTGCCAATTCATGGATCCTCGCATTGGCGAAGTTCACATGGCGAAAGTCGGCCGCGTAAATCGTGGCGGATTCGAAATCGACCTCCAAGAACTCTCCGTCAAGGGTTATCTCTCGGCTCGAAGTATTGGCCGAGTTCTCAAGCAGGATGGCCCAACCATCACGATCCAAGCTCGTGGCGGCACCAAGGTGTTCCGCGAAGGAGATCAGGTTGAGGTTGAGGTGCAAGACGTCGACTTCCGTCGCTTGCAAGTTTTCTTCGCGCTGGCTGAGAAGAAGAAAGCAAAGAGCAACCACAAGAAGAAAAAGAAGAAGTAGAGATCAGCGCGCCGTCAAATCACATGCGGTGGAGCGAGCATGGGCGCTGAGCAGGAAGCCGCATTGCAGTCCGTATGAAGACGTTCGTGTGGATGGATGATTTGCAAAGTCGACAAGCAAACAAGCCGGATACCCGACATCGAGACGTCGTCATAGCGCGGCGGATCATTGGCAGTGAGCTTGTCATTTTCTTCCTCCTCGTGGCTTGGCGCTTCTTCGTACTCAATCATGGGAAACCAGTAGGCTTTGAAGTGATGTTCTACTTCTACGTGATGCCTGCATCCGTCGTCTATATCGGGCTTACCTGGGCCACGATTCCCAGGGTTCGGTTGGCATCATCTATGAAGCGCATGGTCGGCATCGGTTTCTTGGGAATTATGATCCCGATTGGAACATCGCTGGGTGTCATGATTGCGCAACTGACCTCTCAGCGACCAGAGTGGGAGTGGATTTGGGGGGCTTGGGCCGCGAGCTTTGTGTCCATCAGCCCGCTCGTTTTTGCTGCGATCAGGAGAATGACAGAGCTTCGCGATCAAGACTTAGGTGAGAC
>JBLINQ010000146.1:0-12505 GCA_047639315.1 Planctomycetota bacterium
ATTCGGTGCAGGCTGCTATTGGTGCATTGAAGCCGTACTGCAACAAGTCGACGGTGTGACCAAACTCGAATCCGGTTTCATGGGCGGTCAAGTTGATGACCCAAGCTATGCAGCCGTCTGCAATGGCACGACAGGCCATGCCGAAGTTGTTCAGTTGCACTTCAATCCTAAAGTCGTTTCCTATCGCGAGTTGTTGGGATGGTTTTGGAAACTGCACGACCCAACAACACTCAATCGCCAAGGCGCCGATGCTGGGACTCAATATCGTTCAGCCATCTACTTCCATAACGAAGAGCAGGAAGCGATCGCCAAGGACTCGAAGGCGAAGGCCAACAAATCCGGTGTGTTCGACGATCCTATCGTGACCGAGGTCACCAAGGCCGACACCTTCTGGAAAGCCAAACAAGATCACCAGGATTACTATCGTCAGAACAAGCAGAAGAATCCCTACTGCCAAATGATCAGTCGTAAGCTCATGAAGCTCGGCCTGGACTACTAAAGATCATGTTTCGAGCGGGTCGATGTGCGACCCGCTCGAAATCTGAACTCTCCCCTCTGCCCAAGGGGTCAATCTCAACAACAATCGTGCAGGTGGTTCGAATTTTCGTTCAGGCACTGTGGCGTGAAAATCCCCAGATTGTCCTCCTGAGCCTGAGAGCCGGGAGAATCTCCCCATCATCTCTGCAAATCACCCGATGCCATGACGTGGGCGCCAAGAGGGTTGCTTAGATCGGCACAGCTTAACCCTCGTCGTCAGTGAAAGGTTGCCGTACAAGGCTAAACGGACTAACTTAGACGAATCCTTAACGGTCAATCTTGTCCGTTGGATTGAATCACACGGGAGAATTCGATGGCCAGAATCGCAATGATCGCTTGCCTATTGGCAGTGTCCACAATGTCCATATGCACTGCCCAAGAGCAAGACGAGAAAAAAGGCGGCAAAGACTGGGCTGACCATAAGGGCGACATTCCTTTTATTGTCGGCTACGAACTTGGCATGGCCGAAGTGAAATTCACTGGCAAGCCAGCCATGCTATTCTTTACGGCAACGTGGTGAGGTTACTGCAAGAAATTGGCCGGTCAGGCCTTCAAAGATAAAGAGACACTTGCACTGCTTCGCAATTTCGTCCCAATCTTAGTCGATGGTGACGTCGACAAGGGAGCGACCAAAGAGTATTCGGTTCGAGGATATCCCAATACAAAGTTCATCACTAAGAAAGGCGAGGTTCTTGGTGACGTCGGCGGTTACGTCGAGACCAGCCGGTTCTTGACTGCAGTCAAATCAGCCCTCAAGAAAAACGGCAAGGTCAAGCCTTCAAAGAAGTACAAGGCTCTCTTGGCAAGTGTCGAAAAGATCGACAAGTCCATGGCCAAGAAGCGTTACTCTGACGCTATGAAAGAGATCGCCAAGATCGAAAAGATCGGGCACAAAGGCCCAGAATTTTCAGAAGCGATAAAGACGAAGAAGGCAATCCTTGAGATCGCCGACGAGCGCTTTGCTTCAGCCTCTGCTCTCGAAGAGAAAGAGCCCAAGAAGGCGAAGACTCAGTTCACGAAGATCGCCAAAGACTTCCGCGGACTTGACGTCGGCAAGAAGGCGAGCAAGAAAGCGAAAGCGATCACGGCGCGCCTCAAGAAAGAAAAGAACAAGTAAAACGTTCATGAGAGCCAGCATTCAATCATGGAAGCTGGCTCATTTCTTGCCTTGCCGTCCCAAAAACCAACAGATTTATCACCCCCAGGGAAGTTGCCGATGCCACAGCAGTTCTTGATCGATGGCCCAAATCTCATTGTTGCAAGTGTTCTTGTCCTAGCGATCGGCAAATTCCTCAACGGCAAGATTTCGCTGCTCTCGCGTTTCAACATCCCGGTGGCCGTCACCGGTGGGCTTCTCTGTAGTGTCCTCTTGACCGCGCTCTATGTTTGGTGGGACTTCCAAGTCAACTTCGATTTGGAGCTACGCAATACGCTCCTTCTCGTTTTCTTCAGCACCATTGGTCTCTCAGCGAAAATGAGTGCCCTCGCCTCCGGCGGCAAGACACTGGTGATTCTCTTGGTCTGCGCCATTAGCTTGTTAATTCTGCAAGACGTTGCCGGCATCGGCATTGCCATGCTGGTCGGCGAACATCCGGCCTACGGTCTGTTTGCTGGAAGCATCTCATTTGCTGGCGGCCATGGCACTTCGATTGCTTGGGGCGCTACAGCCGAGAAGGTTGGGTTAGATGGAGCAGGCACCTTGGGGCTTGCTTGCGCCACATTCGGCTTGGTCGCAGGAGGCATCATTGGCGGACCGGTCGGTGGTTACCTGATTAGGAAGAATAATCTCGGATCTGAACAGGACGATCAGCACACATACAAGACAGCGGAAGTTGAAAAGGCATCAAACCCTGACACTTCACTTCCGTTAGAAGCCGCGTTCGCCACACTGCTGATGCTGGCCCTGTGCGTCGGCATCGGGCACAACCTCAACCTGTGGTTGGCTGGCAAGGGTGTGGCGCTGCCTCAATTTCTCACGGCCATGTTCATCGGCATTACTCTGACGAATCTCGCTGACCTTGCCAAAGTAAAGATGCATGTACCGTCTATCAACCGGGCGGGCGAGTTGAGCTTGCATCTCTTTTTAGCGATGAGCCTCATGTCAGTACAACTTTGGCAACTGGCCGACTCCATCGGTGTGTTACTTCTCATCTTGATGGCGCAAATGCTTGTCATCTCAACTCTGGCGGTATTCGTCGTTTTCCGGCTCACTGGAAAAGACTACGACGCCGCAGTCATCGCATCGGGCTTCATGGGCTTGGGATTGGGTGCCACCCCAGTTGCCATGGCGAACATGCAATCCTTGACAGCACGATACGGAGCATCGACAAAGGCCTTCATTGTTGTCCCGCTCGTCGGTGCCTTCTTCATGGACCTAAGCAATGCGGTCATCATCAAGACCTTTGCTTCCCTTCCCTTCATTCGGGAAGGCCTGACGATCATCGGGAACTAACGAACACTCCTGCGCCAAATGACCGAAAACGGTGTCATTGGGGTCCCTGGAATTGTCCCATCGGTTGACACTGAATTCGGCAAGAATTAGTCTCCAGGCTCAATCTTCAGGAGTAGCTCTGTGTCAGATTTCTTCGCCAGCCCCAAGCGAATCGCCATTGCCGTTCTGGTGTTGATTTTCACTTGGCTGACTGTGGCCCAACTCCGAGATTTGTTTGATTCGGCAGAATGGGACACAACCACAGCAAAGATTCTCCACTCGAACATCCTGTCAAGCAGGTCAAGTAGCGACAAAGAGGAGAGCATCTTCTCCGTTGAGTACGAATTCCGTGCTGACGGCCGGTACTACAACAACTCGCGAGTGGACAAGAATCTGTGGCAGAAATTCGATCACCAGTCAGACGCCCTCGCCATGGCATCGCGCTATTCCAGCGAAATGAAAGTCCCTGTCTACTACCTCATTAAGAATCCAGAGTCTTCCTATCTCGATAAAAAAGCGGCAGGCAGGTTGGCGGGCCGCTATAGCCCATTTGGGCGGAGCGAGAGAGCATACTTCGGTGTTTTTATCATCACTGGATGCCTTTGGTTCTTTCTTCTGAACCTAAGAAGCGGCCCTCGCCGATGTCTCCTCAGAAAAACCGGCATCCAATTTATCTGTCCTAAAGGCTGGAGCTTGATCGACGTCAACAAGGATGGAGAGAGTTTCACAGCCAACTCGGGCAAGATCGCGTTCGCATTTCGAGCAGACATCGAAGAAGACCGGACATTCCCCTCGCACGCGAGAATCGCGAAGACTCGCATCGACTATTTTGAGTCGAACTACAAGTCAGCCAAGTTGATAGTAGACGAACCAATCACGATCCATGGGCTTGAAGGACGCTTCGTTCACGCCCTTGTTCGGGACGATACCGCCTTGAAGCACATCTGCTGTTTCATTCGATGCCACCTGGGGATCTCAATTCAAGCGATCGCAATCGCAGATAAAGATAAGATGTCCGAGCAGAAAGGCCGGCAGGTTCTTCAGGAACTCGTGCCGCTAATTCAATTCGGCTCGAAATCAAAATCGTCCCACAGCCATTTACCGTCACTGAAGGAAACGTTCGAGTCTTCAACCCAGTCATTCTCCTTCCACGTATCGTCGCCTGACTGGCGGATCCGCTGGAAAGCCACTGAAGATCCTGGCCGTTTCGACCTGCTCTTACGCCATAACGAAGGTGTGGTTTGCGACATCACCAGCTTCATCTTGCCGAAAGAGAAACTTCCCTTCGACGCGATTTGTGAAGGCCTGTTGAACAACTACCACATCTCACTGGCCGATCGTGAGCTTGTCACCTTAGAAACAACCCCTGGGGAGAGTAGGCACTTTCGCATGAAGCGAGTGCCGGATGAAAACGAATACGAATATCGCCTCATCGTGAAGGTCACGGAACGAGTGGGCTACTTCATCGCTCTTTCTTCCGAACCATCAAATTTCGCCATGCAAGATGTTTACGAAGATGTGCAACGTTGTCTAACCATCACCAGCGATAAGGTGACCTCAGTTCAAGACGCAAACCTAACCGAGGAACAGTCAAGCTGGCATGCCGCGTTTTATCAGAGTGTCGGCAGATACTGCTTCGAGAAGTCCCAGTTCAATAAGGCGGTAGTAGCTTTTGGGCTCGCTTGTGAGCTCTGCCCCACTTCAACCGAGTTCGCGAGTTGGTTCCTTCTCGCGCTTTCTCGCGACGCACAATACAAAAATGTCGTCAAGTTCTGCCGGGAGCATGAAGCGCTCCTTGGGAATGACACAGAATTGCAGGCGTATCTCCCTTTCGCCTTGGGCCGCATCGAGCAAAAGAAGGAGGCCATGGAAGCTTATGCCCGACTTTTTGAGAATGGCCATTCCGAACGGAGCGATGCTGAGGATTTTCTAAGCCTTCTTTACGAGTCGGAACGCTTCGAGGAGGCCAAACGATTCCTCAAGATGCTCATCAAACGAGACGATCCGATTTGGGCGCATCGCGCCTATGCCTCCGCCCTCGGTAAAGAAGAGAAGCACGATGAGGCTGTTGCCTATTTAGGGAAGCTGCCAGCCAGCGATGACGACGAACGCTTCGAACGTGACTTAGCCATCGTCCACCAGTGCAACCTGAGCCATCGCTTTGAACAAGCCTCCAAGATGAGCGACGACTTGATCGGAGCTGGAAGGACCGCAGGCGAAGTTTATTTCGAAAAGGGCGTCGCCGAGAACGGCCTTCTCAACATGGTCGGGGCCCGCAGAGCATTTCAGTTGGCCGTTGACACTGATCCGAGGAACGCGACCTACAAGTCTTGGCTTGAGCATATTGTCTCTGAATTAGGTCAGGGCGACACTCAACTGATTCGCCATCCCATCGAGCCCGTCGAACTACCGGCATCTTACATACCGCCTCCTGAGCTTCTTGAGCGCTACGAAGGCGAAGACGTCATTGTGCTGGAGAGTTTCTTGGGGCTCAGGTTTTCCTACGAGCACGGCACCAAAGAGACTGCCCGTAAGCGTATTTTGATTCAGAGCAAGCAAGGCGTATCCCAACTCAAGATCTACCCGGTTGCCTTTGACCCTTCCGTACGAAGCCTCTTCATCAACAAGGTTGAAGTGAAGAACAAAGACGGCGAGATCACCTATTTGGGAGCAATCGACGACTACTATGTCAAGGACGGCGATGCTCGCTCCGGCGACTATGGCAAAGTCGTGAACATTCCGATTCCCAGCGCTGACGTCGGGAGCATCATTGAAATTGAGACCTCAAGCGAAATGAAGGGCAGCCAGGATGTGTTTCCATTCAAGTCAATCTGTCTATCTCAACCATCGGTAGGGCTTCGACTTTCCATAGAAGTCTCTGGTGACATTGCCAAGTTAAGACACGGGGCTTTGGGAGACGTAAGGATAGAGGAGCGCAAAGGCAAGATTCGGTTCTCCGCGGAGGAGACGCCTCCCATTTCTGCCGAACCATACTGCCCCGACGAAGCTGATTGGCGGCCGGTTGTGCTAATTGGTGAGCCCAGTGAAACCTGGAACGACGTCGCCACCTCCTACCTCGAACTCATTGAAGAACGCCTGACACCAAACGAGTCGACCATAGCATTGGCAAAGAGTCTGACGGAGAATTGCCTGACAGATGACGAACGATACGCAACGCTCATCGCGCACGTACGGAATTCGCTGCAATATCACGCGATTGCATTTGGTCCCCGTGCTTATGTTCCTGATCCGGCCGCCGAAGTTCTCAAGTCAAAATTGAGTGACTGCAAAGGACATTCGATTGCTCTTTATCACCTGATGAATTCGATTGGTCTCACGTGTGAACTTGCACTGATTCACTCCGCTTCGCCAGCCTGGGACGAAACTCCGACAAGACTGCAATTCAATCATATGATCAACTACCTACCCGATTTCATGGGCGGAAGATTTGTCGATTGCGTCCAGAAACACTTCGCAGCGACCGAATTGGTGCCAGAGGGGTTGGCGCAGAAGAAGGCGCTCATCATTGGCCCAGATACTCAAGGCCTCACAGAATTGCCAGCCGAAGATCCTAACGTCGTTGACTTGCAGGTTTGCCGCCGGGTTCATTGCGAAGAAAATGGAACCCTATCGATTCACGAAACTCTCGAACTTTGCGGAATTTCAGCGGCCTATTTCAGAAGCTGGCTCGAGCAACGCAATGAGCACGAACGACACGATCTCATGAAGGAGACCTTGCGCAGTCAGAACTCCCACGCCGAGCTCGAGGGCGTCGAATTTGGCAACGTCGATGATATCAACAAGAGTTTGATCGTGACCCTCGACTTCAAGATCAAGAACGTGCTCCAGAGCTTTGACGAAAAGCTCGTAGGCAATCTCGTCACAATCTGGGAACCGACTTATGTGCGCACGCGCCAAGTGAGTCGGCGTCACAGCCCGGTCCAGCTCAAGAGTCCATTCAATCTCGACTGCGAAACCACGGTCACCTGGCCAGGCGGCTTTGTCGTTGAGACCGATCTCGCCGAGAGCCCCACCATCGACGACAGGTTCTTCAGCTTGACTTGCGCATCGACGCACACGGAGAAAAGTCTCACCTTCCGACACGTGTTAAGTCAACGCATTGGCATCTTTCCAGCAGAAGAGTATGGCAGTTTGTTGGCTGCCCAAGAAACTTTCCTCGAAGCGATTACGCCCAAAGTCATCCTTACCAAAGCTGGGGCTTAGCGATTGACGCCGACGACAACCTTTGAGATCGGGTCCTTGTAGAACAACCTCAAGTATTCGCTCTCATCGTCGTCCGTCGCCAAAACCGGCGGAACAAGATAATAGTCGAACGTGAAGTCGCCAAAGGTCCATTTGTGACTAATTGGGGCTATCGCGCCTTTCGGCGCCTGCTGCTGATAGAAGGCCATCGAAGGACCATAACGCCAATCCATCAGAGCAACGCGCACCTTGCCTTGGTCGTTCTTTTCCCGGGCCTCAAGAATGCGAGTTACGACACGTTTGGTTCCGGCATCGTAGCGCCAGTTACGAAAGAAGCCGACTTGAAACTCGGTGACAAAAACTGCGGACGAGCCCAGGAGGATCAGCACCAGCAGGCTTTGTGTTGCAAGGCGCAACCGCCCCTTACCGAATTGCCCTATGGCCTCCACCAGGGCGAGTCCAAAGAGCGGGATGAGATAGAGCCCAGTTCGTTCCATCGGGTAAGCGGCATCGGCGACGTAATGGAGAACGACCACCGTGAACACGGCAACAATGAGGCTGGTTCCGAACAACACTGGCATGTCATCTTTTCGCCGCCACCAATTCGCCACAACACTCAAAACAATGACCACCAAGAGCGCGGGACAGACGAAGTCACCAACAATCTCAACGAGGGGCGTCGGGTCAACTGCAAAAGTCGCTCGCCCCCCATGGTCATAAGAGGCTTGCACCAAACCTCGCATCGTGTCGCGCAGCGATTCGGCACCAAAGAAAAAATGGCTTCGTTGAGCTTGGCGCAGAGGCAGTAGAATCAAGGACCCGACGATTACAAAGGCCGGCAGGATGGCACTGATTGTCCAGCCCTTCACGCAGCCCATCATCCCTCGTAGCCCCACCCCTTTTAAGTTGACCAAGTCAATCGCCAAGAGCGCACATCCTAAGCCGACAAGCGCGGGTGCAAACGCGAGATTCGAACTAAGACAGAGAGCCGCCACCACGCCAATTCCCAACCGCTGCCGCCCAGGCACTTGAATGCGAGCGCAGGTTGCTGCATGGCTCAGACAGAGCGCCATGGTGAAGAAGGCCAAAGCCAAGCCATAGCCACGAGCCGCACAAAGGAAATCGAGAAGCAGAGGATTCAAAAGAAAGAACGAGTAGCTCGCCAGAAATAGGAGCCAGCTCTTAGAAAGCCTGCGAGTCAAACTCCCGATGCTCAGTGCAAAGAGCACAAAGGCAATCAGGCTTGGCAGGCGCATGGTGAATTCGGACGTGCCAAATAGGCCGGTGGAGAATTTGGCCAAATAGGTGAACAAGAAATGGTGATTTGCCGTGTACGTCGAAAACACCGTTTCCCACGGCTTAGAGAGATAGCGCAAGTAGTTGAGAGCTTCGTCGTGAGTGATGGACTGAGTAGCGGCTCGCCAAGTTTGGCTCACGGCGAGGCCAACCCCAAGCAGGATTGCGAAAAGACGTGCTCGACGATCAGCCTTTGTCACGCCCAAACTCTCCAAATCCTCTGTATCCAAGAATCGCAATGGCCCCATCAGACTGCCACGGGGCCCCAGGACAAATACCCATCAACGAGCAAATCTTGCGTCACTTTCTCAATACTGACAATCATATTCTTCGGCGCATCAAGAAAGCGATCCGCCTCACCACACGATCATCGGCAGAAGCGATGATCAATCATGAGAAACTGGCATCCGCGAATTTCGGCGAGATCGCCGCATTTTTCGGTGAGAAAACGACGTTGAAGCGGCCGATCCGGGGGTTCGCCTTCGGCACTTGGGCCGCCAGAGATGCCGCCGACGCAACCATGTCGATCACGAAAATTCTCAGCGATCGATTTGTCCTCTCCGAACCACCCTCAAGCGTGGGTCACGATTGAATTCCTATGCTATCATGGGGCCGAACCAAATCTGGGGAATTCCTCTAGTCTGCGCGTGCAGATACAGGCTTCCTGCAGACCTCTGAAGAGAGACCACATGACGACGACTGCTGAAATCCTAGACGAATGGCGAGATCAACCTGCCCCACTTTTGGGCATTCTTCACGCTTTTCACGAGAGAGATCAACGAATTACGGAAGAAGCCATTCTGGCTATCGCCGAGTCGTTGCGGATTCCCAAGGCCGAACTCTATGGCACGGTTAGTTTCTACGACCACTTTTCGATGGAATCAGGCAGTCAAGACGACCTGCGGATTTGCACCGGCCCAATTTGTGCGTTGAGGGGATCACGTGAGATCCTCGAGGCGTGCAAGCCCCAAGGTGCACGTAGCATGCCTTGTTCTGGCCGCTGCGACATTCCGATCCCAGCGCTGAAAGGGAATGCCACTCTTGATGCCACCGGTGGTAGTTTTACGCCGCGACCATCGACTCCATTGCCAAGCAAGATCAAATCAAAATTTGAGGAATGCGTTTTTGCTGCGATCCGCGAGCCAGGGCGCAACACTCTTGACGGATACCAGAAAACGGGTGGTTACGCTGCACTTAGCAAGGCGCTCTCCTCGATGACGCCAGAGGGCATCCTTGAAGAAGTCTCAGCCAGCGGACTGGCTGGTCGCGGCGGCGCTGGTTTCCCAACCGGCGTCAAATGGCGGGCTGTGGCCGAAGCGCCGGGTAACCCAAAGTATATCGTTTGCAATGCGGACGAAGGCGAGCCCGGTTGTTTCAAAGACCGCGCCATCATGGATTATGATCCACATGCCATGCTCGAAGGCATGATCATCGCAGGTCGGGCTGCCGGAGCTTCCCTCGGTTTCATCTACTTGCGCTATGAGTACCCTGAAACGATGAAACTCCTCGAGCGTGCTTTGCAAGAAGCACGTGACGCAGGGTTCTTGGGAGAGAACATCTGCAACTCTGGTTTCAGCTTCGACATTCTCCTCCGTCGAGGTGCGGGCGCTTATATCTGCGGCGAGGAAACTTCCCTACTCAACAGCCTTGAAGGCAAGCACCCCTTCCCCCGCAATCGTCCCCCTTATCCGGTCACCCATGGTTTCAATGATCTGCCAACAGCTGTAAACAACGTTGAGACTTTGGCTGGCGTGCCCTGGATCATCGCTCACGGTGCGGAGAAATATCAGGCCCTCGGCCTGGGTGACAACAAAGGCACAAAGCTCATTAGTTTGTCCGGCGACATAAAGAGACCAGGCAACTACGAAGTGCCATTGGGCTTACCACTCAAGACACTCATCGAAGAATGGGCCGGAGGCGTCGCCAATGGCGAGACGCTCCAGGCCGTCAGCATGGCTGGCCTCTCTGGTGGTTTCTTGGGTGCTGAGGAAGCGATGTCGGCAACTCTTGATGAAAAGTCGATCCGGAGTTTCGGTTCATTCCTCGGGGCTGGCGGAATCATGGTCTTCGATCAAACACGCGACATGATTGACGTTGGCAAACAAGCGATGTCTTTCTTCGCCCATGAATCGTGCGGCAAGTGCTTCCCCTGCCGCATCGGAACCCAAAGACTCATGGAACGTCTCGATGGTGATTCTGGGCCGAAGGACTTCAGCCTATGGCGTGAAGAAGTTGAGGACATCGGTAGCGTGATGAAATCATCCAGCGCCTGTGGCCTCGGCATGGCAGCCCCACTCATCACCGAGAGTCTCCTGAGGCTCATTCCTGAACAACTTACGAATCACGCAACTGGAGGTAACTCCTGATGACTACCGATTGTAAAACTCTCACCATGACTCTCGACGGCGAGGCGGTTGAATTTCAAGATGGCGAGACGCTATTCGAGATTAGCGAACGTCATAAGAAAGAAGTTCCAACTCTCTGCTACGACGAACGCCTTGATGCTTTCGGCGGCTGCCGCATGTGCATGGTTGAAGTCGAAGGCATTCGTAACCCTGTCGCCTCCTGCACAACCAAAGCCAATGGCGGCATGGTGGTCAAGACGGCCACAGCCAAGATCGAACGGGATCGCAAGACACTCTTGGAAATGGTTGTCTCTGAAAACCGCGAAGTCGAAACACCCGAATTATCCGGTTACGCTTCGCAGGAACTGACGACACTCGTCAATCGCTACGACGCAGCCAACGGTCGCTTCGCTGGCAAAAAATCTGGTACGAGTCGCTTCGAAGACCTGAATCCTTTCATTCTTCGTGACTACGACCAGTGCATTTCCTGCTATCGCTGCGTTCGCGTTTGCGCTGAACGAGAAGGCGACTACGCCATCAACGTCATGAATCGTGGGTTCGAGACCCAGATCACGACCGAATTCAACGGCGATCTGCGCGAATCAGAATGCACCTTCTGTGGTCAGTGCGTACAGACCTGTCCGACAGGCGCCTTGGCCGACAAAAAAGCGCTTCGCGCCGTTGATCTGCCAGGCGAGCTTGAGAAGACCCGTTCTATCTGCACCTATTGTGGTGTTGGTTGCTCCGTCGACATCGTCACGAAGGAAGACAAGATCGTCGCCATTCAACCGGGCATGGATGGCCCAGCGAACATCGGGGCGCTCTGCATCAAAGGCCAATACGCCTTCGACTTTGTTGGCCATGACGATCGCCTCAAGACACCATTGGTTCGCAAGAATGGTGAACTTCAACCGGTGAGTTGGGACGAAGCCCTGGATGTCGCAGCCGCAGGTTTTGCCAAGGCCGAAAGGGAACACGGCAAGGAGTCGATCTATGCCATCGCTTCTGGACGAGCCCCCCACGAAGCTGCCTATGCCATGCAGAAATTGGTGCGCGCTGGCTGGGGACTCAATCAGATAGACAATTGTAGCCGTGCCTGACATGCCCCAACCGTCGCCGGTCTGGCGGCTACCATCGGACGTGGAGCTATGTCGAATCCTCTCGAGGATATGGAAAAACCCGACGTTTACTTCTGCATCGGCACCAACATGACCGAGTGTCATCCTGTTGCCGCCACGCGCATCAAGCGTGGCTTGGCCAAGGGTGGCAAATTGATTGTGGCTGATCCTCGTAAGATTCAGTTGGCTAAGATTGCCGATCTCTACATCCCATTACGTGTCGGGACCGATGTTGCGCTTCTCTTGGCCATGGCCCACGTCATTGATCGAGACGGCCTTGCCGACGAGTCCTTCATTGCTGAGCGCACTGAGGATGTTGAGAAATTCAGAGAACACATCCGCGAGTTCACACCAGAGTGGGCCGCTGAGATCTGCGAAGTAGACGCAGCACTTATTGAGAAAGCCGCCCACATGTTTGGCGAGGCCGAAAAGGGGGCAATTTATTACACCCTTGGCATTACCGAGCACATCTGCGGCGTCGACAACGTCCAGTGCCTCAGCAACTTGGCGCTTCTGACTGGAAATATTGGTCGTGAAGGTACAGGCATCAACCCGATGCGCGGCCAGAACAACAT
>JBLINQ010000147.1:0-12419 GCA_047639315.1 Planctomycetota bacterium
AACCCCCTTTCTCCCCATCTCCGATCCCTTCAACGGCGCCCTCAAGCGCCCCACGCAAAAAGCAAATTCCTAGCAACCAACCTAGCAACGCATTGGCCACCACACCGATGAGGTAGGTCAACAGCATGACTGCTAGCCAGAAAGCAAGATTAGTTGTGGTGAGACTACCGGTGATCAGTTTGTCCGCGACGATTCCCCAAACCATGGGATGAAAGTTCATCAAAGGCACGGCAATCAGGAGCAGCGTGAGAGAAGTCGCTAAGGATCGTCGATAGGGCTTCAGCCTTGCCCAGACGGACGTAATGATTGGCGTAGCCTGAGATAGAGGGAGCTTTTGAGATTCAGGCACAGTGTCCACAGTGGAGGAATTCAGCGGCCCTAGGCCGAACGTCAACCGATTCGAAGGGATAAGATCTTCCGAGGCTGCCGAGCGCTGTGATTCATTCAGGATGGGCGGTTCCACCAAGCCCGTAAGCCAGCGAGAGGGCCAACTGGAGATCCCGTTAGCGGCACCAAGAAGTGCCCCTAAAACACCTCCCCGATGAACATTGTCCCCCCAAGGTTGGTGTTGGCAACGAGTCCTTTTTCAGGCTGATCGGCGTATTTCAGTGCTAGGTAGATCACGGCGGGCACGGCTTGGTCAATGTAGCAGGCCGTAGAGAGTCGGTGGCCGATCACCTCTTCGTCCGTACATTCTAACCATTTCGTCAAAGGAAAGCCGAAGTGAGAATTGAGAATTGCGCTGGCTGGCATGCACCTGTTTGATGGTGTCGGTAAGGCGATTTCCTTGCAACGTTGGCAACAGCAGCGACAAGATCGCTTCACCGGCCAGACGGATTTCTTTCCCTGGATGCGTCGTGGCAAGGTGCTCCAAGGCTGCAGAACGTGCTCTGTTAGGATCATTCGCAAAGTAGAGGGCGACTGGCAACATCATGACCAAGCCACCAATGTGTTTCTCTTGCACCCCACACTTTTCTGGGTCAAGACCACGACCAAGATTGGTGAAGAAATCGCGATGACACTCCTCTACGTAAGTATCTCGATGACTTCGCGGCGGTGTTAGGGGGACTCTCACGGGGTAAGGTCTCCTTTACCGATTCTGGGACGTAGTGTCCGGAAACTCAAATCGCCCTACATTCATGCGGCATCCCGGTAGTAGTAACGAAGCAATCCGCCTAGTCGCTCTCACTGATCCAAACGTTTTTCGAGCCAGTTGAGGATCACGCTTCGAGCTTGAGCGCGAGCGGAGGAGCGGAGTAAATTGTGTGCGTGGAGAAAGGGAAACCGAGCCGTCGAGATGCGGCTGCGGCCGATAGCCCTCCGAGCTTTTTCCAAGAATTTCTCGCTCCCGGCAATGTCGACAATGGAATCTTTTTCTGGAAGTAACATCAAAGTGTTCGGCAGGAAATCAGGTATCGTCCGGTTGATCTCGATCACGCGCGAGAGAACTGAACTAACATATGAAGAAGGCAGCTTGCGGAGGTTCAGCGGGTCCAGATCGACCAATTTGTTTTCAGCTGATTGATCGCTTACGAATGGAACTCCCCAGGAGATATCAAACGGGAAATCCAGATTTAGCACCCGGCGCGCCGACGCCCCAATAAGGGAGAGAGGCGAACCGTTACTCATCGACTGAAAGACCTTGATCAGGGCTTTCTCTGCCGGACGGCCGGGCCGCGCAAGTGGCAGAAAACCGGGAGCCATCAAGATGAGACCACCAAGATTGGTTTGCGCGCTGCTCCGGGACTGGCGAATGCTTTCGAGACACAGAAGGGCACCCATGCTGTGCCCGCAGAAAAAAAAGGGCAAATCGCTCCTACCTGATGCCACCAAGCGAGAAAGAACTCTCTCAATTTGAATGAGGTGGTCGTCAAAAGTCGTCCTCTTTAACGCCGTAAACTGCACCTCCGAAACACGCTCACGGAAGCCCCTTCGGATCGAAGCCCTGCTTCGAATTTCCTCAGCCACGGCGTTGGTATTCCCCTGTAACCTAAAGTAAGAGGTCGCCTGCCCCCAACTTTCCTCGATACCAAACTCACGTCCTCCGTGACCCTGCAACTCAAAAAGAATGACCCGGAAGCGGCGTTTCGCCAACCAGGTTGCGCTTTCGAATTGACGGGCGGCGTGGTCCGTGAGGCCGTGAACCCAGAAAATAATGCCTCGAGCGGAACCGCCACGAGGCTCAATAGAGAAAACCCTTTCCGGACCCAATTGAAATTGGGAGAGGCTTACGTCGTCGAATGCCAGCGTTCTGGTGGGCTCGCTTCCGAAAAGGCCCTCTGCGTCGCCGAGGTTGGGTGCAGGTGCTCCCGGAGCATCAATGAGTGTGGTGACGGGCATTTTGAAGCGGCGCTGCTGCTGAGAGGTCCTTCGAACTCGGTCAGTCCAATGTCGGTGGAAGAAGGACTTCGTCGATGACGTGGATCAACCCATTGGCGACTACGATATCAGTTTCAACGACTCGAGCGTTGTCGATTCGGGTCTCGGCAGCTGTCACTCTAACGGTGGCCTTGAGACCATTGACCGTCTCAACGTTCGATGATTCAATGTCGTTGGCCATCAGCTTGGCGGCGATGACGTGGTAGGTGAGGATCGCGCTCAGCTGAGCCTTGCTCTCAGGTTTGAGGAGTTCATCGAGCGTTCCTTCCGGAAGCTTGGCGAAGGCCTCATTGGAAGGAGCAAACACCGTGAACGGGCCATCCTGTTGAAGAGTCTCAACCAGGCCGGCAGCCGTGACGGCTTTGGCGAGAATGCTAAACCGCTCGTCTCCAACCACGGCATCGACAATCGTCACAGAACTGTTCGTTACCGGAACACTCGTCGCAGCGGTTGATGCCTGTGCTTGGCCTGCGAAGCCAGCTTCGGTTTTCGTTCCCTGATCGCCGCCGCAGGAGTCACGTTCACTAAAACAGCAGTTCGAGGTCTTATCCGATTCGCAGCTCCAAACGCGCATCATCGAAATCATATTTCTCTGCATACATGCCGCACTCATCGCGAATATTGAAATTGCACATTTCATCATAACTTTAATTGGTTTTTATGTTCATTTCTGATCGCGGCACTGAACCGGAATCTGAAGAGGGAACGACATGAGCAGAACTATGGATGCGGGAACTCGTAGCCTTGCTGTATCTCAAAAAGTCGGGCCGTTAAGGAAGGCGGTGAACTGGTCATCTGGAGCGGCGCGGCGCTTGACCAAGGATGGTAGGTGACATGGGCTTCCCAAGCCACAGATCTAACGTCTTCACTTAAACTCACAACACAACTCCTCATTAACCTAAAAAGGGAAATGGGAATCCGGCACGACTCGTAGCCCCTTCTAACTCAGTGGAATCCCATTGCTCAGCAATGAGCCCTTTGAGTGAGTAGCCATTGAGCCGCAATGCCTTATGAATCAACGCGTAGAGCGCATTTCAGCCGTTCCATTTCCCTTTTTAGGATTAGTCACGACAACAACCGACCGGGGTGCAGGTGAATCTGATATCTTACATACATACAAAGACGCCGCAGATGGTTTGGAATAGTTTCTTGACTCATAGTCACTAATTGACGACAAGTATTATGTGACCATCGCCGATAGAAGAGCACGCGAGCGTGCGAACCGCGAGCGACTCATCGTCGAGCATGCCGATGATTTGTTGGCTCAACACGGCTATCATGGCTTTAATCTCGATGAGCTCGCGGATCGAATCGAGTACTCGAAGGCCACGATCTACAACCACTACGATAGCAAGGAAGATCTCTTGGCTGCGGTGGACCTGCGGCATTTGCACAAGCGGGCGGATCTGTTTGGAAAAGCCCTCATATTCGAAGGAACCACTCGCGAACGAATGTTCGTGGTGGAATGGGCGGACCGCATCATGGCCGGCACGTTTCCCCATTGGTCCACGCTGCACCAATTGATGTGCACGCGGTCCTTCATGGAGAAGGTTTCGGGTGAACGGCAGAAATCGATCGGAAAGACGTCAACACGTTGTTTTTCAGTGGCTTACGAGATAATTCGACAGGGGCGTGCGTGCGGCGAGCTGCCGCCGGAGGCTCCACCCGAAGCCCAGATTCTTTCGGGACTGATAAGCTTAGCAAAGGGAGCGCACCTCTTGGACGAAAGTGAGAACTTGCCTCCAGAATCTGGGATCCAGCCACTGATCATGCTGAACGAGAACTATCATATCTACTTGGATGGAGTGGGCTGGACGCCGTTCCGAAATGCCTTCGATTATGGAGCCACCGAGGAACGTATCAAACGGGAAGTCTTTGCGGATGAATTGGCCTCGCTGGCGATTGCATGAAACCAAGCCCCCTTTTTTGACGTAAATAACTCAGAGTCAAATATCAACTCCTAGTCATGTATAACTCTAAAGTTGTAAAGCGAATCACCCTGCTGCTAATCGGGCTCTCCCTCACGTTCCTAGCTTGGAGGTTGTTGGCTCAATCCCCCAACGATACGAGCCGAGCGGTGCCTGTGGATGATGACGTTCGTCTTCTTTCGGTCGAGACTCTGCCGGTGGTCATGCAGTCCTCCTATGAAGTAAGAGATCGATTCTTAGGAGAGTTGGAACCGGCCCGGCACAGCGAACTTGGATTCGAACTCGCAGGGACAGTTGAGAATGTCGCGGTGGATGAGGGCGACGACATCCAGGAGGGACAGACACTTGCCGGTCTCGACACTGCGCGCCTGCAAGCCTCCCGACTTCAGCAAGAAGCGCTGCTCAAAGAGGCCGAGGCAACGCTAACACTCACAGAATCAACTTTCCAACGAATCGCCAAACTGGCCGTGACCGGTGCTGTGTCGAGTCAAGACCTCGACGATGCCACCCAGCGACGCGATGCCGCGCAGGCTTCGGTGGATCACGTGAAAGCGGCCATGCAGAGCATCGATGTCGACCTCGCAAAGTCACGTCTTCTGGCTCCATACAGCGGCCGTATCGCCAGACGGCACGTTGACGAAGGCACGATTGTTGGCGCGGGCCAAATGGCACTCGAATTGATCGAGAGCAATTCGCTGGAAGCACGTATTGGTGTCACTGTCAGTTTTTCAAGTGATGTGAATCCGGGCGCAGAGGTGGTACTGCGGAGCGCAGATTCGGAAAAGGCGATTGCAACACGTGTGCGTCAAGTATCTCCGCAACAGGACCGGCGCACGCGGACCGTTGATGTGCTTCTTACCATTTTAGAAACCGGTGATCTAGTGCCTGGAGATTTAGTGCAGTGGCCGATGGCAAACTCCGTTTCTGCCGATGGAGCATGGTTGCCGCGCACGGCCTTAACGAGTAGCACACGCGGTCTGTGGGCCGTCTACATCGCGGTGCCAATAGCAGATTCGCCTCAACACCAGTTGGAACGCCGAGAAGTGGAAGTCATCCACCTCGACGGCGATCGAGCCTTTGTTCGAGGAGCCCTTCGCGAAGGCCATCGGATCGTCACCGATGGCCTGCAACGCTTGGTGCCCGGTCAACATGTTGTTCTGTCAAGATAATAACTGAATAGAGGAAATTTCTAAGATGGACGCGAAACCACACCCATTGGCCAAGGCCTTTGTTTCAAACAAGCATCTCCTGGTCATCACTATTGTCGTCATCCTAGTAGGCGGATTCTCAGCATTCCAGGGACTGCCACGGCAGGAAGACCCAGTGATCAGCAATCGCAACGCACAGATCCGAACGGTCTTTCCCGGAGCTTCGGCTGAACGTGTGGAGGCACTCGTCAGTGAGCCTCTAGAACAAAGGCTGAAGGAAGTGCCCTCGGTCAAGCACATCGGTTCCACGTCCCGTGCAGGTATTTCGATCGTCAACGTCGAACTAGTCGATGCCATTAACGAAGACACCAACGATGCGATCTTCTCCGAGTTGCGCGACAAGATGGCTGAGGCGGCGAATGAATTTCCACTCGAGGCATTACCGCCTATCTTTGATGACAAACGCATCGTCGTGGCCTTCACCTCGATCACTTCGTTGCAATGGGAGGATGGAAGCGAGGAGGCGCTGAGCGTGCTGCGTCGTCAGGCGGAGGATCTGGCCGATCGCTTGCGAGCCATTCCAGGTACTGACATAGTACGTGTCTTTGGAGGCCCTGTCGAGGAAGTCCGAGTGCAAGTCGATGCAAACAAAGTGGTCGCTCTCGGGCTTTCAACCGATCAAGTGGCGGAAGCGTTGCGAACGTCTGATTCCAAGACGCCAGCAGGACGATTGCGAGGCGCGGTCAGCGACCTGCTCATCGAGGTCACCGGTGAACTCGACTCCGTTCAGCGCGTGCGCGAAGTCCCATTGATCACATTGCCTAACGGCACCCAAGTGCGTGTGGGCGATGTGGCGGAGGTGCGACGTGCTATCCAGGATCCTCCGGATCAGATCGCGTTGCGTGATGGCAAACGCGCCCTCTTTGTCGGCGCACGTATTGTTCCCGATCTGCGCGTGGACGTGTGGGCCGAGAAGGCCAATGCGACGTTAGCAAAGTTCGGTGAAAGTATTGGAGGCGGCATCCGCATGGACACGGTCTTCGATCAGGAAACCTACACGTCGAACAGGCTGGGTGAACTCGCGTGCAATTTATTGCTTGCTGCCGGCGTCGTGCTCCTCGTCATCGTGCTGCTCATGGGTTGGCGGGCTTCGTGGATCGTGAGTTCCGCACTTCCTCTAACAGCCTCCTTGACGCTGTTCATCGTTGCTCTTAATGGCGGCAAGCTTCACCAGATGTCGATCTTCGGCATGATCGTTGCTCTAGGGCTGTTGATTGATAACGCGATCGTCGTCACCGATGAAGTGAGGCACCGCCTGCGCGAAGGCCTGACGCCTCTTGATGCCGTCTCCAGCGCTGTGCGGCATCTCTTTCTTCCCCTACTCGCTTCGACCCTAACAACGATGCTTTCGTTCCTGCCCATTCTCTTGCTGCCGGGGAATGCTGGGGACTTTGTCGGGTCCATCGCTGGCAGTGTGATCATTGCCTTGGGCGCGTCTTTCCTTGTATCGATGACAGTCATTGCGGCCTTGGCGGGCTTGTTAGGTCTCAGTCAAAAGCGCTCCCGGCTTCCGCGGTGGTTGAGGGAGGGCGTGAGCATTGATGGTTGCAGCAAACTGGGCAGGCGATTCCTGCTAGCTGCGATCAAGCGGCCGCTTCTGACCGCTGGTGCCTCCCTGATTATTCCGGTCATTGGCGTGCTGTTAGCAAGCACTTTGGGGAGCCAATTCTTTCCCCGGACGGATCGCAACATGTTCGAGGTGGAGGTCAAGCTCTCAACGGGTGCCTCGATTGAGCGAACGCGCGCGCTTGCTGAACAAGTCGCTGAGATCATTCGGGAGGCACCCGAGGTCCAGTCGGTCGACTGGTTGATCGGAGCCAGCTTTCCGACCGTATATTACAACCTCATCATGAATCAAGACGGTTCGCCGAACTACGCCCATGGCATTGTCACAGCAACCGATTTTAAAGCGGTGGATAACATGATTGAAGGCCTGCAGCAACGCCTCGATCAGCAGTTTCCCGAAGCTCAGATCCATCTGACGAAATTCGCACAAGGCCCACCGGCGGATGCCGATGTGGAGTTTCGGCTCAGCGGGCCTGACATCGATACTCTCCAGACATTGGGTGAAGAAGTCCGCCGTCATCTTGTCGGTCACCCCGGTATTCTACACACGCTCACCACGTTGCCACGCGGCGAGCCGAAGCTTTGGTTGCAGACTGACGAATCCAAAGCGCGTATCACCGGATTGACACTGGCCTCCGTGGCGCGCCAAGTGGAGGCTTCCTTCGAAGGGAGTGTGGGAGGCTTCGTGTTGGAAGACATTGAGAAGCTGCCTGTGCGCGTGCGTCAGGCCCGAACCGCGCGTGACCAACCCGAGGATCTTCGGCAGCTTAACCTTGCACTTCCCAATGACGGAACGTCCCGTGGCTGGACGCCCGTTTCTGCTATAGCGGAGCTCGAACTGCGGCCGGAACAAGGGGGAATCACGCGGCGCGATGGTCAACGAATGAATCAAATCCTCGGCTTTGCCAAACCCGACGTTCTTGCGATCGATATCACAGATGAAGTCCTGGCAAAGCTTGATGATGAAGGTTTTCTGTTGCCGCCGGGCTACACGCTCGAACTTGGTGGCGAAGCGGAGAATCGCGATGACGCAGTGGGCAATCTGTTCCTCTACCTGCCCGTCATCATTGTCCTGACCGTGGCCACTCTTATCCTAACGTTTCGTAGCGTACGTATGGCCTTTATTCTTCTGTTAGTAGCGCCGTTATCTGCAGGTTTTGGTCTGCTTGCCACCTGGGCAATGCAGTTTCCGGTTAGTTTCAACACCATCCTTGGATCCATCGGCCTCATGGGATTGACCTTCAACGACAACATCGTCGTTCTGGCAGCCCTGGTGAAGAATGCCAAGGCAGCTCAAGGGGATCCCGATGCCATCGTCGACGCGATTCTTCGCAGCAGCCGTCACCTCATATCCACCACACTAACAACCATAGGAAGTTTCCTCCCATTGCTGATCTTTATCGGTGGTCAATTCTGGCCGCCGCTCGCCATCGTGCTCGCCGGTGGCGTTGTAGGTTCAACCTTGCTCGCTTTCACCTTCACTCCCGCGATGTTCCGTCTCCTTGTCTGCGAGCATGACCGAACAAATGAAGCTCATGAAGGCAATGCACTCCCTCAACCCGCATAATACGATGAAACGCATGATTCAAGCCCTGCTTCCGGTTGTCCTTCTCACAAGCTGCCATACGATAGGGCCCAACTACGTAGGAGCACCAGCACTCGACCATCAATTAAGCTTTGCCGGAGCTTCAACCGCAGCCCCCAAATTGGATCACTGGTGGAAATCTCTCAAGAACCGACAGTTGAACCAGTTTGTTGATAAAGCACTCACACAGAACTTTGATCTCCGCATCGCCCAAGAGCGCCTGATTCAGTCGCGAGCGGCGCGACGTCAAGTTGCCTCGGCCTTTCTTCCTCAAGTCTCGGCTACAAGTGGCTATTCCAATGTCGGTTTGAATGAGAATACGGCGGACGCTTCGAGCCAGGATACGAAGATTGATGCCGGTTCAAGTAACATCGATCAATGGGATGTTGGGGCGGATGTTCGCTGGGAGATCGACGTCTTTGGAGGCGGCCGACGCCAGACGGAATCAGCTCAGGCTGGTGTCGACCTTACTCAGGAACGCGTGCATGCGGCACGATTGGCGACCGCAGCTGAGGTCACAGATGCCTTCTACACCATCACGGGTTTCCGGGAACAGATCGCAACTATCGATGAGAACATTCGGCTGCAGGCGGAGACACTCGATGTGGTCAGGCAGCGTGCAGACGCCGGCTTAAGTAGTAGGCTTGACGTTCAGCGGGCGACTGCCCAGCTCGAATCCACGCGGGCTGCCAAGCCCACCCTGGAGGCTGGACTAACAGGTCAACTCCGTCGACTCACACTCTTGTTAGGTGAAGAACCAACGGCATTGGATGGTCTTGTCACGCACTGGTCAGGATTCCCATCAAGCTTGCCAGCTGTCTTCACGGGACTACCGGCTCAACTGCTCACACGTCGTCCCGATCTTCGACAAGCCGAACGCTTTCTGGCTGTAGCCACGGCAGACATCGGCGTCGCCACAGCCAACTTCTACCCAAGGTTCTATTTGTTAGGACAACCACAGATGATCTCCGCAAATACGGCCAACCTCTTCGATACCACTAGCTTTGCTTGGCAATTTGCGCCAAGGATCGAATGGTCGATCTTTTCCAGCGGTAGAAATCGCGCCTTGCTCGACTCTGCGACTTCACGCCAACGCGAAGCCATGCTCGCCTTTGAGAAAGCCGTGCTTGAAGCCATCGGCGAGGTGGAGAGTAGCCTGGCACAATTGCAAGCGGAACAGCGCCGTTTCACTTCGATTGCCAATGCGGTGTCCGCGAGCCGGGACGCCGTCGGGCTTGCCCAACAGCTCAACCAGGCAGGGCGCACGAATCTTATTGATTCCTTAGTCGAAGAGCAGCGTCTCAATGTCCTAACGCTCGATCAAGTGCGCAGCCAAACATCCCTAACACTTGCTTGGGTGCGCCTTCATCAAGCTCTTGGCGGCGGATGGCAAATCTAGTTCTGCTGAGAACGGATAGCAACGTAGACAACGCGAGTGCCTACGTCCTCATTTGGGTCAGGTCGGGGACGATCGTGCATCAGAACTCATGGAGACGGTAGCAAGAGAGTTCCACGCGCTACCTAAGGTTCTTTCTCAGGTGCAAGAACATTGAGTAGAGGTGGAGGAAAAGCCGTTGCTATCGCGCTTTGACCCCGCCAAGAACAGCGTGCATTTAACAAAGGAACATTCTTGAGCGCTCTCAGAGTGTTTCGCTTGAATACCGATACCAGCAATTGGACGACTGTTGTTTCGAGTCTTGTTTGCGTCGCCTGAGTTGTTTGCAATGTTTGGCAGGTCGCCCAGAGCTACGGTCTCGTCAACGCCGAAAGGCTGACCTTTTCAATTGCTGCCGCATGAATTTGACCACCTCGGATTCCGTTAGTCCAGTCTTCACTTTGATTTCGTCAAAGCAGGTTCGATTCTTCCACGCCATGCGGATGATATGATCACGTTCTGACTGTGTCATGGAGCGAGCTCCAGTATCGTTAGTCTCCACTCATGCGCTTTGGCGTTGATTGGCCTCCGAATGCGCACGCTGAAGTGATGCGGCCATTCAGTTCCATTAGGACCAGCGCGCAAGTCTCCAAAGGTCACGTCGACATCGGCTCCTGCGGTCGATGCTAGTCCGTTAAGGGTCAACTGAATGCGGTGAAGCCGCTTTGTCCGGCTGCCAATCCACGCAATCACACTGGCAGCCTTGCTCATGCCGAATCCGGGACGCATCGTTCCAGAGAGTAGGGTGCATAATTCACCTGCCAGGTTGCGTTGACCCAG
Source organism: Planctomycetota bacterium (assembly GCA_047639315.1). GTDB lineage: Bacteria > Planctomycetota > DRQF01 > S139-23. The sequence goes on from JBLINQ010000147.1 coordinate 10,882, forward strand.
AATCTGCCAAGAAGAACCTCGTTCGCGTAGCACGCCGCTGCCAAAGGTGAAGATGATGTAGGCGTCCGCGACGAGGGCAGCTGCCTCTCGACTTTCAGCGGATGGGTCGGTCTCATCATTTCGCCAGACAGTGATCTTAGACGATGTGCTCAGGACTCGCTTCTCCCCTGCTGGGCCTCGATGTATCTGAAACACTTACTGTCCCTCAGGTGTGTAGACTTCCTGTGATGACTGACGATAGTAGGCATCTACCAGGACCGGTTGAGTTGCTCTGGCTAGTAATTAGAGGGCGACTGGCAACATATGACCAAGCCACCAATGTGTTCCTCTTGCACCCCACACTTCTCTGGGGCAAGACCACGACCGAAATTGGTGAAGAAACCGCGATGACACTCTTCTACGTAAGTATCTCGATGACTTCGCGGCGGTGTTAGGAAATTGATTTAGCGCCTCAAGTAGTCACTGGCATTGTAGGTCCCAGTCTCGCAAAGCATCTGCCAGACGAGAGCGGGTAGCTGGATTGTTGATGTATTCTCGCCAGCACGCAGCGCTTGGTGGTAGTGGACTCCGCGTTGCCCCCAGAGTGGACGCTGGCCGCCAAGGATATCCAGTTCAGGGGACGGTGCGTCCCAGCTTGAGCGCCAAAGAATGCTGTCAGGATGCGGTGTCTTCGGCGCAATGAGATCGGTGATCTTCCCGTAATCTTGCGTCAGAGCAATCCGGTTGTAGTACCAGTGGACTGGCATGGCCAACGCATCAGGGATCCAACTACCCGTGAGCGCACCATTAACCCTATCGTTGACACCTTTAGCCGAATCCACTGGAGTTGCCCTCAACTCGCTCTCTGACTCTCGTCAAATCACAGAATAGTCCCTTCTCCGGATTTGAGTTTGTGGTCTTCCATCCCATTCCGATTGGGCCTTTCGGATTCCAAACGCTTCGCCTGCTGATCTGCGTCCGCAATTCCACCCATCACAATCAGACTGACAACGATCCCGAGGAAGAAAACGACGATCGCCATCGTACCAAAAGTGTAGAAACTCATGACTGCGGCCCTCCTGACATTGTTGCTGCAAAGATGGTGAGTTTCACGCCTACCCAGAGCGCTAGAATGGACGGCACCCAAAGGCCCACGAAAGCGCCGTAGTCATGGCTGTATAGAAACCACAGCGAGACGCTGGCGACGAAGCTCAGGAAAGCAGCCACGAGGAAGCAAAGATCAAATCGAGTTAGTAAACGGATCATTAGAATTGATGGTGTTTAAAGGAGAACCTTCTCCCGTTGGAGGAACGCCCACCACCATACTTTAGATCGAATTGTTGAAGAATTGTTTAGCTAAGCATCGAAAAGTTGTTCAACTTTAGTCCAGCATGCGTAATGCCTTTCATGAAAGCTTTGCTGACAATGACGAATGGAACAACCCCCTTTCTCCCCATCTCCGGTCCCTTCAACGGCGCCCTCAAGCGCCCCACGCAAAAAGCAAATTCCTAGCAACAATCTTGGCATGACGGGAAGGATGACTATGCTCTGAGGTCATG
>JBLINQ010000148.1:0-12368 GCA_047639315.1 Planctomycetota bacterium
AGATCTCGCTAAGACAACTATTTGATCATCATGAGGAACACGATGCAGTCATTCCGAATCGCTCTTTTCACTCTGTTGCCACTGATGGTGGTTGCGCTTGTTTTGTCCTGTACGCCGGAAGAGATTATTGCGGTTCGTGATTCCAATAATCCAGGTGATCCGAACATAGCGATGCGCCCAGTGAATTCGATTGTTTCTTCGAGATTGCACGGGTCGAACTTCAGGCAGAAGGATATTGAGTCCGGATTCTCGTCTAATGGGCATGCTCAATCCTGGGATGGCCGTTTGTTCATTGGGCGTACTAATTCGAACGGGATTGGCGGCTGGTATATCCATCTGCTCCGTCCTGAGAAAATCGAACGTGACAGCGATGGAGCGCCGAATTTCAAGGTCAGCCCTTCCTCGGGAACTCAAGGAGCGTTCTCGCCGCGCAACAATAACGATGCCTTGCTCCTGAAGGTGGATGACAGAGCCGCAGTTGGGTTAGACGGTCCTCATCTCAATGCGCTCGCCATTGTTCCTCATCCAAATCCAGCCAACACCAGTCTCATCGGTAACCCCAACTTCGAATACGACATTCATCAGAATCCATTCCCTACGGATGGTGCCGGAAATTATCAGGCCAACGGTTCCTTCGAAACTTACGAATTGCTCATCTACGCGACTAAATACAACGCCAATGGCAGTCTGCAGAAGACGGTCTCGATGGATGTCCAAATAGTTGTTGCCAACCCCCGTACCGCGAATGCCGACGTGCATTCACACCAGATCGTTCGAAACGCAGAGGAATTGAAGGACATCTTTGGCTCTCCGATTCTTGGCATCGAACCGACGGCTACTTTTGATGGCCGCTTGATTGTTCAGCAGTTCAATGGGCTCATGCGCTATACCTTCAATGAGGATCCTACAGCGTTGAGCGGCTGGTCGGTTCCGAAATCAGTCGTCGATATGCACCATGTCGATCGCGAGACGATGGTTGCAGGAGAGCAGTTTCAGGTGCGGTACCCGATCGCAAGTCGCGAGCTCAAAGACCACCTTGGCGTGCCATACTCGCAAGGTGAGTTTGTGAATGGGGCCTATCCATGGATTTCACTTGATGGCACAGAGATCGCTCACACAGCGACGACGACAGGTTCTGGCTCTGGACGGGCGCTCCGTGGCGGTTTCACTGTCAACGGCGTCGCGACTCGTTTTCAAGCCATGCATGTGGACGGGCCAATCAATGACACGCGCGATGCGCTGGCGAACGGTGACCAACAGGTCTTGTTCGTTTCGAGCCCTGGAACGTTGCCAGGGTTTTGGTTTCCGTTCATCGATGACCTGAATCAGAACGACTTGCCGATGCCGTATTCAACGGTGAAGCCTGTGATCCCGTTCTTTCAATCCAATCGGCGACAATATTTCGAAGTCCCGGTGGAAGACGCCCTTGATGGTCGCTATCTCACGGTCTTACGCATGACCGAAGGCATTGATCGCAACAAGAAGTACATCGTTAATATCACCCCGGACACTTCGGGCAATCTAACTCACGGCGATTTACAATCAGGTTCTGCGTTTCCGCTTGAAGCAGGGTTGCCAGATCAGAACCTCGATGCTGGGCTCGGCAGATCTGTCATCTTCGGCGGCGGCGGCCATATTCGCATTAAGGACAACGCGTCCTTCAATCGCATCAAACGGGAGTTCAGTGCCGAGATGTTCTTCATGAAGCGCGCACCGCTCGTGAGCGAGCGGTTCGTCCCACTTTGTGGCCGCTTGGGTGCTTTTCAGTTGTGGCTCACTGCGGCTGGCGAACTCTTCGGTGAAGTTCAGGTGACAGATGGCGAGACCACGGTAAAACACTACAGTCTTCTTCAACTCAACGCGCTGCCTTTGAATGCATACGTTCATTTCGCAATGACGGCGAAGATCAATGACGACAACCTCCTTTCGATCAAGCTCTATCAGAACGGTGACCTGCTTGGTGCTCCTGCCGTGAAGCAATTAGGGCAGGGAGATTTTAGACTGGTTGAGAACAGCCAAGCTATCTTGGTGGGGCCGGTAGGGGCGAATAATCTTGCCGACAACTCCATCTCGATGGATGACTTCAAACTGTCCTACATCGAACGTGACGCCCAGCATATCAAGGAATCAGCCTATCAGCGGGGAATCGTTGACAGTTCGGTCGACATCTCCTTGGTCCCCGCCATCGAGATTACTTTGGGACAATCGCTCTTTGCAGATCCGTTGCTGTCAGGCGACGGCAAAACTTCTTGTGCGACTTGTCACGACCCCTCAAACTTCTTTACTGATGGGCTTGTGGCTCCTGACAACGGAACTTTACGCAATACGCCTACGTTGATTAACCGCATTCATACGACCAAGCAGTTCCATGACGGTCGTACCGGGAGTTTAGAAGAACAGGCCATCTTGCCGATTTTGAATCCGATTGAGATGAACAACACGGAAGCCAATTTGCTGCGGGTTCTGAATAAGGTCTACGCAACAGACTTCCTGAGTGTTTACGGCAGTGCTCCGACGACGGAGTTGATGTCACGTGCAATCGCAAACTTCTGCCGCACGATTACAGCGCCGACAACGGCCTTCGACAATCTTCTTGCAGGCAACTCCTCGGCACTCAATGATAGTGAAAAAAGGGGAATGCAGCTGTTCCACAATAAAGCTCGCTGCAGCGCGTGTCACAATGGAGCCAACTTCTCCGATGAGCTTTTCCACAATACCGGCTTCATCAATCTGCTGACTGTGCCGAAGCTCGATGTCGGTCGAGCCGGAGGTCGTTTTAAAACCCCAACTCTGCGAGCTATCAAACACACTGGGCCATACATGCATGATGGCAGCCGTTCTTCATTGGAAGAGGTGATTGACGTCTACAATAACGGTGGCATCGGCACTGCAGGGGGCGCCGACATCGAGATCAAGAAACTCGGACTGACTGCCGCCGAGAAGGCTGATCTCGTCAATTTCTTGAAGATCCTCTGATCCGCAGCCTGAACCACATGTACCGTACCAGGTCTAATTGATTCGGTTGGACTGAAAGATTCTTGATTGCAGCTGATACCGGTCTCCGGCGCAAATGCGATCGCAGCAATTAGAGCTGGTACCGTCCAGGCGCCGTGTGACTACTTGGGTGCCAAGACGATGCGGAATCCTAAGGAAAATTCGCGGTTGTCAGGTGAGTTGGCGATTCGGTTGGCTGACCGGCAATCCCCGAATTTGTGCTTGAGAGAGCCGCCTCTTGTGATCCTCTCGGAACCGTTGGTTGGGCCTCTTGGATCGTTTGCACCTCTGGCGTTGTAAGGGCCATACCAATCTAAGCACCATTCTCTGACGTTGCCGTGCATGTCGCTAAGGCCCCATTGATTGTTGCTTTTTGTATTGACGTCAAATGGAGTTTTCGAAGTCTTGCCGTTGTCCTTGAAGTAGGCGTACCTTTTGAGCTGGTCTTTCGGACCATCGCCAAAAGAGAATGCCGTTGGCCTTCCGGCGCGACAGCAGTATTCCCATTCGGATTCTGTGGGTAGGCGAAACTCCCAACCAGGGAATTGGTACTCACGATTCAATCGGTCGCAGAAATTGAGAGCGTCGTTGTAGGTTACATAACCAACTGCCATCTTGTTTGAGTGCCGTTGGGTTGGTGGACGAATCTTGGCTCTTCCGCCAAACCCCAGTCCTAAGCCGACACTGAGCCCGCTCTTGACGCGGAACTTGTCCCACGGCTTGGTGCGCATGACCTCGTCCCATTGCCCGCGGGTGACCTCGGTTTGGCTCATATAGAAATCGCGGCTTAGAACAACTCTGTGGCGTACTTCGTCCTTGCCGCGATTTGGCTCAGAGCTTGGGCTTCCCATCATGAAGCTTCCGGCCTTGATGGGCTTGAGGTTGACGTCGTGTTGTGCCTGGATTTGAGAAACGACCTGAACAGGTTTCGCCGTTCTACGACTGATGATGAGGGTCTTGAGGATTGAATGATTGAGGTTGTCACGAGCTCGCACGCGGAATGTGTTCGTGCCGAGCCTGAGGTTCTGCTGCTGGCTGAATGAGCCATTTAGGTCAGTATTGACTTGAGTTCCGTTGATGTCGACGATGGCGCCATTCAAATCGCTCGCTCGACCGCGAATGACGATGTTGAATGCTTCTGTCTCTTGGGGAAGGGCATCAACAGAGAGCGTTGGCGCAGTACGGTCAACTATGACGTCGTAAGTCTTTCTGTCTTCGCGGTCAGTCTCATCCTTGGCAGTGATGACAAAGGACGTTCTTCCTTCACTCAAAGGAAAAGTGACGTCCCAGGGGTTTTCACCTGCTGTAACAGTGATGAATTTTTCATCCTGTTGTCCGGTCGGAGTCGTGGCCTTGATGGATATTCTGCAGGGGGATTTATCTGAGATCGTCCCTTGAATCTTGATGTTCCTCAAGTCAACGACTTGTCCTGATGCTTTGGCCATGTTCAATGTTAGGACAGGTGCAGAGTCATCGACATTTGTTGAGTGACTGATGGTTGTGGTTCGCCCAGCAGCATCTTTTGCGACAATCTCGAAGTCGGTTTTTCCATCGGACACATTGAATTCGATGGCCCAGGAGTTGCTGCCGGGGGATACGGTCGTCGACTTTTTTTCTTCCGTGCCTGTTTGATGCCGTGCTGTGACATCGACTTGGCAAGTCGTCGTGTCGATGACTGTGCCTGTTAGTATTAGCACTCCCTCTTTCGTTGGGATAGCGCCGTTGGCCTCGATGTCGAGAGCGAGCACTGGATCGCTCTGATCGATGATGACGGCAACGGATCTTGTCACGGTTCGGCCCACTGGCGATTCCAAGGCAATATCCAAAGAATGAGCGCCTTCTTCTTTCAGCGTCACTTGATACGAGAAAAGACCTGTCGTGACGGGGATTTGTTTGCCGCCGATGGAAACGGTGTATCCGTCGAGCCCAGCCAAATTGAGTGAAATCTCGTCGATGCGACCCTGAAGTGAGATTACTAATTCAGAGAAGATTTGCGATTTGCTCGGCGAGTCGATGCTGAGGCTTTTTTGCAAGACGGCGTCGATTGATTGCGAGAGATCTTTGTCTAAGGCGACGGCGCGTTCAGACGGGTCTAATTCTCTGGCTTCATTGACAACCAACATGGCGGCACCGAGTTGGCCATCGTTCTGTTTCTTTTCACCAAGGGTCAGAAGGGCATTCGCCAATGCCTGGTCGATCCCGATGACATCGGTGGCATCTTTTTTGATTCTTCGGTACTTCTCGATGCCAGATTCAAGAGTTGCATACCGTTTGACGTCGATGTGGGCTTGCTCGAACATTTTGATGTAATCAACGAGTTTTGGTTTCGACGCCGCTTTCTCATTCTTCTTAACTGGTGTGACGATCTCCGACTTCTTTGGTGTTTCTGCCTTAGCCGCATCGTTGTTCGTGTTTGTGTCTTTCTTGATCGCGGCGTTCGCTTGTTCGTCTTTTGCTGTTGGTGGACTACCGTTCTTATTCATCCACCAGTAGCCGCCAATTGCTGCGAGGGCGAGGACGATCACTGCTGTGAAGAGAATCGCCGGAACCCTTGATTTTTTGATTGGAATTGGCGTGATTGCTGTGCGATGAGGCGAAATCGTCGTAGCGGAAGAATCATCACGGAAGTGGTCGTGACTCGGCTTGTTTGCAGATCTAACTGTGGGTTCTTCAAACTGAGGCTCATTGAGCTTCATCTTAATGCGGGCAATGGTGTCTTGCGGAGGAGGAGAGACCAGCATCTCTTGACGATTGAATTGACCAGTTAGCCCTTTCTCCTTCAGGACATGATCGCTTACTTCGTCATCCAATTCGTCGGATACAAAGGGTGCGAGAGCCCGCGCGAATTCGGTGGCTTTCTGGTAACGCTGGAGAGGGTCTTTGGCCGTCGCTTTGGCTATGACATCGGAGAGCGCTGGTGGAAGGGTTGGGCGAAGATCGCCAATATCAGGGAAGTCTCCTTGGCAGACTTGATACATGACCTCGACCAAGGTTCCTCTTTGGATCGCATGCTTGCCGGCTAAGAGATAGTAGAGCGTGACGGCCAAGGAGTAAACGTCTCCACTTGGCCCGACCTTGCTGACGTCTCCATATTGCTCTGGCGGCATATATGTCGGCGTGCCCATGACCATGCCGCTTCGAGTTTCGAGATTATCCAAGCCGTCAGCTGCTTTTGCCAATCCAAGATCGGCGACTTTGACCTCTCCCTCAGTGGAGATCATAATGTTGTCGGGTTTGATGTCTCGGTGAACAGCGCCTTTGGCATGGGCAGCGGCGAGGCCTTTTGCGGCACTCCGTACAATGGTCACGGCTTCCTCTAGCGCCAATGCACCTTTTCGTTGGACTCTCTCCCGCGCTGATTCTCCGCGAACAAACTCCATGATGAGATAGTGAATGCCATTGGATTCATTGACATCGAAGACGCGGATGAGGTGAGGGGAGTTGATGGTGGCGGCGACTTTCGCCTCACGTTTGAATCGGAGGACGAATTCATGGCTTTCTTCAGCCAAATTGGTTTTAAGGCACTTGATCGCGACATCAATATCAAGCCCAAGGTGCCGGCCACGATAGACTGCCCCCATGCCTCCTTCGCCGATTCGAGCGTAGATGACCACAGGTTCAAGCACTTTGTAGCCATCCACCTCTGGAAGGCCTCGGAGGATCTTGTCCTCGCTCAAGTTACTTGGATCTGAATCGTTCGAATCAACCATCAAATTCTCCTGGCTCTACTGCACCAGATCGTATCATATGAGTGGGGCACAAGTTTAGATTCTATTGGTCTCATTTGGGCGCTTCAACGATACGTATTCACTTCGAGCATAGTCTTTGCCTTAAGCAAGGAGAAAAATACGATGCCTGATAGGACTGGACCCCCGCGACTCTGGGCTAAACAAGGATGGCACATTGGTGCATCTTTCTCTTGCTAAGCTTGACATGGATTGGCTGGAAACAACTAAGGAATCCCACACCGTCGCGTATTGGGCTGCCGTCGCCTTCCCGATTCTGCATCAAGTGTACACATAGCTCGCCTGGCGTTTGGAGCATCGAGCGTCTTCCACCAGAAAGGCGATTGGGTTTCCTGGACACCTTACATGATTTCTTGTCTTGTTCGGTGGGCATCCCTCAGCGTTGAGATTAATCGTGTCTTTGTGTGGAAGAATTCGTCGGTTGCCAGCAACAGGGGCGGCCAGATTCACCTGATGCAGCCGATTGTCGTTCGAGAGAATCAAACGTTCAGAATCGAATTGTCTAAGCAGGGAGGTGGCCGACAATTGCTGACGGCGCAGAGATATTTCATGGGCATGACCGATCTGTAGGCTCCTGCGTGGCATGCGACGTCAGGCCAATGGTGGAAAGCCGGGAGCTGTGGCGAGATAACTTGACCTCGCCTTTGGGCTGCCACCATTGGCTTGAAACCGTGTGTGAGTCGTGTGCAGAGAAATGGGTGGGATGGTAAGATGGGCTCGGCATCCTATTTGTATCCAAGCAAACATACGGAGAGACTCTCGTGATCAAGTTTGTCATGTGCCTAACCCGCCATCCAGATATGACCCGTCAACAGTTTCAAGATTACTGGTTGAACCAGCACGGTCCATTCTTTCAAAAGCACGCGGGCGACCTGCGCTCCAAGAAGTACATTCAATCGCACACGATTGACACGCCCATGAACGATTTGTTGAGGATGTCGAGGGGGATGCTCCCCGAGTTCGACGGCATTGCCGAAGTGTGGTTTGAGTCCGAAGAAGACATGGTCGCTGCCATGAGTTCACTTGAGGGGATGAAGTTGGCTACTGAACTTCTTGAAGATGAGAATAAGTTCATTGACCATTCGAAGTCTTCGGCGTTTATCGTGCGTGAGGAGGAGTTGTAGGAGGAGAGGCAGAGATGCTGACGGCTTCGCTGACTCGTTCATTGAAGTTTCTCCGTTGATATCAATGAAGTCGGTCATGGCAACGTGCGGATCGTCTAGGCAGAAGAACTCATAGCCCTTCATTTTTCGTCGCAATCTGATCTACCATATTACTTGACTCTGGACTGGTATCCGGAGGCCGATGCCATTCGGGCATCGACGGGGATGCTCCTCTGTTTTAGAGGCTTCTGCGGCTGAGGCAGGTTTCAACAGCGCCAGTCTCGCGGCAGTTGATATGACGCCATTGCCCCTATTGCGCTTGACCCGACGCCAACTCAGCTTCTTCTAACGCTGAGCTTTTCTTTCAACGCTGATGGCCAGCTCCTTGCCAGAATCAATCGGCAAGATCCGATTCTTGCTGGCGCTAACCATTATGTCCGAGTGTTTGAGACGTTTCCCCTGGTCTTGAGTTTCAGTGCGCCTCGCATTCAAATCGTCCCTCAGCCTCTTTCCTGCCGAGGCCAAGAATGTAGACCTCTACATGATTTTGGAGTCAGCAAACCACTTCAGAGTCGTCTGCGTTTGCTTGGCCTCCTCGTCGCTTGCCAAGAACTGGATGTCGCCATGAAGGACGTGATGGCCAATTGGGGTGCCCTTGGGGAAAACAGCGGGAACAGTGATCTTGATTGAACCACTGTGGCGGAGCTTACCGTCAGGTCCGGGTCTGCCTTTGGAGAACACTGGCTTGCCAACTAAGAACCCTTCAGGGTACTTGACGTTGAACGTGATGGGGACTGCACCGCCTTTTTCGTGGCCATTGACGTGCCAACCCTTCGGAATCATGACGGTCACAGTCAACGTAGCCTTGCGATCCTTCTTTAGCAGCGGGTTGCCCATGACAGGCATTCCCGCAGAGATCGTCGCAAAGAAGGAAAAGGCTCCTTTCTTCTTGGTTTCGACACCGACTGCTCGTTCCAGTGCCGGTTTCAACTCGTGAGCGAGCGCATTGATTGCCACAAGCGTACCATCGGCAGCGATCACGATGTAACCCCACGAAAAGTGACCAAACTGCGACAGGAGCTGCTTGGCACAAGCTGCGTTTTTCATTCGCACGCGCGTGTGACCATGCATCTTGTATCGGTCGATGAGATGATCTGCGTTTTTGCCGCTGTTGTGTTTGTCGTTGATGAGTAGGACATTGAATTTGTCTGAGCCAAGGTAGTTTGTCGCCCCTTTCACGAAGGGGAATCCTTCCCAGCAATTGTGTCATGAGGGTGCCCAGCATTCGATGATAAGCGCTCGCCCTAAGAAACTGTCACGGTTGACGACCTTGCCGCCAATTGTCGTGAACTCGAAGTTGGGAACTTTGCGTCCAACAACGGCACCCTGAAGCGGCTTGCTGGAAGGGCGGAGGGTGATGGAAGATCCATCGGGCTCAATTTTGACAACATCAAACATCGAGTCGCCAATACGAAGTGGCAACTCAGCTAAGTATGACTCCCAGCTTTCGAGCTTGCCATCATGATTTTGGTCGATGGCTAAGTAAGTCGATGTGTAAGTCACCGTCCCGTTCTTGCGCTTCGAACGCGAGGAACCACTATGACCGCCCTTATCCTCCGGGAGGAAGATGTCGAACGTCTCACCCGCGACTTTGATCGATCCTTTGAGCGCAAGCTTTTTGGGTGACTTGATGAAGAGTCCCGCATCGATGTAAATCGAGAATTCTCTCTCCGCCTCGCACGCTGACATTCTGATGACGACATCGGTTTGTTCTTGAGCCCAGCTGGCGGAAGCGAAGATTGTGGCGATAAGGATGCAGATCATAAGACGCATACAAAGACTCCTGGTGGCGTCGCCGACAGTTTCTGCGGCACTCGCGGTTGATATGGTACACGAATCGGGAGTGGCCTGTCGTCAGGCGGTGTCAAGTGGGAACTGGGGCTCTAACTGGTGTGAGGAGGCGTATCACTGAATCACCGAGTGCGGTAAAAATGCCGAGGTAGCTGGCGCTGTAGCTACGGAAGTGAGGGGAATAAACCTGGTACGGTATAGGCGGTTGTTGGGGAAGTGAGGGGATTAGACCTGGTACCGTACAAGCGCTTTTTCTCGGGCGCCTTCGAATCGGGAGCTGAGAGGAGACTCGGTTAGCCATCGTGCAAGTTCTTTTCGATCCGCATGATGGAAGTTGACGTGTCCGAGTTTTCGCCCGGGGCGAACGTCTTTGCCATACCAGTGAATTCTCGCCCCAGGCGTGGTGTACCACTCGTTGGTTAGCTCATCACCGATGAGATTGATCATCATGCTGTGCCCAGATTGATCGATCTTTGGAAGGGGGAGTCCTGCCACAGCGCGAAGGTGCAATTCGAATTGGCTCACGGAGGCACCAGCTTGAGTCCAATGGCCCGAGTTGTGAACGCGAGGTGCAATCTCGTTAATTAGGAGTCCGTCGTTGGTGACGAAGAACTCCACAGCCATCACCCCGATGTAGTCCAAATCGTTCATCAAAACAGAGAGGTAGCTCTCTGCTTCTTCTTGATACGCCGCAAATTCACCTTCCAGCTTAAGGCTCAGTTGCAAGATGCCATCAGCATGGAAATTCTCAGTTAGTTCGTAGAAAGCAAACTCACCATTTGCATTGCGCGCGCCCACCAATGAAACTTCGGTTTCGAAGTTGATAAACTGTTCGGCGATGGCATTTGACTTCCAGTCTGGCAGCTCGGCACCGGATTCTCCTTGGTAGCGCCATTGGCCCTTGCCGTCGTATCCGTCGCGAGCGCTTTTGAGAAGAAAGCGGTCGCCCAAGGTGGCAATCAGGTCTTCGAGAGTCGAGTCTTTTTTTGTCACGCACCATGGTGAAGTGGGCAAGCCCACGGAATCGAGACGGGCTTTTTGTTTACGTCGATCAGGAATGCACTCGAATGCGGCCCCGTTGATCCAGCCAGGATGGGCTACGACTGAATTGATGAAAGCACTTGGCTGCCAGTGTTCTCGCTCGGCAGTAATTGTGACATCCGTCGGAATCGGCGAACTCTCTTCAATCGACATCGTCTGAACATGAAGCCCAAGCCTGTTTCCAGCTTCATGAAGCATGTTACCAAGCTGACCGTTTCCAAGAACATAAATCGGCTTCATGAGTCTTGCTGTCCTGGCAATTTGTCGTTCATGACTCGCTCTGTTTGTTGACTCCGGAAATCGGCAATCCGCGCGGCGACCTCAGGATTATTCAAGGCGATGATTTGACTGGCGAGCAAGCCAGCATTCGCGGCGCCGGCAGCGCCAATGGCGAGGGTTCCGACAGCGACGCCTTTTGGCATCTGGACGATCGACAGAAGACTATCCATGCCGCTCAGCGCTTTGCTTTGAACGGGGACACCCAAGACTGGGAGGGCCGTGCTTGAGGCCACCATGCCTGGGAGGTGGGCGGCACCGCCGGCACCAGCGATAATCACTTGGTAGCCCTTGGCAGCAGCTGTCTTAGCGAAAGAGAACAACTTTTCTGGTGTGCGATGTGCCGAGACCACTTCGGCATCCCAGCTAACACCCAGCTCGCTGAGCATATCGGTTGCGGCCTTGAGCGTTTCCCAATCGCTCGTTGACCCCATTACCACTGCTACCTGACTCGTCATGTTCTTCTCCTGACTGTGACAATTTTGGACAAGTTAGCACGGGACTCCCCAATTCTCCAATTGTAGGGCCACCGGAGACAAGCGCTGGATTGGGGGTTTCGCGGCGACGACGGAGATTGACTCGAATGCCTACCTCCTGTACGGTCGCATTGAGCGCAATCTGGGCACCACAGCCCGGTTCTTGCCCAATTCACGGTAGAGAAACTCCTATGAACTCGATTGATCTTATTCGCGGCAATTTGACGAGAAGTGCCGATTATACCCTGGCCAAGATCGAAGATATGCGAGACCACTGTTTCGTGTTTCCTACTTCGCACGGGGGAGGTCACACCATGTGGGTTCTCGGACATTTGGCCTATGTTGAAGGCCTCGTCATTCACGAATTCATGTTTGGTGATACGAACCCAGTGGCTAAATGGAAACCAACCTTTGATGGCGACGAAGTCACGGCCGACCAAGAGCGATATCCGCCTTTTGATGAAGTGCTATTCTTGTGCCGCGAAATGCGGGCAAAAACGATTGACTTGATCAACAAATTGAAGGAAAACGATCTCGACAAGGTGAGCGCCAATGCTCCCAAAGGACAAGAAGCGATTTTTGGTGATTATCGCCTTTGTCTCCAGTTCGTTGCCGACCACTGGCTCATGCATCGTGGGCAATTGGCAGGGGCACGCCGCGTCGCCGAGAAAAATCGTATGTGGTTTTAGTTTCATACTCGTAATCCCTACTTACATGCCCCCAATAAGAAGCCAGCTGAGGATCTATTCCGCCCACCACCAAGGAGTTGCCGCCGAATGCAACTGGATGGCAGAATGTTATGCTGTTGGGGCGAGACAGAAACCAAAGGCTTCGTTGATCTCGCTTTTTGTTCTGATCATCGTCACGATGAAATTCGTATC
>JBLINQ010000149.1:0-12231 GCA_047639315.1 Planctomycetota bacterium
GACACGGAACATCTGGAAGACGATGACACCGATGACAAAGAGAAGGGAAGCAAATGAGCTCTTCCGCCGACAAGAAACAGATTCTCAATCTCCTGGACCGCGCAAAGAAAATGCGAGACTCAGGTGACTGCACCAAGGCTCGACAGATCATCAAGAACAAGCTTCAAAACTTCCAGGCTGAGAACGATCTGGAATCAAGGCAACTTTATGCCCAGCTCTGGTATGAACTCGGAGTTTGCCAGGTGGCAAGCTGCAAAGTTCCCAATGCGATTCAGTCCTTCGAGAGGGCGAACAAGGCTGATCCGAAGGCCACAGAAGCCTCCCAGCGACTGGTCGAGCACAAGATTGACTCCGAGGGCGCACTCAGTAATACGATGGTGCCCCTTTACCTCGACTACCTCGATTCTGGTCCAGATCGCAATATCCGCCATGGAGCTCTAAGGCGGCTGCAACAGATTCTACGAATTCGCCTTACCGAGCGTCCGCCAGTTGTGATCTGGCGCATGGAAATGCTGCAAAAAGTTCACGATCTGGTCCCCGACTTGAATTTCCCCAAGCTCTATCTTGGGCGTGGCCACTACCTACAAGAGAGTTACGATCTTGCGGTCCATATGCTCTCCCAGCTCATGGGCGATGCAGGCAAGTCCCACAATGTCCTGAACATGTTAGGGCGGTCCTATGAAAAGCTGGGTAAACATGATGAAGCCTACAAACTCTATGATCGCTCTCTCAGAACGACACCAGGCCAAGCCGGTGTCCATTTCCGGCTTGGAAGACTCGGCTTGATGAAAGCGGAGTTGAAGTAGAACACCGCCCCATATCCGTCTCAGAAATTTTCTGCCTCACCCCCGAATCAACATTCTGTGGTCAATTCATGATTGATCACCAGAACTGGCCCCTTTCGGTTGGCAAATCCATCTACATCGGTATATTTGCCAAAGAGACGAAAAATCGGCCCCACGGTCGGGATGAACTGAGAAACCCATGAATTGGGTTTGGAGCAGATCCAAATCCACATCTCATGACGATAAGAGGCGGACATAGAATCATGGCAAGGTCAAAACCTGAAATCGCTGACCTCACCTCAGATGAAATTGAGGAAGAGATTGAAGCACATCGGCTTCAGAGTTGGCGCCTCTTCGATCGATTTAAAATCACTCTTCAAAAGATGATGATCTGGGGCATCTTCTTTCTCCTGCTGTTCTTGCTGCACGACTTTTTCACTCTCATATTCCTGACCTTCGTCATATCCTTTGTCACGAGTTCACTCACCAAGGTCTTGGGTCGACGAGCCCCCAAATTGAGCTGGCGTCAAAGAGTCATCATTGTCTTCCTCGCATTCATCATGACTTTGACGGTGGTCATTCATCTGGCCATACCTCAAGTTAAGCAGGGATTGACTCAACTGAATGAACAAGTCCAGGACCTACCAACTCGGTGGGAAGAGGATATTGATCCTTGGTTATTCGAAAAGAGCGGCTTCTACGAGCGACTCGTCACGGTCGAATTCCCGAAAGAACTTGCCGAGCCAAATGCCGAAGAAGATCCCGGTTCACCGGAGGTCGCTCCAGCTCTGGAAGCCAACGATGAAAAAACCGCCAAGCGTATCTCGCTGTGGAAAAATGAGCAAATTCGTGAATGGGTAGATAAGAATCGGGATAAAGTTCTCAAAGGTATCCCGACGTTCATCACCGACGCCGTCACTGCCATCGCGGCCGTGTTTTCACTTCTATTCCTATCGATGCTCTTTAGTTTCTTAATCGTCTTAGATCTCGACACGTTGACCAAGGAAGTTAAGAAGCTGGAAGGCACCAAGCTCTCCGAGTTCTATCAGCAAACGGTTGGCAGTATCGTCAGGTTCGGCGCCGTGCTGGGTAAGGTGCTTGAAGCCCAAGCTGTCATTGCAATGGTCAACTCAATCTTGACGGCCATTGGCCTGTCGCTCCTCGGCATGCCCAACATATGGTTCTTGTCTTTAGCCGTATTCGTATGTGGCTTCATTCCTGTTGCTGGCGTTTTCATCTCAAGCGTTCCCATTTGTTTGGTCGGCCTCTACGTCGGCGGCATCGACAAGATGCTGATCTTAGTTGCCTTCATTACCGGCATCCACTTCTTAGAAGCCTACGTTTTGAATCCGCGCATCATGGGAGCTGCCCTGAGGATCAACCCAATTTTGGTCTTGGTCATCTTGGTCATCGGTCATCATGCCTTGGGCGTTTGGGGACTCCTCCTTGGATTGCCAATCTGCTATTACTTCTTCAGCCATGTGATTAAACGTGAGCATTCGGAAATCGGCTTGAGAGCCAAATTCAGGAAACGAGTCATTGTTGGCTCTGGGCATGCCAAGAAATGAGCGACGAACAATCAGAAGCGTCACCGACTTCCAGAGTGGACGAGACTCGAACACGACTGGATGCCGCAACCAAGAAGATAGAATCGAAGCTGAAACATACGCGCCGAATCGACCAGCGCTTCATGGCAGCTCGTGTCGTCGCTTTTATCCTCATCGTTGCTGGGTACTTCCTGACAGCATTCAGCGAGGATACACGCTATAGCTGGTTCATGATGGTCCCTGCCATCATTGGATTCATTCTGATCGTTCGCATTCATCGGCCCAAACGCCAGCTCTTGGCGCGTCACATGCGCTTAGCCAACATATTGGCAACTAAAACCAAGCGCTTGGCATCTGAGGAACGGCCGGAAGCGGCCCCATCGTTCCTCGCCAATTGTCAGCAACTTCAGCTCACAAAGCCTGAATATGAGCACCAAGAACTAGCGCAATATGTCCTCGATGACCTTGGCGTCTTTAATGGAAGATCCAATCTATTTGGCCTTCTATCCACCGCACACACAAAACTGGGATCCTTCCAAATTGCCAATTGGCTGCGACAACCTCCCATTGATTCGACTGAAATAAGTGAACGCCAAGAAGCAGCCCGAGAACTTTTCGAGGCACGAGCATTCAGGGAAGAAACCGAGCAAGAATTCGCCAGGATTGGCCTGAGTTTGCGAGGCGATGATCTCTCAACTCTCCTCAATGATTCATTTTCGATGCCTGCCGAAGAACATAAAGTTGAAAATTGGATTGGCACGGCAATCACTTTGGCGCTCTTTGCCTCGGCGTTTATTTTTAGCTCAACGCTCTGCTTCATACTGACTTTTGCTGCAGCAGCCATTCTCAATTACCGCAATCAGTTGTCAACGGAATTGGTGCCTCGTTACCGCGAATTCATGGATGGCATCAAACCGACCCTACAGGCGGTTCGAACTGTCGAAGCAAGTCTGGAGATGCTCGGCCCAAAGTGCTCTCACCTCCGTTCCATCCATACAAGACTCAAGACAGCAACAGAACATGACGAACTGTCGGTAGGTGAAATTGAAAAGCGGCTACGGCTTTTGGGCATCTACAAATTCGGCCTATTCTACGTGGTGTTTAGCTGGTTGACGTTATTTGATCTGCACGTCCTACCACGAGTCCTGAGAGGTTTCAGAAACAACCGCAAGGTGTTCATTGATGCATTCTCGGCACTGGGTGAATTAGAAGCTCTTTTTTCATTCACCATGCTCATCGAAGAGCAGCATGGCTGGAACTGGCCCATCATTGACCAGACAAAGTCGACGATCGACATAACGTCTGGGGCGCACCCATTCCTCCCCATCGAAGAGGCGCGATCAAACAGCCTGAACCTGAACGAAGCTCAAGGTGTCCTCGTGATCACCGGCTCAAACATGTCAGGTAAGAGTACCTTCCTCAAGATGTGTGGCCTCAACCAACTCATGGCCCAATGTGGTGGTCCAGTGCGTGCCGAATCGATGACGACCTCACCCCACCTGATTCACACGGATATCAACGTCAGCGATTCGTTGGATGATGGTCGAAGCTACTTCGCTGTTGAGGTTGGACGCATCAAAGACGTCATTGACGACCTGGAGAACGAGGTCCCAACATTCTCACTTTTAGATGAGATGTTCCGCGGTACAAATACCAATGAGAAAGTCGCCGCTGGCATTGAAGTGACTCGTTGGATCGCCTCAAGAGACGGGAAAGCACTGGTAGCGACTCATGACGCTCCATTTACCAAATTGGAAGAGGATAGCGGCCTTGGCATCCGCAATTTTCATTTCACCGAAGAGATCCGGGACGGCAAGATGGTATTCGATTACCGCTTGAGGGCTGGCAAAGCAAAAAGCAGTAATGCTATTCGCGTTCTGGGAATTGAAGGTTACCCTGAAGAGCTTGTTCGGAACGCTCTGGAGAATTCAAGAAAACATGACTGAACTACAAGAAGTCATTATTGACGGCATCAAGCTGCATCTATCAAAGCCCGTGATCACCGATCACGAGTGGATCGGGCAAGGTGAAGTCTTAGAACAACTCCTGGCCTGCTGGCTCGTCATTGATGAAAAAGACCGGCCGCTTTCACCGAGGATTGTGGGCATGCCCGGCATGGGTAAAACGACCCTGGCCATGGCTGGTGCCGGGCATCGTGAACAACCCCTTCGGATCTACCAGTGCACAGCTGATACACGGCCGGAAGATCTCTTAGTCACGCCCGTTTTGGCGGGTGATGGTAAGATCAACTATCACGCCTCAGCCTTAGTGACCTCAATGATCACCGGTGGCATCTGCGTCTTGGACGAAGGAAACCGCATGAATGAGAAGAGTTGGGCTTCTTTAGCTCCGCTCTTGGATCATCGACGTTATGTTGAGTCCATCATTGCCGGCATCACGATCCATGCTCACCCCGACTTCCGTTGTTGTGTCACGATGAATCAGGATGAATCGACCTTCGAGATTCCTGACTACATTTTATCCCGACTCCAGCCGACCTTGGCCCTCTCATATCCTGCTCGAGCCGATGAACTTTCAATTCTTAATTACCATCTGCCTTTTGCTGATGCTGAGATGATGGAGTTGACCGTTGACTTTCTCCAGCAAGCTCACGGCCTCAACCTCGATTTCTCACCGAGAGATGGCATCAACCTTTTGCGCTATTCGCTTAAACGCATGGCTCAGAACAAAGCGCATCCATTGTCCAAAGACGAAGTGTGGCGTGAAGCCGTGATGAAAGTCTTAGGTGAAGAGGCTCTTGATTTAGAAGAGATGGCCGGCCGCAGGCAACAGGTCCTCGGAGCAGAAGAGCTCCCCCATGGATTTGCAGATTTTTTCTTTGGCGGTGATGATCCGCTTCGCCCTGACGACGAGGAGTTTGACGATTGAGTCAAACCGATTCTGAAAAATTGATCTTCGAGCTGAGCGATCGCCTGCGAGTCATGCCGATCATGCATGGCAGTGCCGACTTTGCACTCGCTGTTCGTGATGAGCTCCTACGAGAACGACACGACTGTTTTGCTGTTCCCTTGCCACCGTCGTTTGCCGATGATGTCTTGGCAGCAGTCAAAAAACTGCCTCTCATTTCCGCCGTGATCCAGAGTTGCGGTGACGATGAAGACCGATTTAGCTATGTCCCTATTGATCCGTGCCAAGGCGTAATTCGCGGGCTCAGAAGCGCTCTTGCCGAACGTATCAAGTGCGCCTTCATCGACATCGAATGCCAAAATTTCATCGAAGAAGATGCACTCTTCCCTGACCCTTACGCCTTGAAACAAATGAGCCCAGAGAAGTTCGCCATCGCAGTGATGGCTGCGACACCACCCCCAGAGCCAGGATCGCAACAAGATCAGCGCGTTCGCCACATGGCATTCGAGCTTCATAAGTTGGAACTCGAAAACGAGAAGATTCTCTGTGTCTGTTCAATCCTTGACTGGCCTTGGTTAGTCGATGCCTATCGTGAGCGCAGAGAATATCCAGAATCAAATAGCTACTTTGCACCAATCGAAACTCATCCTGTCGACAGCAACACGTTGGCGTTCTTCCTCGCAGAACTCCCCTACATCACCGGGCTCTATGAAGACTTGAGATCGGGCTTTGAAGAAGAAGCAACATTGTCGATCGATGGCATCAAAGAGCTCTTGTTAGAGGCGCGAGATCGGACTGTAGAAAAACGTCCGAAAGCCAAGTCCCGTCTAACGACCAAACGATTCGCCACCTACCTTCAGTATGTGCGAAACCTGACTTTGATTCGCCGCCGGTTGCGCCCCGACTTGATCACCCTAATCGAAGCAGCCAAGCAGGTCTTTGGCGACGATTACGCGATTCGGTTGTTGGAGACGGCCAGAGACTATCCTCATCAAGAAATCGGTGATGACGTCCCTCTGCGAATGGGCCCCTCCATGGCGGACATTCCATTCCATGGTCAATTTCAAATGGTCAATCGCCTTCCTGGACAAGAGGTCACCTGGCGATCCTTAGAGTTGAAGAAAGAACCAGAGCCTGAAGAACGCGAACGTTGGGAACAAGTCTGGGATCCTCATAAGCAATGTTCCTGGCCACCTGAAGACTCAAGAATCGAGAGCTTCAATAGCCATGTCCGTCAACAAGCCCGTGAGATGCTCAATCAAGACTTGGCCCGGGTCGAAGAGTTCTCCTCGTCGATGAAAGACGGCTTGGACATGCGTGAGACCTTGCGCAATTGGCATACAGGCAAGCTCTACGTTCGGGAATACCCCCCAGCACAGGGAAGCATCGAAATCGTTGTTTTCCTCTTTGACGTACCAGCCGATCCAAATAAGTACACATGGCGCACAACTTGGTTTGCTGAGCACGAGGAAGAATCGACGCTCGTCTTCTTCGCCACCGACTATCACGACAACATGCTCGGCCCGGGTGTGGCCCAATCCAGATATGGCGGCGCCTTTTTCTTGTTTCCACCCCGTCCCATACCAGATATTTGGCATGACCCGGCCTTGGATGAGTGGAATACGTTAGAAGAACGGCTCTTGGCCGGAGCATTTATGCACTCGACTGAACGTCACGTTTGCATCGTATCGCCCTGCCCGCTCAAGGCATCTTGGCGACGACTGGCACGCCGATTCGGCAAAGTACCACTTCATTTGCCTCTGGGAAGATTCTCCCAAAGTACAGTCGATCGACTCCGCGACTTCCATGTCCTCAATGGCCAAGAAGTTCGTAGTTATGCCGCCAAGTTCATTCGTGATTTGGATTAAGAAAAGGCTGGAGTCCTGATGAACTCCAGCCTCTTTTTGTTGTCTGTCTACGACGTCGTCTTGATTACGCGAAGTAAGTCGGGATGTAATGGTGCAACATCTTTTCCCACCAAGGCCAGTCATGTTTGACGTCCAAGCCCCAGAGATCTAATTCCACAGGAATCGACTTATCTTGAAGAACGCCGGCCATTTCCTTTGAGTAGTCCGGATTCTCATAATCACCTTGTCCAGTGACGATGGTGATGCGCGTCGCACAAATCTTCTCAAGCAGGTCGGCATCGTCAATATTCGGAATGAACTCGACCGGATTGTTGAAGTAGACGTTTTCGTCGTGATATCCATCACAACACGATCGGATGTCATAGCAGCCAGACATAGCGATCGTGCCGGAGAATTGATCGGGGTGCTTGAGCAGAGTGTTCATGGCATGGAATGCGCCAAAACTTGCACCCGTCGTCGTGATACCGATCCCTGGCGTTTCGCACGCGTCTTCAATGTAAGGAACAACCTCTTCACTGACGTAGCGGTCATAAGCAACCTGAAGGCTTGCTCGTTCGGCTGGCGAGATATCTTCATTGAGCCATGCGTCCTTGTTGACGCTGTCGATCGAGAAGACATTGATCAAACCGCCATCAATGTAGGGCTTGATGGCATCGATCAGTTTGAATCGTTCATATTCGAGGTAATCGGCCGCGGCAGTTGGAAAAAACAGAACCGGCGCTCCAGTGTCACCATAACGAACGATTGGCATTTCTTTGCCAAGATTGTCGCTATGCCACTTGTCAAGTTTCTTGATCATGATTACGAATTCTTTCTTTGATTAGGCTTCGTCCACCCTTTGCGGTGAGGGCGATAACCAGATGAACGATCCCCTTTGGCCATGGCTTCTTTTGCGCCTCGGCGGCGGGCCAACATTGCTTCACGGGGAGGGTTAGCAGGAATCAAGCAATCGCAACCGTCGCCAATGAGCTCGGTGCGGCCTAAGTCCTTGAGAATGGTCCGAACTTCAAAGTAGTTGTCCG
This sequence comes from Planctomycetota bacterium, assembly GCA_047639315.1. Classification (GTDB taxonomy): domain Bacteria; phylum Planctomycetota; family DRQF01; genus S139-23. The sequence continues at coordinate 8,091 of JBLINQ010000149.1, forward strand.
GTTTGAAGAACTGCAACAAGGCGCGTTGCATCTTTCGATCTTTGAGTTTTCGTGCGACCTTGACTGGTTTCATTGATTGAGGATCAAGCCCGGTGTAATACATGGCCGTGGCCATGTCCATCGGACCGGGAATGAAGTCTTGAACGGCATCGGGCCGAAGACCACTACGTTTCAAGTATACGGCCAGATCGATCATCTCTTCCACACCACTCCCGGGATGCGAACCGATGAAGTAGGGAACGATGTATTGCCGTTTACCGGCTTTCTTACTGGCCTTATTGAACGCATCGACGAAACCGTCAAAATCCTCGACAGTCGGCTTCCGCATAGCCTTGAGCACATCTGGATGTGCATGTTCTGGAGCGACTTTGAGCATGCCTCCGACGTGGTGCTCTGCGAGGTCCTGAACATACTCTGGGTCAAGTTGAGCCAAATCTGTGCGAATCCCGCTGGCAACGAAGACTTTCTTGACGTGGTCTTTCTCGCGTACCGTTTTCATCAATTTCTTGAGCGGTCCGTGATCTGTACCGAGCAACTTGCAAATCGTTGGATGGACACAGGATTGGCGCCGACACTTCACCTCGACCTCAGGGCGGGTACAACGCAGGTCGTACATATTGGCCGTCGGTCCGCCAATGTCCGAAATCACTCCAGTAAAACCGTCGGTGCCTTTGAGCTGATCCACCTCTTTCTCGATGGACTCACTGGATCTCGATTGAACGATCCGTCCTTGGTGAGCGGTAATCGAACAGAATGAACAACCGCCAAAGCACCCCCGCATGATGGTAATGCTGTTGCGAATCATCTCCCATGCCGGAATTTTCTGATCACCGTAGGAAGGATGTGGACTGCGGGTGTAAGGCAAATCGTAGACGTCATCCATGCCCTTGGTTGTCAACGGAACAGCCGGAGGGTTTTGAACAACAAGGCGGTCACCGTGCACCTGGGTCAATCGACGACCGTTGAATGGATTACTTTCGAAGTGAACCATGAAAGTTGCGCGCGCAAACTCTCGCTTGTCTTCCTTCACCAATTCAAAGGACGGCATTATCTTCGTGTCGTCTCGCGGGGTCCCCGCTTCTTTCATGATCTCTGGCATTGGCGCGAGGGTTTCGGTCTTACCCAATAAATAGGTCACACCTCTCATGTCGCGGAGATCGCGAACAGAGTCGCCGTCTTGAAGTCGGTTGGCGATCTCAACGATCTGCGCTTCGGCCATACCAAAAACAACCAAGTCAGCCTTGCTGGAGATAAGAACAGATGGCTTGACCGTTTCACTCCAATAATCGAAGTGCGCGACTCGCCTGAGAGAAGCTTCGACACCACCAGCGATGACCGTTGCCCCACGAAAAGCTTCGCGACATCTTTGAGCATAGACTGCGGTCGCCCGATCAGGTCTACGGCCGGCGACACCGCCAGGCGAGTAAGCGTCATCGGAGCGAGGCTTCTTGTTGGCGGTGTAGTGATTGACCATCGAATCCATGTTGCCAGCCGAGATCGCGAAGAAGAGTCGTGGCTTCCCGAAGCATCGGAAGGGCTCGGCATCATCCCATCGTGGTTGGCTGAGAATCGCCACCCGAAAACCTGCGGCTTCCAAATTGCGTCCCAAGATTGCCATGGCGAATGAAGGATGATCCACATAGGCATCACCAGTCACAAAGACGATATCAACGGCGTCCCAGCCTCGCTGGTCCATTTCGGCCCGGGTCATCGGAAGATGTTGGGGGCGCTCTGTAATTGTGGGTGATTTATTCATGTTGCAGACATCCTAACCAAAGCTACCCTACTAAGACGAGACGAGAACGGGCCTTTCCTGGACTGGTATTAGCTCCCAACCATGTTAGCACCCTTCACTTTGTGTCTCGCTCTGAGGTAGGATAGTACCTCGATGGTTACAGTGACAAACAAACGATTTCGCAGGTATAAGTGCCTGGGATCTTGAGAATTCGAATATCGTGACGAATCGTACATCCACCCGAAGTGAATATCTCGTCACAGCCCTCCTTGTTGTTGCTGGCATTCTCAGTGCAATCCAGCTGTTCAGGACGGTCGACGACGAACTCGACCGCCCTATTGCCCATTGGGGTCAACCCGGCTTTAGCCGAGTTTCTAAGATTTTGGGCGAGGCCGAAGAAGTCGTATTCGTCACCGATGAAATTGGTCGAAGATCAGCAAACGGCCGGCTCAATTCCTGTCAATTCGCCGCCATTCCCGCACGATTGCTCGTCAAACACACGCGCCTGGAAGTTCTCGCCGAATTCGAGAAAGGCAAATGGTGCATCATCGATGTTCACATTCCGGCCTCGATCGACCAGACTGAAATGGAAGCAAGAACTTGGGCTGAACAAAAAGGACGCAAACTCATTTTCGAAAGGCTGAGCCCGAAGCTCGCTGTTTTCAGGTCTCCAAACCCAAAAGATGAGGGTGGCCATTGAGTGTTGTACTGACAGGAACGGGCATTTGGCTTTGGGGATTCCTTCTAGCCTTCTTGATTCGGATGCAGAGTGGAGACTCAAGACCACTTCATATCATCAAGGGCATCAGCTTAGCTCCGATTACCGGACCGGGCCTGCTCTCGGTCGCTTGGTTTTTCGCGCTCTACTTGGAGTGCCCCCAATATCTAATTTGGTTCTTCCTCGGCTTGAGCGCTTTCCTTTTCGTAATGAGCCGTTGGCTTGCAAAGAAGTCTCTTGATGCGCACGAGACTAAGAGTGTTTCAAAGTGGGTCGTGCTGCCAGTGTTGACTGGCATCATCATGACGAGCATCTCTCTTTACCTCGATCAAAGCCGTCCAAACGGTGGCAGCGATGCCATGGCGATTTGGAACTACGCCGCTCGATTCTTGTTTCGAAGCGGTGTGAACTATCCGGAATTGATGCCCCTCTTGCATCCCTCTCACCACATGGACTATCCGCTATTCATACCTGGAGCGGTCTCTGCGCAGTGGTTTCTCCTTGGTCGTGAAAGTTGGGATATTATTCAGTGGACCCATGCAGGGTTCATTCTCCCCTTTGCATGCTTGGGTTATGAAATCGTCAGCGCGGTACGATCACCGCGTCTCGCGGCCCTTACATCAACGGCGATGATGCTAACGCCCGCCTTACTGATTTGGAATCAACGCCAATACGTTGATCCCCATGTCGCTTATGCACTTCTGGGTGGTGTGGGTGGCTTAGGGTTAGCGCTCCATAAAAAGAACATGCCGCCCAGTCACGCGTTGTGCACTGGCCTCTATCTCGGTGCGATGCCATGGCTCAAGAATGAGGGGATCCCGCTTCTCATACTTGCCACTTCCCTCTTTGTCTTCTTCTTGTATCGACAAGACCAATTGCGCGTGCGCCGGAGCTTCTTGATTCAAGCTTGTACTGGAATGCTTTTGTTCCTTGGGGCACTCGTTGTCTTCAAACAGAGTTGGCCGCCAACAAACGACCTCTTAGCCAATGGTGGCACCACTCTCTTTGATTACTTCACCAACGGATCGCGATGGCACCAAGTGTTGGCGGCCTACGGCGGAGAATTCAATCCATACGTGCCGTTGACTAGGACACGCTGGGGCGCTTCCCTTCTTTTAATCGCCATTCTTGTCTTCTTGAGTTGCATAAAGAGGTCTTGGCGTGACGGTTCGATGAATCAAATGTTCATGTTATTCATCGCGTTCGCCAGCTCCGGCTGGATCGTGGTTTACGTATTGACTCCGCAAGAACTTGGATGGCACCTGACAACTTCGATGAATCGTCTCATCTTGCAACTCCAGCCGGCCTTTCTGGTTATTTGCGTCATTTGTGCAACTTCGCGAAGACATAGCTTTACGCAGAAAACCGCCACAAGCTCTTAGTAACGGCCATCTTGGGGTCAATTTACGGACACTCGTGCGTAACCGACACGATCCGATGTGCGCTAACAACACCAACTGCCTTCAAAACAAGTTTCCTCAAAAGAACTAAAAAAAGGTGCGACATATCTTTCCGAAAAGATAGGATGCGCCCGCTCATGATATCGGTGGGACTTGGAAACAAGGCCTACCAGTTTTGCCACTTCAACAATAATTCGACTTAGGAGACAACCTCATGAAGAGGTCTTTCTTGGCAACTGCTGCTTTGGTTGCTGTTCTTGCGTTTACCGCAAGTACTGCTACTGCGCA
>JBLINQ010000150.1:0-12017 GCA_047639315.1 Planctomycetota bacterium
AAGAGCAATCGCATGTCTTTGAGAAGGTCTTCCTCACCGACATCAATTTTCTCCGCCACCCAGTCTTCTTGCAATGGGGCCAGTTCAAATCCACGCTTGTTGAAGGTTGTGGACAGCTTGCCGGCAATCTGCTTGCAGATGCCACAATCGCCGTCATAAAGGATATGACCTCTGATTTCGGTCATCACATTGCTTTCTGATCAAGAATCGAATTCGGTATTATCGGCCATCCACCAGCGGATTGATATCGGTCATTCATCGGTTGTTAGGTCGCCGAACCAGAGGTACGATGGCACCCAAAATGCTGCCAAGCAACGCCAAGCCCAGATCTTTCTGAGCATCGAAGAAATCGCCTTGCTGCCCGTTGTACGATTCGGCGTGTTCCGGGGACATACATTCGGCGACGATCCACTCAATAATTTCGTAAACCGCACCAACCGCGGTGAGACCAAGAAGCGCAAATGAAAGAGCCAAGCGCCGGCTCAGGCCCCCAGCTTGCTGACACACCTCGGTAATCGGAAAGAGAAACAACAATCCGAAGGAAAAATGAACGAGTCGATCATAGTGGTTGCGGTGCCAACCAAAGTACTCGCGCGGTGAGAATCCGAAGGAGTCCGTCAGCCATTGGTCATAAGGCACATTCGAATAGACCCAGCGTGCGCCGAGAATATGCAACCAAATGAAGACTGTGATGCATAGAAAAGAAGTCACCGACAACCATCGACGACGATGTGCCAAAGCGAGTAGGAGCAAGCCAAGGACTGTCGGGATATGCTGCAAGGCCTGATCCTGAGGATAATCAGAGCCAAACCACGAAAGCACCATCACGGAAGCTGTGAAGAGAACCAACCAGTATCCCAAACGCGTGCTCTTCAGTGATTCACTCAAAGCTCGAACCGATTTTCTCCAAGAGTAGATCTGCATACGCACAGGAAACTAAGTCGTCTTGCTGAACTCCGAGCTTGGTCATGAGTTCCTTGGCCATCAAACTGCCTTCGGCAGCCGATTGACCTGGGCGCAATACCACCTCCAGCTCCATGTAGTCTCCCAGTTTTTCGACCTGATCGAGATGAATTCTCGTTTGGTCGACCAGAAAGAGCTCACGGCGCTTTTTGACAACCACGCGTTCTCCCAAGCTACGAGCGAGCAATTGGCGCATCTCCTGAGGCTTGTCGACCAGGTAGATCTGATAATCTGACTGTTTCGATTCCTGGGTATCTGGTCGGTGATACTGAATGAGTTCCGCCGTCTCATCGGGAAACAAACGCAGCTTCAGCCTTCCGTGGGAGCAATGAAAGAAGACGTCGACCTGCTCCAAGACGACCATGGGCGCCGTTGCCAATTCACTTGCCACAGCGCGCATGCGAGACAAATCGGAAGCTCGCGCTTTGATTTCGATGTTCGAGGGCATCAGCGTTCTTTCATCGCACAATTGCTCATGCTTTTACTGTCAGTGGATATTTCGTTGAGATCTACGAATAACACACGGCATCGTCTAACCCATCGGGATGCAAGTTCGGAAACTCGGCAAAGGCTCTCAGCGTTCCTTCGAATTAAAAATCTTGTTTCTCAAGGACACGCCTGGATGCCACGTGATTTGGATAACAAAGGGCGAAAAGTCGGCCAAATCTTAGTCGCTGGCAAGCTCCATCATGGCGACAAGAACCTCGGCATCGGCAAGACTCTGATGCCTGGGCCATGTCAAAAATCGGATGCCTTCCTCGTCGTTGCTGTAGCACACAAACATGTCCGCCGCATCGCTAGCCCTCGGGCGCTCCAAGAGCAGCCTCTTCGTCTCAATCTTCTCTAACGCTCTCATGAGAATTCTCGAACTCTATCTTGATGTCAAATCTGCAATCACGAGGCGATAGCCCAAGTCAATGCTCTCGCGATCAAGAATATCATGATTTCGATCCTTCCAAGTGCCATCATTCAAATCGTGCGCCAGGGCTTTGACTCCGGTCTCGACATCACTCAACTTCGTGAATGTCGACATGGCATCACGAACGTGCTTTTCCAAATAGGCGTGCGGACGGCGCCAGTAGGCTCCTAAAAAACCATCGGTGCAGTCGCAAGGGACCTCGACATTTCTTATTTCGATTCGACCCAAAACATCGGCGTAGTCGTCCATGCCTGGAAAGATCTCGCGATCGATCTCAAGGATCTCAGGGAAGTAGTCTCGAGTTAACCAGAAGTCGGGACCATAGGGATCCCAAGTCAGCACCACAACACGCTCCTGCGCCACGCGTTTCATCTCTCGCAATCCCAGTCGATAGTCAGGCCAATGATGCAGGGTCAGAATGGCGAGGGAGGCGCCGAAGGATTCATCAGAAAATGGAAGATGAAGCGCTGAGCCTTGGATAACGGGAGCCGCATCTGAAGGCCGTTGGCGAATCATCGTTTGGCTCAGTTCGACCGCTGCTGCTGTCCGTCCAAGCGGTTCATAACTGCCGGCGCCCGCGCCAACATTGAGCACTCCTGCAGAATTGCTAAGAGCTTGCTCGATGGCCGCCTTAATGCGTTCGTCGGGCTGACGTGTTTGGGAATAACCCCGCCCGATCGTGTCGTACAGCTCGTCGTCAGCCATCGTTCTTATCCTTCTGACCGGTCGCTGTGGTCTTCGTCAAAAAGACATGCAGCGTATCCGTGAACCTGAGGACCGGACTGGGTGTCACTCGGTGTTGGGGTCCATCCCCGCTTCAGTCGAGCCGTCAAGAGCGCGTCAGGATCGGGAGATTCGTGCCAAACGGCGACCGCCGTCACAGCTCCAAGTCAGGTCACATCGTAAACGAGAAAAGTCTCAGTGTCGTAATCAATCACCACATCGTGAGCGTATTCGTCTTGCGCCAAAGAAAGGATTGGTTTTCGCGATGGAGTCAAGTGGGCAGCCCAGGCCAAGACGTCGCTTAGGCGGCGATGATGCGGAATCTTCGCCATGAGCTGATCGAGGTGCGCAGCATCCAAAGCCGCAACATTGTAGATGATTCTTGGGTCATTCACATTTCATGCTCATTTCGAAGTCGTCCACGTCAATCTGATCGGCGCGCGCGCTACAATCAAGAAGAATTCGAGCCACCCGGCGAATTCGAGTGGATTGCTCGAGGTTCTCGACCATCCCGACCGGCAAAGATGAGGCCCCATTGGCCGTCCCCCAAATCGCGCCGGCCATGGCGCCGATGGTGTCGACATCGCCACCACAAGCAGCAACGAAAGACAGCATCTCTTCAAACGGGCGCCAGAGAAACCGAGCCGCGATGTATATCGCCGTCAGGCTGGAATCGGTCGCTTTCATGCCATTGCCAAGAGTACGTGCTACAACTTTTGGCGAGGGGAATTCTCCCGTCATGATCCAGTGTTGAGCGCAACGCAAGCGTGGTGAAAACGAGCTTTTCTGCCGCCAAGAGTCAAGAGCCAGAACAAGCTCCTTCGGATCTTCCACCTTGATCGCTGCTGCCGTGGCAGACGCTATCAAGATGGCTCCTTCAACAGCGAGGGGATTTACGTGAGTCACGATCGTGGAGACGTGCGTCGCCGCTCTTAACTTTTCTTCCGAATCATGAAAGACGAGCCCCAGGACCGGAGCTCGCATGGAGCCACCATTGCCGAGTGAGCCTTCGGGATAAACAGACGAATTCGCCACGCGCCAATCGACACCTCTTGCGATCCGGGAAAGCACCTTGGCAGACCCTGGCCCGTAACCCCGGCTCCAGCGATAGTTCTTAGCGAATCTCAGAGCCATATCGTTGGGGTCGACTCGCCCTTTGATGATCAAGCTCTCGGCCACATCCAATGACATTTGTGTGTCGTCGGTCCATCGTCTTTTGCCCTTAAACGTTCGCCCTATGACACGCCAAAGAAGACGTTCTAAGATTCCACCCTCGAAGGGCGCGCCAAAGGCATCTCCCAGGGCAAGTCCAAGCAAGCACCCTTCGAATTGATCCTGTCGTAATGCACTCATGGGGCTTTGATCCGTCGGAACAGAGTTGGGACTTGGCGTTCGAGATTTGGACGGCCATTGGGGCAAGATCTTGCACGGAATTTATCAAGAAGTCCTTCGTTTTCTGAGGGAGATCGAAACCCTTCGCGCCAAAGGACTTCGACAAAGATCTTTCGATTGTTAGGCCCGAAGAACCATTACAAACTCTTCGACTTCTTCACCTTCGGCGTTGCCGTACCGGCTGGATCCGTCATGGATAAGAAAGCCGCATTTCTATAGAACCCGACAGGATGCCCGATTCTTCTTGGCGGCCCGTGCATAAATAGGGCGCGCTTGTTGAATGGTGAAAAACTGAAAAAGAGAGGCGGTCGCTAACCCTCGCCCCCAAAAGTAGCTGCCTAACCAATAGGAAACTTCTAACTTCCCCAAGCGGTAAAAACTCGCAACGTAGCCAGCAACAAGGCCATTGGCTTCAATGGTTCTGGGCAGCATTGTTTCGGAGTGAAGGATGCGCTGCCATTGCTCTTGAAAAGATATCTCATCGTGGGGTTTCTTGGTCGAGAGCGCGATCATGTAGTTGGCTTCGGGTTCGCGTTGATGTTCAAAGAAGATGGCGACATCGTCTTGATGAACATCACGCAACCGGACTTCTTGGCTGTACGAACTCACCGGCCGTTATCCTGTATTTTCTCACCAGCATTTCGCCGCTCTTCGAACTTCATCCACTTCGCCTGCAACAACTTCTTCGCTGCATAATCGGTTTTCATGCCAACGACGCCCAATTCCTGCCCGATCAATTCCTTCAAAATCCACGACGCCCGGCCCGACACGCAGAAGAGATCATCGTCAACAACTCCACCATGGCCATACGATTGCAGGTCACCCGTGGCAATGCGTTCATAGATTATGAGATCGGCGGTATTCTTCAGACCAACGAACTTCTCAATTGTAAGGAGATCAATCAGGCGTGGCAGCGATTCATCCAAATGCTCGGCGCACCAATAGCGAACTTGAAAGAGCGTCAGATAGTTATTCTCTGTCGTCACGATTCTCATGACATCGTCAAGTTCTCGAGACATCAGAGCTTTCAGTTCGTCATCCGACCTGATGACATGTTGGCTTTCAAAACGCAATCTGGCTTTGGCCGCAGCAATTTTCTCTGACGTAGCTTCGGGCCCATCTGGCCCGTGATCGGCGGCAGAGCTGCAACCCAAAACCGCTAGTGCCATCACGATGACAAGTAAGTTTCTCAAGGACATGGGCATTCTCGGTTGACAAGAATTTCGGGTGTGGGCTGATTCTCTGACGATTCCCATATCCCCTTGTTCTCAGAATTTGGAGATTGTCGCTGGTAAGCTCACTTCTCGTGTTTCCGCTTGATCTTCTGGATCATGGTGTCGAGCTGCTGCAGAAACTTCGAACGGTCTTTCGGCTGCATTGGGCGCGGCCCGCTGGTCACTTCTCCGGCAGCCCGCAAACCGGTCATGAGGTCGCGAGTCGCCAAGGCATGCCCGATGGTATCTTCGGTAAAGGGCTTGCCGGTATGATTGAGAGCAACGGCATCTTTCTTGACACATCTATCAGCAAGCGGCACGTCTGCGGTGATCACGATGTCATGGGCTTCGACATGATCGACGATCCAATCGTCGGCCTCGTCAAAACCATCCCCGACAACCTCCAAGCGAATCCGTTCGGAAACTGGAATCTCCATCCACGAGTTGGCTACCAAGATCACTCGCATCGAATAACGACGCGCAACCTTATAGACCTCGTTCTTGACCGGGCAGGCGTCCGCATCGATAAAAATTTTAAGCAAGTGAGTTCCTCTTTGGGGTCGTATTCCAGTCGTCCATGTACCAATCGTCGTCCCGCGACCAACCATCACAGCTCAAACATTGAGTACCTTCCCACCGACGCCCGCATCCTGGGCAAATGCCGTGGGTATCAAATGTGTTCTAAACATAGCTGCAGCTAAACATCCACTCGTCGTCGACACGGGGTCGCCACAGATAACCGGGGCAGCAAATTCTGGATAGCGGTCAAGCTGGTTCACGGATTGAGACTTCGGCCCAGGCGGGACTGAACGGGTAGGGCGAAAGTTTGCCACATAGCGCCATTGCTCCTAAGGCTACGCCGGGGTCACTCAAATTTCGAGTCCATCCTCGGCTTTCTCTCAATCTGCATGCCACCGTGTTCATGACTTTCGCGCACGTTTATTGGGAATTTGCATCACGTCGGCGCCACGGGTCTTTTTTGGGCTGCCCACGCCTCTCGTCATGCTCCCGCGGCTTTCAGAAGCTCCAGACACGCCGCCTTTTTCTCTTCACCCTTGGAGTACGAAGCCGCAATCATCTCAAGCGGTGAGTGGCATTGAGGGAAATTCGAGTCACTCGAATTGCCGCGCGGATCGGCACCATTACTGAGCAGAAACTTGATGCCATCGGCGCGCAACAATTCGCAGGAGGCCAGGATGATCGGGCCATATTCGAATGTACCGTCAGGAGAATATTGGCCGTTCGGATCAGCCCCGGCGTCAATAAGGGCCTGGGCAACGTCAAAAAACCCGCTACAGCAGGCGCGTGCTAAGGCCAAGTCCATGTCGTATTGAGGATGAGGCACCCCAAGAAGATCAGAAACGAGCTTAAGGTCGCCTTGATTGGCTGCATCTGGGAGCGGGTTCATTCACTTGATTCCACGGTTCACGAATACCTATGTCCGCCCCACTATGCCCCAGGTGGGGAATGTTATCGATGAAAATCGGCGTGAGAATCCAACGGTGCAAGAGTTGATGGTAAGGGATGTCCCGAATCAGCGTGACTCGGGCATTAAAGAAAAACGGACTCCTGCGCGTTAAATCCCGTCCAAGTGATCCATGAAACGGTGTTTCTGAGCACCGGTGGGTAAGCCTGGGATTTCTTGCAGTTTCTCCCCAAGTTCACGCGACCACTATCCGATATAGGGTCAGGAGAAGAGATTCCATGCTTGCAGCATTGCGCAACCACAAAGAGGTGACGGCACTCCTGGCAGTCACAGTTCTCATTGTCGCTCTGGTCGGTTTCATGACCGTGGCCGGAGATGACGACATTTTCATTGATGACACCAGACAGGTCATCGTGCCTGAGGGCGTTGATCCTTTGGAGGCGGACCAGGCTGCTATTCTTGCGGCCCAGTTGCGGCGTGAGCAAATGGGTCTACCAACCGGCCTCAACAAGAGACTTGATGGGCGCTCTCACTCTCACGGTGGCTACGGCTCGACCTTTCGCGTCGTTGACAGCGAATCAGGAACCGGCGTATCTGGAGCCATCGTTTTCTTCCTACCGCAGAAGCAAGTCAGTGAGATCGACTGGAAGTGGCGGCGCGAAGAAGTGGTGAGAACACGCGGACAACGTCTTCGGGCTGACAACTGGGGTGACGTCAGAATCCAGAACTTCATTGGTTCAGCCGTCGTCCTCTGCGCCCATCGTGGTCAATATGGCGAACTCTATATCAAGTCTTTCTATGATGTCATGACCAACAAGAATGAGCTGGTTCTGAAACCGGATTATGCGGTCAAGGTCCAAGTGCTTAGCCCGAAGGGTCGCGGAGTCAAAGGAGTCCCCGTTGCACTTTGGCGCGACAACTTGAAAGGTCACAACGAAACAAATGGCTTAGCGCCCCGGCGCATCTTGATCTGGACAGGAACCACCCAGGGTTCCAGCGGGATTGCCTACGCTCGTCGGAGCCTGAGTGCCAAGAGCAGCAAATACGCCGGCGACGACGGATGGAACGGTCCTTTGGCGACGCAACTCGAAAAAGGTGACGTTCACGCGACCTTCTACTTCCCCCCTCTTATTCCCCAAGCGTTGTTCGAGAATCTCAACTCGGCCATGAACAAGGGAACTTTGAGCGATGCCAGTGGCGTCACGCGATCTCTCATGGAACAGGTTTCGGAAGTTTCTATGACCTCACAAGGTCCTCAATGTCGACCACTCGAGTTACCAGCAACTGGCGCAATTCGTTTGACGCTGAGACAAGACAGCGGCGAGATGTACGAAGAGCCCTGCGTCGTGTGGATTGGCTCTTACTCGAGTCAACGAGAAAAAGGCCCAAGCACAAACAACAAGACAATCGACTTCGATCCCAAGCTTCAATCAATCTCCTCAGGATCAGTTCCCTTCGTTGCAGAACGGGGAGTCGTCAATCTGCCGCACGTTGGCTTGTTCTCGAGCTTTACCATTACGGTGATGCCAATGAACAAAAGTCATGATGCGGTCGAGATGATTGTGCATGGCCCGACACGAGACCGACAACGAAAGGCGGTTGACGTGCCCTTGGGTCCAGAGCGGGGCATCGCCTCCGCGCGAGTTGAGACCAGCGATGGCCTTCCCTTCGCAAAAGAGCATCTTGACATCGTGCTGGCCGTACCTGGCGTGGCCGTCAACGGAGCCGCGAAGAAACACCATCGCGTGAAGACCAACGAAGACGGGGTCTTCGAAATTCGCATTCCAACTGAGTTCGCGTTGTACGAAAAGCTCGAACTTAGAATTACGGGCATGAAGAAGAGTGCGCTTCAAGAACCGCCCTACGCCGCACGCCTCATCAAGACACCCGACCCAGCCACGGTGAGCAAAGTCGGTGTGTTCCGCTTGAGCAACCGTGGTTTGATCTGCCGTGGCCGCATCTTTGATGAGAACAAGCGACCACTTCCGGGTGCCAAGATCCGATTGCTGCGCCGGCCATTCCCCGAGGAGTTAAAACGCCAGTCTGGCGATTCTCGGATTTTGGCACTTACCCAAACCGCGATTATTGAAGAAGAGATGGCAAGCTTCACGAGCAACAAGCAGGGCTACTTCACTCATGGTGGCTACCGCCTAGGCGGCACCTGGGAGATGATTGTCTCTCACGGTGATGGCGACAACGAGAGTACGACGCAGTTCGAATTCGAACCCGGCCAGAGCAATATGGAAGTCGTCGTCGAAATCAGTTCAGCACGTTAGAACCGACCAAGACCCAGCAAATGCAGATGTCCCCTTTCCTCTCCTGACGCTCTTTGGCAAATTGCTGAGAGCGCTCGCCAACTCCTTGACTGAACCACCAACGACCAATAGGTGGGCCAATCAGCCATCCAAAGGCGGCACGCAGATGGCCCCATTTGTTCCGGGAGAGTCAAAATTGAATCGCCACTATTCGAAAACGAAGTTGGAAGCAGCACAGGAAGATCTGTGGCTTGCCGAAATCGAACGTGAAGACAGCGAAACTCTGGTGATCACCTTGGCCGGGCCGGGCCGAATTATCATGTTCGAATGCAGCGGCCTCACGTCGTTCGCACTGGCGCATGAGAGCCTCGACCCTGATGTCATGCCAAGCACCTTGAATCTCGAGGAAGGTTTCGAGCTATCGCAGGTCACAGAATTTGACTCGGACGACGAGATCGCCGCCCGCCTCAGTGAGGTCAGCGCAGACTACGCTCACGATGTCTTGTGCGCATCCAAGCATGCTTGGATCGATGGCAGCCTGGAAACGTTGCAACAGGCGCCGCTCTTATTGGATCTGAGAGTTGAGTCTTGGCGCCTCGAGCCCCAACCCATGGACCTTCATCTTCTCATCGGTTGCCAGCGCATCGTCCTGGCTGACGAGAATGGCGAGATCGACCTCAAACCGGTTGCAGCAAGTGAGAAGAAGAAAACGAGCCATAAGCCCGCGGCTCACTATGACGCACCTATCGAACCACCGTTCGAGGTCGAAACCGGTCAATTGCCACCGGCGATCGAGAGTGTCATCCAATCTTTCTTCGAAGCGGGAATTGCCAACGACTTCGCCTCATTGGCCAAACTCACTCCGAATTTCGATCGCGACGAAGACGAGCAGTGCGGTTATTTCTCCCAGCACTTCCACACCCTCTTCGATTGGAGTTATGCACGGGCCTTGGATGGGTGGCAGGCAGAAGGCCCTCTCGCCAACGTTCGGATTCGTGGAATCATTCATTCACGGGCCGAAGATGGCATTGAGTCAATCAATGAAGAATGCGTCTGGAGCTTCTCACTGAGAAGACGAGAAGACGGCTGGATCATTCGTAACTGGGCCACATCATGGCCGTCCGTCGGAAATGCTCCATCAATTCCAGATGAAGAAAAACCGTGGCTTTATCGCTGGAGCTCTGGACCGGTCTTGTAGCGAAGCAACGGCGAAGATTCAGCGAGGAGATTGGCTCATAGGTTAGCGAATCACGTCGTACTTAATGAGCTTGGACACCCCGATAAGGACCAGGACAGCAAAGATCCCAGTCAACCCCAAGAAGACTGAATGCTGTCCATTCTGATCCATCAGCATCCCGATCAAGGGCGCCGTCAGCAAGAAGATGCCACGGAAACACAAGCTCCGTAGCGAGAGAAATCCGGCCCGGTCTTCCGATGTGATCAGGCGTTGCTCTTCATGTTGAAGAATCGGATTGAAGAGGCCGCGGCTCAAGGTCAGAGCGTAGTAGAACATGAAGCCAAAGAGCCCATAACTAAGCCCCAAGCCCAAATAGCCGCCGACCACGAGAGCGGCGCACACCAGTAGCACTTTCTTTGTGCCCCAACTCTTCGACAAACGATGGCTGATGATCGCGCCGAAAGCGACGGCGTAGTTGGCAACCGCCCAAAGTGGACCAAGCCAAAATTCATTGAGCCCACCTTCCAAAGCGTAGAGTTGAATAGTCCACACAGGAATAAAGGAAGCCATTCCGAACAAGATAATCGTGAAGAACGTGACTCGTAGAGTTGGGCTATCCACCATCACACGGCGAAGCATTCGTTTGATTTGCGCCCAATTGTCCTTAATCGGTGGCCGATGCCGACTGGGCTCAACGATGCGAAAGGCGACGACTATGGCCACGAGCCAAACGGCCATCTCAAGCAAGAATGGGGAACGGTTGGCAAAGGCGTAGAGGGAACCGGCAAAAACGGCAGCGCTGCCTTCACCAAATTGCCCCCAGAACTTCATCCGGCCCGACCACTTGGCATAGAGCTCTTCCTGGTCGGTCTCCAAGAGAGATTCATAGAGCAGGGCCTGGTCCGAACCAGAAACGAGGGCGAATCCACCGCCAAGAATCATCTCAGCAACGACGATCTGAGGGAAAGTTGTGGCCCAAGCGTAGATTCCCCAGCCCAGAATCTGGGTGAAAGAAGCGATAATCAGCGACCGACGATACCCGATCCGATCAGCCAAATACCCCGAGGGAAACTCGAGAAGGAGCATGGCCAGCCCAAAACTGCCCTGAAGCCACATGATCTCTTGGACACTCATCCCAATTTCTCGGGTATAAAACACCGAAATAATCGCCATTGGGAAGAGACTCATCTGAAGCGCGTGGAAGGTGCAGACGAGGCGAGGATTTTGGCTCAGAGACTTCATTGGCGCATGTTGCCAAGAAGTCTCTTAGGATTACATATAACCCAGAATGGATTCAGTTCGCTTCCGGCAGTATATTGCCCCTCGCAAGAAACGCGCATTGGGATATACTCTGGTTGAATCAGTCTTGGAGACGCGCATGCCGCAAGCGATCGATTTCAGTTCCATTCCAGACAAAGAGCGCGAAGCTTTCTACGGGCTTATGTTTGCTATTGCTGCCGCCGACGGCAGTTTCGATGGTGAAGAGATGACTCTGATCCACTCGATGCTGGACGTATCCGGCTTGAGCGATGAGTCTTGCGACCGGATTCGAACTTTCCGAGTCACCCCCCCAGACTTAACTGTCTGCCTCAAAGTCTTATCCAAATGCCGAGATGAACTCAGACACGGCACGATGATGAGCTTGGTCGACATCGCCTTGGCCGACGGGGTCCTGACAGAATCAGAAGAACGAGCCCTGGATGAAGCCGCTGAAGCTCTCGATATCCGTGACGACCAACTCCTTGCCATGCTCGAATTGGTCGATGAAGCAGCCGGCATCTTGAATCGTGACACATCGAAAGACCTCGACAATAGCCAGCTGCGCCAAAAGGCACGAAACTTGTCGGCCAGTGGAATCACTCATTCGGCAGCATTTTTCTCTGGCACGATCATCAGACTGATCTCAGTGGCCCGCGATGCTGTTGCCAACGCCCTCAATATTGGATTG
>JBLINQ010000151.1:0-11998 GCA_047639315.1 Planctomycetota bacterium
AGTGTCCAAGACTTCATGGTGCGTTACGAACTCCAGTCGGTGCGGGGCGTGGCCGAAGTTGCCAGTGTGGGCGGCATGGTCAGGGAATACCAAGTGGATGTCGATCCCGAAAAGCTACGGCACTACGGCATCGATCTGCGTGACATCATTCGGGCCATTCGGCTCGGAAATCTTGACGTCGGAGCCAAGACCATCGAAGAAGGAGGCGCCGAGAAGATCCTCCGTGGCCTCGGCTTCATCCGCAATGTGACTGATGTCGAAGACGTTGCTGTCGGCACTATGACGCCCAAGGGTTTCATGCCCATGGGAATGCGCATGACCGCCGAAGAGATGTCAAAAAACCCGTCCCACCGGCCAGTCTTAGTCAGAGATGTTGGCACTGTCCGCTTGGGCCCCGCCTTCCGACGCGGTGCCTTGGCTGACGGCAAGAACGAACGTGTCGGCGGCATCGTTGCCATGAGGTTTGGTGAGAATCCAAGGGACGTGATCGCCCGAGTACGGCAATCTGTTCTGAAAATGAACGACCCGGCATCTGGCATTCTGCCTCCTGGAGTTAAGGTATCACCCTTCTACGATCGAACTCAGTTAATCCAGGAAACAACCGACACTTTGGAATTCGCGCTGCGTGATGAGTTGATCATTACCCTTGTCGTCGTGTTCTTATTCCTGCTGCACCTTCGAAGCTCTTTAATCATCGCAGCGACTCTACCTCTGGCGGTGATGATCAGTTTTGTCGCCATGCAAATGATTGGCGTCGATTCAAACATCATGAGTCTGACGGGTATCGCCATTGCGATCGGCACGATGGTCGACATGGGCATTGTCATGACCGAGAACATTTATCGACATTTGCAAGAAGACGGCGGCAAGCGCCCGACAGTAGATGTGGTCGAGGAAGCAGCTGTCGAAATCGGTCCAGCATTACTGACAGCTGTCGCAACCACAGTAGTGAGTTTCATCCCGATCTTCTTCCTCACCGACATGGAAGGGAAACTCTTTCGACCTCTCGCATGGACCAAGAGCTTGGCCCTGCTTTCTGCAGCTCTCGTGGGCGTACTCTTGGTGCCGGTCCTTTGCCGCCTCTTCCTTACTTCTGAGAGAGCCAGAAAAAAGATGGTGTCCTTCGACGACAACCCAGTCAGCAAGCTCATCACTAAAGTCTACGAGCCGTCTTTGCGCTGGATTCTCGGTCACAAGAAGACTTTCATGATCGGCCCAATGCTGATCATATTCGCAGCCGTTTTGGCAACGATAGGCACCCAAAAAACACTCACTCCAGTCCGCGCGATCGTTGGCGACTCGGTCGATCAACTTGCAGTCGTCGGTTGGTTTGAAGAGAAGTTCCCAGGGTTAGGTCGTGAATTCATGCCACCGCTCGAAGAGGGAAGCCTGCTCTACATGCCTTCTCTTCTACCCTCGGCTTCACTGTCTCAGACGCTCGAAGTGATGAAACGCCAGAACGCAATGATGGAGGCGATTCCAGAAGTCGCGAAAGTCATCGGCAAACTTGGCAGAGCCGAAACCGCTCTTGACCCGGCTCCGGTCGGCATGATCGAGACAGTCGTTCTTCTAAAGCCACGCGCAGATTGGCGCGAAGGCGTCTTGAAGAAGGACATCGTTGCTGAATTGATGCGAGCAACTCATGTCCCTGGTGCTCTTGAAGGTGCGGGCGCGTGGCTCCAGCCCATTGAGACCCGAGTCGTCATGCTCAACTCCGGTATTCGAGCACCATTGGCCGCTAAGTTGATCGGCGCTCCACGAGACCAAGATGGTAAGACGCTTACGGCCGCTGAAGGAGTCGCCGCGCTTGAAACTGCAGCCAGTTGGATCAAGGACATTATCGCCGACGTGCCCGGAGTGGCCGGTCCAAATGTCGAAAATCTAGGCGGCAAGACCTACGTCGAAATCAAGGTTCGTCGAGCAGAAGTCGGACATTGGGGGGTCACGGTCAAAGATGTGCAGGACGCAATCTCGACCGCGGTCGGAGGCATGGTCATTGCCAAGACAATTGAAGGCCGAGAGCGCTATGGAATCCGCGTTGCCTACGAACGTGAGCGGCGGGATAGGATTGACGACCTCGATCGCATCCTCGTCCATGGCTCTCGAGGACCAGTACCGCTTTCTCTGGTGGCGGATATCGAGTCTGTTACCGGGCCAGCGGCGATCAAGACCGAGGACGGACGACTGCGCCTGCATGTAACTTTTGCCGCTGTCGGCCGTGATGAAGGCTCCGTCATGGAGGATGTCATCGCGCGGATCGAATTGAGAAGGCGCGAGCATCTGGACGCTGGGCATCCAGATCCAATTCCGGCGGGAGTTGCGATCGAACCGGCTGGTCGCTACGAAGCCCAAGAACGCGCGCGAAAGCGTTTCCAATTGCTGATTCCGATTTGCCTGGCCATTATCGTCTTCTTGCTCTACTTGAAGTTCCGCTCGTGGGCTACGTCCTTGAACGTCTTTGCAGCACTTCCGGTGTGCATTGCTGGCGGTCTGCTTCTGATGGCGTTCTATCCCGGGATAAAAGACACTCTCTTTGAATGGGGTCTCTGGGATCTGCCATCGACAGGTCCGATCCACTTGACGGTGGCTGTGGTCGTCGGCTTCATCGCGCTTGCTGGTATTGCAACCGACGACGGAGTGGTCATCGCAACCTACCTGGAACATTCAATCGAAAAGAGAAAGCCGACTACAATCGAAGGAATTCGCGAAGCAACGATTGAGGCCGGGCTGCGACGAATCAGGCCGTGCCTCATGACGACCTTCACCACGATCATTGCCCTCTATCCGATCTTGGCATCAACAGGCCGAGGGTCAGACGTGGCACAACCGATGGCGATCCCGGCAGTCGGTGGCATGATCGCCGAGTTGATCTCGCTGTTCATCGTTCCCATGGTATTCTGCTGGGTACGCGAAGCGCGACTACGCCGGACAGGTAAAGTTTAAATGAAGCAAGGTACCAACCATGTATATTTCCTGCGCAGGTACCGAACCCACCGCAGGTACCGAACCAGGTTTATTCCCTGCGTGTAAAAGAAGCGACTGTTGGCGCTTGTGTAACCGGGAAGACGAGCCAGGCACGTCATTGCACAAGGCCCCATGCGTCCAGGAATAGCAGGCACGATAGACGAGGGAAGTAGACCTGGTACGGTATGAGCACGATAGACGAGGGAAGTAGACCTGGTACGGTATGAGCACTATGGGTTGGGTGGCCAGAATCCTGTTCTTCCTAAGTAGCGCTCGAGATAGACGAGGCCCAGCATGATGGGGATTTCCCAGAATAGGCCCATCGTTGTGCCCAAAGCGGCTACAGATCCAACACCGTAGGATGCGATGGCCGTTGCTATTGCGATTTCAAAGTGGCTGGAAGAACCGATGATCACAGCTATCGATGCCTCACGATATTTGAGGCCGAAGACCTTCGTCAGCGCGATGTTGGCACCAACGACAATGACAAAGCTCAAGAGAAGCGGCACTGAGATCAGAAGAAGGTATTCAGGATTCCCTAATATCGTGGCGCCATTAAGCGCGAAGAGAACAATCAGAGTCGTCAGGAGTGCTACGATCGAAACCTTGCCAAGAGCAGGCTGATAGACCTCCTTAAACCAGGTTTCCCCTTTTGCTGGGATGACCAGTTTTCTGGTCAGCAAACCCGCCACAATTGGCAAGCCGATGAAGACTATGACTGAAATCGCGAGTCCCCACCGATCAATTTCGATGTTCTGAATGCCCGTCAGAAATGCGACGAGAGGAGCATAGAAGATCATGATGGTGATCGTGTTGAAACTGGTATTCACCACGTTCTGTTCTTGATTGCCCCCTGCCATCGATCCCCAAACGAGGACCATCGCAGTACAAGGACTGGCACTGAGCAAGATCACAGCAACAAAGAGCTCGTCGTGGTCGGACAAGAATAGTTTTGCCAAACCGAATCCGACCAAAGGTGCCAGGATCCAATTGGAAAAGAACGTGAGCAAGATCGGTTTCGGGTTGTTCTTTAGCTTCCTTAGCTCTGAACCTTTTAGATTCAGGACCGCAGGATACATCATGAAGAACAGGCAAATTCCGATGGGGACTGAAATTCCTCGGACCGAGAGCGCCTCAATACGATCGCCAAGGTTGGTGTATTGCGAGAGAAGTACGCCGGCAATCATGCAAAGTGGAATCCAGAGCACCAAGTAACGCTCGAAGCCGCCCAACGCCTTTTTCTTGTCAACATCGTTCATTCTGTTGATTTCACTTCCAATATAGAGATTAAGCGACTTTGAGAGGCACGCTCGTGGAAGAGTGCTTGGGAGCAGTCGGCGGCTCCCCCCATTCTACTCTGAGAGCAAATGATAACGTAGTACCCAATGAAGGTCCGGAGGCACCTGCGCACCCAGCACTTGGGGCTTTCTCCCCACCCGCTGTGCCAGGCGCGGATAATACCCCAGAGAAGCTGACTCGAATTAATCCATGAGGGCCCAATTCCCCATTCTGGGATAATTGAGCTAATCGGCACCCTTTTCGCATTGGGTAAGGCTGATACCGACACTTGGTTCTTAGATTGGGAGATAAGTAAGCTATGCGTCTTGAGAACATCATGAAGACAGACATCGTGACTACCTTTGCCAACGAAACTGCAGAGAATGCAGCAAAACTCATGCAAATGAAACGCTGCCATCATCTCATCGTGATTGGTGACACCGGCGTGGCAGGGATTCTTTCTGAACGTGACTTTGGCGGCCCCCACGGCGAGACCATACGTGCCAACAAGACAGTCGCTGACTTCATGACTCCCAACATTATCACTGCCAATACAACGGATACGCTCCACGAAGCGGCTGAACTCATGCGCGGCAATAGCATTGGATGCCTACCTATTATGGAAGATTCCAAATTGAGGGGCATCCTCACGGTGACGGATCTGCTGAAGATTTTGGCGGGAAGCACCGAGTAGAAATCGACCGGCGGCGGGCACGCTTGCACAATGCAAGAGCAACGCCCCCATCGAATGTACATTGAAAAACGGAACTGAAACGCGTGACGTGTTTTCAGCTCTGTTTTCTTTTGGGCTCGATGAAATTACTCGATCAAATCAGTTGCTTACTCACCAGCATCTTGGTCGACTGCGCTAACTTCTTTCATCTTCCGCTTCGCTTTTCGCCGCAGAAGAAACCAAAGGCCAAGGCCAACAAAAGCCAACAAGCGCCATTTTTTACTCTTCTTGCGCCGATCGCGTTTGCCTTGATCTTTTGGTCGCTCGATCGTTGGGTCATTCATTAAGTCTCGAGCGGCGCCCTCGTCGAGCTTCAGGACTCGCCCGGTGGCCACAAGAAACTTGTCCAAATCTACCGCTTCGATGTTTGACACGGACACCTCTTTCGGTTCGGTGATCACCTTGAAATGCGAACCAATGGACTCTTCGATGCACCTAAGATTGCCATCAGTAACCGACCGGATCAACATGTCATCCATACCGTCAACACTGAATTTGTATTCAAAGGTGAGACGGATTCTGGTGTTGCTGGGATCGGAAGACGGGGGTATCGAGATATTGCTGGTGAGCTTTATTGGGCTGACTTCATCAACTCCAGTGCTGAGGTCGAGCTCTCTGAGTTCATAACCAAAACCGATTCTCAAGAGACGGGGCTCGACGGACGAGAGTAGCTCAGAGGCGACCAAGACTTCCCGCGTTGTGGCCAGGAAACTCTTCTCGACACCCTCTATTGTTGCGATGACTCGCAAGGGATCTGCCCGAAGCTCATAGAGTTCCGTATCACCGAAGGAATCAACTTCATCGAAACCGCCAATAAGTGGATAGGGAGCTTGATCGGAGAAGCGCCGCTCCGCGGTCATCCGGTAGGTCCCGGCCTCATTGTCCTCGGAAGCAGCAATCGAGATTTCGAGTTCGGAGCGAACGAGGTAAATTTTTGCCTCGACATCACGCACCTTCGTGATGTGAAGAAAACCGCACTTCGTCCCGTTGATGTAAATCCCTGATGACTCTGGTTCCAAAAAAGAAGGCCAGCGTTCTTCCGGTCGCGGCAAGCTCTCTTGGTCACCATTTTTCGCCGGGTCCACTCGCTCCTGAGCCGTGCCCACCGCCATCAAAATTAGAACGCCAAAAACAAGAACGCATGCACTGCGAAAAGTACCATTCATTGTAAGGAGACCTCTCTTGTTCGTCATCGACTGTCCTTTGAGTATGCCCTGCATTTGTGTTTCTGTCTAATACCGCGACGCCTTCGCCCCCCCGATTGGCAAGTGGTAGGAAGCACAAAAGAAGCCCGCTGCTTGCGCCGCGGGCTTCCTCTTTTCATTTTATATCGTTCGCGTCAGAGAATTACCTCTCCTTCACTTAGTCGCGCGACATGAAGATCCGCAGGACGTACCAGAACAAGAGTGCGACACCAGCAAACAAAGAGAGTGCTGCGCCGACATAGCGACTTTCTGGATAAGTGCGAAGAACACCACTTGTGTTGTAAAGGATCGATCCGCAAGCGAGGCCAACCATGGCCACGTCGAAGAAGAGCCCTAACTGGAATCCGAACAACATGCCCGCGACGATGGCTCCCATGGCAAGCATGAAACCCATATTGATGATGCCACGTAGGAAGGAGAAGTCTTTCTTCGACGTGAAGGCGAAGATAGTCAGTCCGGTGAAAGCGAGTCCTGTGACGATGGCGGCATTTTGAATAATGCCAGCGGCTTGTTGTTCAGCCATCCATAGCAAAGGCACAAAGAAGATGGCCTCGACCACGACAAAGAGGAGAAGCCCTGCATATTGAGCGGTATACGATTGAGCGCGGTCAGCCATCCCTTGAGCAACCCAACTGACGCCGATGAAGCCGATTATGATGACGAACCATGGGACAGAGAGCATCGCCCCCAAGATCGTCTCAGCCATCCCCGTCGTGAAGAACATGTACTCTATGGCGATAAAACCAGCAATC
Organism: Planctomycetota bacterium; assembly: GCA_047639315.1. Lineage (GTDB taxonomy): Bacteria > Planctomycetota > DRQF01 > S139-23. The sequence continues at coordinate 6,933 of JBLINQ010000151.1, forward strand.
GCACCAAGTAGATGGGTATAGGTTCTTCGAATGAAGATTGCGCGAGCATCCTCGCTCAAGCTTGCGACTGGAATTTGAGCCGCGTCTGCATAATGGTTCATGATCTCTCCCTCGTTCGTTGCACTTAACGAAGCTGCAGCCGCTTTTGGGCTGCACGTCAGGTCGTCCGTGCCGAGGGAATTGTGACACCTCTGCGTGCAATTAGCAACTAAGTGCCCAGACCAGACGCCTGGGTCTCATTTCGCCGAGAACAGAGAATTTTTCGAGACACAAAGCCCAGACTTCTTCTCCCGATCGACAAAAAGAACCGCAAAAAACGGTGGCGTTGGCTGACGATAATCTTCGTTGAAACTGAAGTTGCCGGGTCCAAGGAAACTGGCTGGATCGTTGGCAACCAGCAAAGGGAAGCCAAGAGTCGTAGGAAATAAAATCGGGGCAAGACTCACCACGCTGATACCAGAACCACCTGGTATCGCACCCAGGAAAACGTCAAAACTACGATGTGAAGAGTCTCCCGAACCTGCTTTTGACTTACTTCCCTCTCAGCTCGGGGAAGTCTATTGTCTTTGTCGTCCCACCCGGCAAGGCCTTCATCTGACCGATGCTGCTTTCATGGATAGCCTGGTCTATGGGAACATTGCCATCGCCGTTGAGGGGCAGCTGGCGTATGTCAAAGGCAATGAGACTTCCAGCGGCGATGAACCTAACGGTGGTATGAAATCGATCGTGGTGCGCGCGAATCAAGGATTTCGGCTTGAATGCCCAGCCAACTCCAACAACCGAAACGTCTACTTAGTGACCCCGACTTACTACATCGACATGGCCGATCTGTAGAACTTCGACACTTGGTCAATTTGGACGTGTTTGCCACGCGCGATGATGGCGAGTTCTTGTTGGCAGCGGGTCGCGGCATTGGCTTGACTGCTGAAAGTGCCAGCAAGCAAGAAAACAACAAGGACTTCTAACGAAGCGTGGCGTAATTCTCTTTGTTTTCGCGCCACCAGCTACTCCATGCTCGAACCGTTGGCGGTAAGGATGCACCACTGAGACGCCCCAGGGCCCTGGCGACAATGCCTCTTTGGCGACTGATCGAGACCACGGCGACATCGAGGACTAAGCCGTCAATGACGACGTCGACGACTGGATCGGCGATGAAGGCGGACTGTGCCACTTCCACATCGTAGTCTTTGACGTAAGCAATTTGGGTGAGCTGTGAGAAGTTGCTTCTTGCTGAACGCACGGCGTTCGTGGCTTTCATCGCTCGCATCAAAGCCGGGACGGCACGCTTGTCGCCGAGTCTTCCGAGGGCCCATGCTGCGTTCATTCGAATGGCATCGTTATTACCGACTTTGAGCATCGCACGAACGAGCGGCTTATAGGTTCGGCCTTTGTCGTGTTGCTTGAGAGATTGGAGTGCGACCAAACGTACTTGCCATGTTGCGTCACTGAGGACGGTCTTAAAGAGTGTCTTCACTCGGCGCACTGCTTGAGCTCGTACCAGCGCTTGAACACCAACCCAACGCTGAGTCTTAGTGCCGCGTTCAGCATTCTTCACCGCTTCGTTCACTTGGGCTTCAATCGGTATTTTCTTGAGCTGCTCGACAGCCATCGCCGACTTGAGCCAGCCCGCTTTCTTGAGAGCACGGAAAGTGAGATCAGCTTGCGTGCGTTGCCAGCGCCCTTTTTCTTTCGGGTGAGGATTCTTCTTGGTGATGCGGTGATTGGCGGCTTCCTTGGTGGCGACGCTCCAAGCGTAGGTATTGAGAGGATCTTTCTCGAAGATGCGCTCTAAGTGTTGAGCCAACTCCGTACTCAGTCCTTTCGAACGACACCAGCGCGCGAGTTTCTCGTCGGCCTTGGGGTCTTTGTCCGAAATGCGATTGCGTTCATTCTTGTAGCTCGCTCTCACCTGTATGGCTGGTACTTCGGAGAGGATGTCTTTGGCGTCAACGATACGGATACCGAAGGGAGTCTTGTACTCGTATTTGCCGCCGCGCTTCTTGGTCAAGCTGCCTTCGAACCGTTCAGCAGTGCGAAGGGTCACAATGACAGTAGAACCTGCGGCATGGCTGTCGGCCTGGACGAAGGTTGAAGTGGGGACCACCATCAATAAGACAAGAACAACCAATATGATGGACCTAAGAAACATGGACGTTCTCCGTATCGGTTCCGACTCCATTCATAAGGATGAATGGGGAACCCGGTTGTCTCAATCTTTTTCCAAGAGTTCTATTGGTCGAGAGCGATTCCGCTCAAAGATCAGCTAACCACAGCTTCTCAAGCTCGGCCAAGCTTCTCCCCATGGAACGCCTGAGGGAATCATCGGGATTCGTACCCTTACCCATGTGACGTAAGACCTCAATGATACGGGACATACCGTAGGTGCGCTCTAAGAACCCCACGAAGGAGAGGCTCTGCGCATACGCCAAGCGTACAGCGCGTGAATCGAGCATGGTGGCAAAAGAAGCTGTCAGCACCTGCAATTTCTTGAGGGAACCTTGGCGCTTCAGGTTACGGAGGTATCCGTCCTTCGCCTTCGGATCATTCCCTTCCATCCTTTGTGCCAACCCTTCGTTGAGCCACGCGGGCACCCTGGTGGCGAGCTTGCCAACAACGAAATGGGTGTATTCGTGGATGAGAGTCGAGCTAATCTGGATCTTCGATTTCGTGAAATTCCGAATTGGAACTCGGATCTTGCCGTCGTATATGCCGGCTGCCCAGCCCTTGGCATTCGTCGCGCCCTGAAATTCGCGATCGGCGTATAGGACTGCCGTCAGTGCGTCTTTGGGATACTCTCGGAATTCGGCACCGACTTTGGCGTAGGCCTCTTCCAACATCTTCAGGACTTCATTGGCAATCGAACGATTTTGCGTGTCGCCGAACTTACAAATGAAGTGAGTCGAACGTAGCGTCTGCATACGCTTCTCGATCGCCAGCTCTTTTTCGGCCTTCTTGATGAAGGGTTGCAGGTGTTTCTTACGATCAGGCTCGTGCTTGATCGCGAGTTTCCAAGCCGTGATGGCTTCTGGAATATGCTCCGTCTTGTACTGGATCATGCCGTTGAATTCATGAGCCATGCCCAACTTGGGATCGAGGCGGAGTGCATCAAGAAGAAAGCTCATCGCTGATGAGAAGTACCCACGACGAAATGCGATGACACCCTGATAGGCAATGACGGTTGCGTCCTTGTCATCGATGCGCTTGGCTTCGAGTACGGAGCGGTCGGCATCGTTCAGGTCTTTATTCGCCATCTGTCGGGAAGCTTGCCCGAGCAAAGACGTAATGAGGTTTTTCTTGATCACCGCATCAACTGGCGTCTTCGCCAACTCTTGCAAGCCCACGGCCTTTCTCAACTTGGCAATGGCTTCGACGTACTTCTTCTTACTAAGGAGTTCGACCGCTTCGTTGTTCAGTTTGGTCGCAGGCGAGATCGTTGGTTGGGATGTTGGCGGGTTGACGGGCTCTTCTTGCGCCGAAAGGAGCGATGCCAGAACAACCAGGATGGCGAGAATTCGCATCGATAACAGCTCCTTGAACCAACGTAGATCGCTCGGACGGACGTGATCGCCCGAATCAATCAATAACACCCTTTTTAGCGGCGACGACGCCCCTTGGGCTTCGGACTAAGCCCGGACTTCTTACGAGACGAGGTAGGGGCTGAGAGCCCCTTCTTAGGCCCCTGACCAAATGGACGATCTAACTCGAGGCTGCTTCCACCTTTTGCCGATGGATTCTGATTCAGGGTCTTCTTCCCGCGAATCTGTTCTTCAATGTCCTCCAGGAGTTCGCTTGGCGCCTGGTACCGGATCTCTTTGTCCGTGGCCATCATCTTCTGGAGGAAGTAATGCATGTGAGGCGAAAGATGGGACAAGCTGGACGAGTTCAATGTCTCGAAGAAACGTTTGCCCATGATTTCTTGGTCGTTGTCACCTGAGAATGGCGTTTCGCCAAGAACGAGGTGATAGAGCGTGACGCCCAAAGCATAAATGTCTGAACGAATATCGGCCATGTTGGCATCCAGCGCCTGTTCAGGGGCGATGTATTCGACTGTTCCGACAGTGAGCCCTTCATCATCCTTTTCACCGTCGGCACTGGCGAGACCAAGGTCACAGAGCTTAATGGTGTTGTCAGGCGTAATCAGGATATTGCCGGGTTTGATGTCTCGGTGAACCACGCCATGACCATACATGCAGGTGAGTGCCCGCCCGATCTGCAGAATGACATAAAGAGCCGCATCCTCTTCCATAGGCCCGTGGTTGTCGATCAGCTCGAGCAACTCAGACCCTGGCACCAATTCCATGGAGAATGCGTGAAGGCCATCCGCTTCGGCGACGGCATACCCTTTTACGATATTTTCATCCTCAAAAGAGATAAGAAGCTCGGCTTCTTTCTTGAAGCGGATGAGCGCTTTTTCGTTGCGGGCCAAGTGCGGCTTCAGCACTTTGAGGGCGACATCATGGCCGAGGGCTTCGGAATGCGCCAAGTACACCTGGCTCATGCCACCACTGCCAAGTGATGACTTGATCGTATAACCCGGAAAGAGATTCGCGGGAGGCGCCTCTGGCCTCATCAAGAACAGGGCCTCACGTTTGGAGAGCCAACCCTTCTTGATGCAGATTTGTGGGATCGTGACCTCTTTGCCCTTCTCCATGAGACTGGCTTGTGTTGCCAAGACCGACTGCATCAGCTCCTGGTCGATAAAGCCATCCATGACCAAACGGGCTGCAAATTGAATGTCATCGGCGTCGCGAGGTTTCAAAAACTCATCTCCGGCTCTTCAGAGTACGTTCCCTATTGATCCTTCCGGGCCCCAAGTTCGTCCAAAACCCCGGGAACGGCGAAATCTTAGCAAAGAGCGCCATCTTGCATCGAGTTAGAAAGATTCATTTGCCTGCTCTCTACATTATCGGTCTTTCACCCGATCTGGCGAGAGTGGAGTTGCAGGAGATTTCTGGCCGCCTCCAAACCTCTGAGGTGCTTTGTGCTTATGAACTGAACGCTCAAAATGGGACTGCCTCCGGGCACCCCAAGAACCGGCAAAAAAGGTCTCTGGGCCCGTGACATTG